>VGVY01000108.1 GCA_016873835.1 Ignavibacteria bacterium
GTAAGTTCGATCAAACCCAGAGAATTCATTTCCATCTTAATTTCCTTTGTTTATTTACTTACTAATTCTTATAAATTCATCACTTACATGAGTTATTCTGCCATTAATTGAAGCATGTATCTTTGCACCCAATTCATTCACAGAAACATCACCTATTAATTGACCTTCTTTCACATTTTCACCAATCGATACTATTGGTGTTGCTGATTTTCCAATATGCTGCTTTAAAAAGATTTTTACAACACCTGGTTCAACTGGTTTTTTATTAAATGGAGTATGAGCATCGAATCTTACAAGATCCAACTTTTTCAGTAACATTTTAAGAGGGACTCTTCTTCCCTCTTTCATCGGATGAACTTTTACCTCTTTTGGTTGATAATATTTTTCATTTTTCTGTTTTAGGTATACTTTGCCTTGGTCGCATGCTTCACGAGGATATAAATCTTCCGGGCAAGCATATAATGAACATAAACCACAAGAGCAGCACAAATCTGCAAATTTATTCCAAACAGCTTCACCTGAGGCTGTAAATCCAAGTGATCGCATAACTTTATGAGGTTGAACATCATATCCAAGTAAATATCTAGGACAAAATTCAGTACAGTAACTGCATTGATCACAAGCTGATTTTCCAATCCTATTCATATCTTTAATTGGTCGTTTTTGTCTATCAACTAAATAATGTTCCATTGGTAAGATGATTAAGCCAGCAGTTGTTTTTGTTACTACTTCATTAAGGTTAAATGTGAGGTTACCCATTAGTATTCCACTGACAAAAACTCCAAAATCCGAAATTGAAGCACCTCCACAATGTTCAATCAATTCTTTAAAACTTGTTCCAATTGGTACAAAAAAGGTGGAGGGTTTTTTAACAGCACCAGAAACAGATACTAATTTATGAGTAACTGGTTTATTTTTAATAGCTTGTGTTATGTTATAGAAAGTTTCAACATTATTAACTACACAGCTAACATCTAATGGAAGACCATGCGGAGGAATTAACCTTTTTGTAGCTGCATATACTAATTCATATTCATCACCAGAAGGATAAAAATCACCTAGCTGGCACAATTCAATTTTACTATTGGCAATTGATTTTTCAATTGCAAATATAGCCTCACTATTTTTTGCTTTAATTCCAAAAAAAGATTTCTTCGCCTGAGTAGAATTGATCATTTCATTAACGCCATTAACAATTTCATCAGGGAAATTCACCATCATCACAAAATCTTTATGAATTAAAGGTTCACATTCTGCACCGTTAACAATAACGTATTCAATTTTCGATTTGGCTTTTATATGTGTTGGAAAACCAGCTCCTCCGGCTCCAACAACACCAGCATTAAATATTTTTTCTGTTAGACTCATTCTTTAATTCTTTTTATAACTACAATTGTTTTATCATCCTGATATCTGCTGTTTGCTGTACTAAATTTAATAACATCTTCCAAAATTGAATGAGCAATATCCCGAGCATTTAAATTAGCAACTTTCTTTAACAAATTAGCAAGTCTTTTTTCTTCATAAAATTCGTATTTATCATTTGCTGCTTCTACTATTCCATCAGAGTAGATAACTAATACATCATCTTTACTAAAATTCAAACTGTCTGTTTCATACTTCGAATTTGGCGCCGGTCCTAATAATGGACCAGTCGGTAAAAGTTTTGATATAGATTTTTTTTGGTGATTGTAAAAAATTGGTGGATTCTGTCCAGCATTCGCATAAAGAAACAATCCTTTTTTATCAGCTGAAATTTCTCCATAAAAAAGTGATGAAAATTTATCATCACTAAAAATTTTATTTACAAGCTGATTTATTCTATGCATCATCGGAGATATTTTAATATGGAATGTACTGGCCATTCTAATTGCACCAGAAATATATAATGCTTCGGCAGCAGCGGCTAATCCTTTTGAAGCAGCATCTCCAACTGCAATGCCAAGTCTCTCTTCATCGTCACCAATTTTTAAATAATCATAGAAATCACCCGAAACATTTTCAGCTGGAATTGTAACGCCAAATATTTCATAAAAATGAAATTTATATTCATGCTCGGGTAAAATGCTGCGTTGCAGTTCTCTTGCTTTATCTATGTTTTCGATTAAATTATTTCGCGATTGTGTTAAATATTTTTCTCGAAGTTTTGATGTTAAAACTGTTGCAACAATATTTAAAGTATATCGTAGATCATCTCCAATATGGTCACTATTAACTGCAATTAAATATTCATAATACTTTTTGCCTTGAACAAAAATTTTTTTCCCAAAGCCGGATGCTGAATATTTAAATATCCCTCTTTCTTTTAATAAGTTATTTGTTTCGTCGGCAAGAATTGTTCTTTCTGAGGAGATTTTTTCAAAAATCGGATAATCCCGAAAATGTAATAAAAAATCTTCTGGAATTTTTTGAACATCCCCGGTTTGAAGTACAAGTTTATAAGCTTTCTTTGAAGGATTTAACTTCCATATACGACCGCCGTTAACATCGAATTTTGTACTTTTAACAATTTCCTCTACAACTGAATGTAGTAATGTAAATTCGTTTTTAAAGTTACCTGATGCAATTGAATCGAGTGTGCGTAATAATCTTTTTTGATCCATAATTATTCAGTATAGGACTTGATAATTTTTTGAAGTACATCTTTACATACTTGGTTAAATTCGTTCGAAGAAAATGCACGCATAATACTATTCGAAGTTGATCTGTAGACACCTTTAGGAACATAACCAGCGCCTTCAAAAGCTCCAATAACATTTTTGAATTTCGGTTCGTCCTTAGTTGGTATTGGAATGTTTGGATCCACTAAATTTTTCCATTTAGATTCAAAATTAACTAATGTAGTTATATTTGGCTCCCAGGGTTCCACATCAGCCGAATAATAATCTTGGTATGTTGGATCGTCTCCATACTCGTCTGCTAATCCAGCTAACCCATGCCCAAATTCATGAATAAAAACTTGCTTCGAAGCCGCATGATCAACTGATGTTACATTATAATAATTATAAATTCCGCCTCCACCATACTTTGCAGTATTAACCAAAATAAAAATTTGATCATTAGGTGCATTTGCCGCAATATCTCTAATGGTATGATAGTCAGTAGTCATTAAATAGCGTTCGCTATCAAATGTATAAAAGTGTGAATTTATTATTGTTTTAGCCCAAATGCCTTTTCCGGGAATATCTGTTCCACTTTCATCAGATGGAGATTCTACACCCCAAATATTTACATTATCCTTATTTTCTTTGAAAGGAGAATATTCAAATAAATACTCGGAAAATTTCTTACAATCATTTTTAAATTTTTCCATTTCATTTGCAGTATATCCTTCCGGGATCAAAACAATATCTAATTTCTCATTAGGATAACCAGAATAATGTACTTGGAAATTTGAAAATGGTTTTCTTTTTTCTTGGATAATAAAATAACTCTCAGGATCAACTACATACTCAAACTTCTTTTCAAAATTATTTCGTCTGTCCCTTTTGTAGATCTCTACTCTAGCTTTTCCTTTTGGGAATGGCATTACTACTGAACCTGAAATTGATTTCAACACTGTTTTAGCTTCTTGTGTCGACTGCCACTCCTGAAACAAGGTGGAAAATCCTCTTGAATAGATCAGTTCATTCGAAAATTGATCAAATACTTTCAGCATATAATTACCAAAATTAAAGCGATCAATTAAATTCGTTTTGCTACCACTCCAAATAAGTTCTTCAATTAATTTGTCGAATGAAATGATTTCTGTTGTCTTATCTCCAGTTTGATAGAAATCTAACCGTAAAGTTTTTTCAATAAAGAAATTATCAAATTTTTGTTGTGCAAAAACACTAATAGAAAGTAAAAGAGTTAAAAATATTTTTTTCATGACCATACCTTGATTGATCTTCTATTTAATTTTTCTTGAGCCTGGTTTTACCAATGGTAACTTCCCTTCTTTGCATAATGGGCATTCATCAGGTAAAAAAGAGATTACATCGAGCTGTAATGCACTGAATTGAGGTACTCTAAATTGAACTGCCCCTTTACTGCGGTCGACTATAAAACCAACACCAATGACATTACCTTCGTGCTTTTCAACAATATCAATTACTTCAAAAACAGAACCGCCGGTAGTTACAACATCCTCACAAACAAGATAATTTTTACCTTTTTCTATATTGAAACCTCTGCGTAGGGATAGTATTTGATCTTCGCGCTCAGCAAATATTGATTTTTTGTCTAGTAATCTTGCAACTTCCTGACCAACAATTATTCCTCCAATAGCTGGAGCAATTACAACATCTATCAGGAAATCCTTGAAATGCTCCGCTATTCTGCTGCAAATTATTTCATTGAATTTAGGAAACTGCATTACTTGAGCACATTGAAAATATTGATCACTATGTCTACCGGAAGTTAACAAAAAATGCCCATTCAAAAGGGCATTTGTTTTAGTAAAGATATCTAATATTTCTGAATTTACCATTAGTATAATTTTATAGCTATTTTATAATTAAGTAAATGACTTAATTTATTTTAATTAAATAAATTAGTATTATCATTAAAAATATAATATAGTTTAATTATTCTGCTCTTCTTCTGCAGTCGCTTTAGCAGAGGCAAAATGCAAATTTTCAGCATTTTTCTTGCATTTAGCAATAATCGTATCACCTTCTTTAAAATGATTCATCAATAGTTCTTCTGCCAATGGATCTTCGACGTATTTTTGAATTGCTCTCTTTAAAGGTCGTGCTCCGAATTTTGGATCAAATCCTTTATCGGCAAGGAATTCAATTGCAGATTTATGCAGCTCAATTTTCATTTTATTATCGCCAATGTTTTTAATTAAGTCTTTCATTTCAATCTTTATAATCTCCTTTATATCGTCTCTATCTAGACTTCTAAATACTATCGTTTCATCGATTCTATTTAAAAACTCTGGGTTAAACAATTTTTTCATTGCATCTTCAACTACATTTTTAAGTTTTAAATACTGATCTTCTTCTGAGGATTCACCAAATCCAAACCCACCGGTTGATTTAATATCTTTTGTACCAACATTTGATGTCATAATGATAATGGTATTCTTAAAATCTACCTTCCTACCTAGACTGTCAGTTAAAACCCCATCATCAAGAACTTGTAATAGAATATTAAAAACATCTGGATGCGCTTTTTCAATTTCATCAAATAAAACTACAGAATATGGTTTTCTTCTAACACGCTCTGTTAATTGACCGCCTTCTTCGTAACCAACATAACCAGGCGGTGCTCCAACTAGTCTTGATACTGCAAATTTTTCCATATACTCACTCATATCAATTCTTATCAGTGCATCTTCAGTATCAAATAAATATCTAGCTAGTTCTTTGGCTAATTCTGTTTTACCAACTCCAGTTGGACCCAAAAAGATAAATGTACCAATTGGTTTGGATGGACTTTTCAATCCAGCTCTTGTTCTTCGAATTGCTTTGCTCAATTTGGATACTGCATCTTTCTGACCAACAATTTTTTCTGCAATCGCGCTTTCCATTTTCATTAACTTTTCGGACTCAGCTTGCACAACCCGAGTAACTGGAATACCAGTCATCATGGATACAACCGTGGCTATATCATCTTCACTTACGTCATAAACAACATCTTTATTTTTAGTTTCCCATTCTCGTTTAGCTATTTCCAAATCTGATTGAAATTGGCGTTCTTTATCACGTAATCGTGCAGCTTCTTCGTAATCTTGTTGTTTGACTACAAGTATTTTCTGTTGTTTTATCTTTTCTATTTCTTCTTCAAGTTTTAGTACATCTTCAGAGACTGTAAAATTTCCCATATGAACTCTCGAGCCAGCTTCATCAATTACATCTATTGCTTTGTCTGGTAAATAACGGTCTGTCATATATCTTTCACTAAGCCTAACAGCAGAATCAATAGCCGCATCTGAATATTTAACGTGATGATGTTCCTCATATTTAAATTTAATATTCTCAAGAATTTTCATAGTTTCTTCGGGAGTTGGAGGATCAACCATAACTTTTTGGAATCTTCTATCAAGCGCACCATCAGTTTCAATATATTTTCTATATTCATCAAGTGTTGTCGCACCAATGCACTGTATATCACCGCGAGCCAATGCTGGTTTGAACATATTAGAAGCATCAAGCGAACCAGATGCACCACCGGCTCCCACGATTGTATGGAGTTCATCAATAAATAAAATTACATCATCAGCTTTCTCAAGTTCATTCATTAATGCTTTCATTCGTTCTTCGAATTGACCGCGATATTTTGTACCAGCGACTAAACCAGCCAAATCTAATGTAACAACTCGTTTGTCTTGTAAAATTCTAGGTACTTTTCTTTGAACAATTCTAAGTGCTAAACCTTCTGCAATAGCAGTTTTTCCAACTCCAGGTTCGCCAATTAATACTGGATTGTTTTTCTTTCTTCTACTAAGAACTTGTGCTACCCTTTCAATTTCTTTTTCTCTTCCAATTACTGGATCTAACTTATCTTCAATTGCTAGTTTAGTAAGATCACGTCCAAAATTGTCAAGAACCGGTGTTTTAGTTTTATCAGCTTTTTTAGATGCAGCAACTGGAGTCTGACTCGATTGTTTTTCAGAACTGTGACTGCTTAATATATTATTTAATTCTGCTCGTGCATTATCATAAACAACATTAAATTGATGAAGTATTTGAGTTGCTATATTATCTTCATCCCTTAGAAGAGAAAGTAAAATATGTTCTGTCCCAATTACATCTGATTTATAAATCTTGGATTCTATTTGTGTAATCTTTAAAACCTTTTCAGCTTGTTTGGTTAATGGAATATTCCCTATAGTTAAAGTTCCTCCAGAAGTTCTAACGGTATCTTCAATTGCCTTTTTCAGCTTAAC
>VGVY01000109.1 GCA_016873835.1 Ignavibacteria bacterium
CCATTCATAATTATATGTTCCCGGAAGCTTGTATTCATCAACTAATGTTGCAACTTCTTTTCCTAGAATATCATAAATTTTTAGTGTCACCCAAGGATTGTCATTTCGAGGAGACGAGGTCGACGAGAAATCTTTAAGATTCTCTCGTCCGTCAATCGACGGACTCGGAATGACAAATTGAATTATAGTTGTTGGATTAAACGGATTTGGATAATTCTGAAAAAGTCTGTAATCAGTTACTAAAAATTCAACCCCTTTTACATCTGTAACTAAATCTGAATCATTTATTACTGACATCCAAACACTCATAGTCGTTCCGTCCATTCTCATCCATATTGGATAAATTTTTCCGTCATATGCGATTATGTTTGTGTAATCGCCGAAAAATATTCCGGAAGTTGGCGTAAATGGAGATTCACTAATTTTAAAATTCTGAAATGATTCTCCGCCATTTGAAGAACGAGCCAAATATACTTCTGTTTCTAATCCAGATGAGTTTCTTCGATCATAAAAAATTATGTAGATGATCCCAGTCTTTGGATCTACAGTCATCCAATTAAAAAATTGATGGCGTGTAGTGTTATCATTATTTACTTTTTTGGGTTGCGACCAAGAAATTCCGCCATTATTAGAACTGGAAAATAAAATATCAGTATCACCATTAATTTGATCAGACCAATTAATATATATATTCCCACGATATTGTGAGTTACTTATATCGCACGCTGTAACTGGAAATCCATTACATCTATTAATGCCTGGAATGTTGAAAGCCCAACCAGCAGAAAGATTTGCAACTTGAACATCTTTCCCAAATGAAACACCTCCATTCAATGATTTATCAAATTTAAGTCCAGATGGACCAGACCAACTAACATAAACTTCACCATCAGGCCCGACACAAGGTACAGCACCTTCAACTGTGTTATCATCATCTCTACAATCCCCTTCAACATCAGAAATTTTAAATGGAGCTGACCAAGTAGTTCCGTTATTTGTTGAACGAGAAAATAATATTCTTGATTTGTCTGCTGGATCCGAACTTCCATACTTATCGAATTCCGTCCAAGCCATATAAAGGTTATTTCTGTAAATAGAATTTGTTAAATCAACTCCTAACCATTCTTTATCTTGTTGTTTGCTTGGAGGAGTAAATCCTACACCAACACCATCATCCCAAGAATTGCCATTATCAATAGATTTTTGAACTACAATTCGATCGATCCAATATCCATTCCCAATCCCCCTTTGATCAGATAAATGTCCAAAAAATAATTTCCCAGTTGCATCATAAATTAAACATGGGTCGCCCCAAACTCCGAGTGAAGAAGACATAACATGAGTAGCCCAAGTTTTTCCACCATCAGAAGAAAGGTATAAATATTTTAAATTGGAGCCAGCAGCTAAATAATTTGGATTTGTTGGATTAACAGCAATAGATACTTCGTTAGGTTGTGATGCAAGAGAACTATTTACTTTTATATTCTTTATTTGTGCATGAGAATGAGTAACAAAACTTGCAATGAATACAACTAGTAATATTAAATATTTTCTCATACCACATTCTCCTCTATTTACTTGGATGAATATAGAAGTATGGGAACTATTTTTCAAAATACTTTTTTATACACTTCTAAATTAATCTTTCTTAGCAAAGCGAATTATGTTAATCATTTCTTTAACAGCTTGTTCAACTCCCACATACATTGATCGTGCAATAATGGCATGTCCTATACTCACTTCGTCAATATCCTCTATCGCAACAAACTCTTTCATATTAATATAATTCAAACCATGGCCAGCATTAACACCAAGTCCAAGTTTTTTTGCATGTTTTGCTGCAACTCGTACTTTTTCTAATTCATCGAAAATATCATCCTCGCCAACTGCGTTAGCATAATGACCAGTATGAATTTCAATAATATCCGTATTGATTTCTGCAGCGGCATCAATTTGATTTAAATCCGGTTCAATGAATATTGAAACTAAAGTCTCAGCTTCATGCAATCGTGCAACGGTATATTTTATCATCTTTAAATTATCAATTACGTTTAAACCGCTTTCCGTGGTAATTTCTTGCCTTCGCTCTGGAACAAGAGTAGCAAGCTCAGGTTGAACATCGCAAGCGATATTGATGATGTCATCAACACAAGCCATTTCAAGATCAAGTTTTGTTGTGATAAGTTCTCGCAATAATCTTAGATCTCTTTCATTAATATGTCTTCTATCCTCGCGCAGATGGACTACAATTCCATCAACACCGTATTGTTCTGCCATTAATGCAAAATTGACTGGGTCCGGCTGCACTTCTCCTCTAGCATTTCTTATAGTTGCCACATGATCAACATTTAAACAAAATCTCATATACTTCCTTTCTAAATTTCTTACCAAAAATAATAAATTATGGACAGAAATCAGATTTCAAATTTTATTCCTTGAGCAAGCGGCAATTTAGTTCCATAATTAATTGTGTTAGTTTGCCGTCTCATGTATTGTTTCCAAGAATCAGAACCTGATTCACGTCCTCCGCCAGTCTCTTTTTCACCACCAAATGCACCGCCAATTTCGGCGCCTGAAGTTCCAATATTTACGTTTGCAATACCACAATCACTCCCAGAATGAGCTAAAAATTCTTCGGCTTCTCTTAAATCATTTGTAAAAATTGATGAAGATAATCCTTGTACAACATCATTTTGAATTTTAATTGCATTTGAAACATCTCCGTTATATTTAATTAAATACAAAATAGGTGCAAAGGTTTCTTCTTGAACTATACTGTAGTGATTCTCTGCTTCGACAATTGCTGGTTTAACATAACACTCAGACTTATAACTTTTACCAGTTAATACTTCCCCACCGAAAATAATTTTACCACCTTCTTCAACAACACGTCCTAAAGCATGTTTAAATTCTTTAACAGCAGATTTATCAATCAATGGCCCAACATGATTTTTTTTATCTAACGGGTCACCAATCTTTAAGCTTTCATATGCTTTGATGAGCGACTGCTTAACAGTTTCAAATATTTTTTCATGAATAATTAATCGGCGAGTTGAAGTACATCTTTGACCCGCAGTTCCAACTGCACCAAAAACAGTTGCTGGTATTGCTAATTTAAGATCAGCACTAGGTGTAATTATTATTGCATTATTTCCACCAAGTTCCAAAATAGTTTTGCCAAATCGTTTTGAAATTATTTCTGCTGCATGCCTTCCAATAGACGTTGAGCCAGTTAATGAAATTAGAGGCACTTTTTTATCATTCAACATTTGCTCACCAACTGAAGAACCTTTTCCAATTACAAGTGAAAATAATCCTTCAGGCAATTTATTTTTTTTAATTACATCGGCTAAAATATTTTGTACAGCAATCGCGCAGAGTGGAGTTTTTGATGATGGCTTCCATAGATTTGTATTGCCGCATACTGCAGCAATAGCAGAATTCCAAGCCCAAACAGCAACCGGGAAATTAAATGCAGTTATTATTCCAACAATTCCAAGAGGGTGATATTGATCATATATTCTATGTTCTTCTCTTTCACTCATCATTGTAAAACCATATAGCTGTCTCGAAAGCCCAACAGCAAAATCGCAAATATCAATCATTTCTTGTACTTCTCCATGTCCTTCTTGAATTGATTTGCCCATTTCATATGATACCAATCTGCCAAGTGGTTCTTTGAACTCGCGAAGTTTTTGCCCAACTTGACGAATTATTTCACCTCTTTTTGGTGCTGGAATATTTCTCCAATTTAAAAAAGCATTATGAGAAATTTCAGCAACTTTTCTATAATCACTTACTGAACACTGAAATACTTTTGCTATATAGCATCCATTTGTTGGTGAAATAACATCAATTACACCGCTATCTTTTGTTTTAAACCACGTTAAACCGGTTGATGCGCCAAAGTTTTCTTTTTTAATTCCTAGTTCTTTTAAGAAATTCATTTTTCCTCTTTCTGACTGTTAAATTATTTTACAATTATATTTTCGATAGTATTGACAGTGGCTTTAAAGTAATTATGTTCACTTGCAATATTTTTCTTTTGCATAGTGCAGTCAAATAATACAATTCCATTTACATCGTTATGAAATACAATTTTATAGTTAACAAGATTTTCTTTTTCAGTTTTGAATTGTGTGAAATTTATTTTCGATTTAATAAAGTTTCCAATTACTAACTGATCTTTAATGTATTTATTGCTAATCAAATTTTTGTATTGATTTAATTTATTTAGTAAACTCATTGAAGAATCTGGGTAATCAATTAAACCGATGCTCATTAAACTACCAGTAGAATCATTAAAAAAAAGATAAACTGGTTTATAAGAAAAATTCTTTTGAGTTGGATCAATACCTTTCGTTCTTGATTCTATTTTTTTTGAAAGTTCTGCTGATTGGAAATTCCAACCTTTAGGCGGATTAAATTTAATTGATAATTGCTGGTCAATTATTTCTGCGGCAATTTTCGAATTGTCATCGATATAGAATTCATAATTATCATTACTATCAACACTTTTTGAACAGCTAACTAAAATCAGAATTGGGATTATATTCAATAGAAGTTTTTTCATAAAATATTTTTGAAAGCTCTCATGCAAAAATAATAAAGAATGTTAAAAGAGTTCTACTTTTTATGCAAATAAGAATTTGACTGTAGAGATAGCAATTAATATTTTTACATAAGTAATGGAAATCAACCAATGCATTTTATCAATTATTACAAATTAACTGGAAGAAAAAACCTACGCACCTATCTTTCGTCTCGTTTTGAACAAGTATTTTAATTTATTTACTTCTCATCTATTCAATTATAATTTTAATTTAAGGAGTCTTAAATGGATGCAAAAGTAAATAAATTGGGTGAAATGCTTATTGAAAAAAGTATAGACCCTTTCAAAGTTCATGAAATTCTAAAAAGAAATTTATTGATCGATGGATTTGAATTAGTACTTGATTTAGATAAAAGTCATGGTTTAAATATTGTTGATGCAAAAACTGGTGATGAATACTTAGACTTTTATTCATTTTTTGCTTCTTCTCCAGTCGGATTAAATCATCCTGACAAAAAAACCGAAGAATTTAGAAAATTAATTTCATCTGTTGCTTTAAATAAACCATCAAACTCAGATATCTACACTGTTGAATATGCTCGTTTTGTTGATACATTTAGTAAATATGCTAAACCCGAGAATTTCAAATATCTTTTCTTTATTGAAGGCGGATCTCTAGCGGTAGAAAATGCTCTCAAAGTTGCATTTGATTGGAAAGTTAGAAAAAATTTTTCAAAAGGATATTCAGTTGAAAAAGGTCAGCAAATTATTCACTTCAAACAAGCTTTTCACGGAAGGTCTGGTTACACTTTATCTTTAACAAATACAGATCCGGTTAAAATTAATTATTTCCCAAAATTCAATTGGCCTAGAATTATTAATCCAAAAATTAAATTCCCATTGCCAGAAAATTTGAATGAACTTATTAAACTAGAGAACCAAGCAGTTGACGAAATTTTTGAGGCAATAAAAAATAATCAAGATGACATCGCTGCAATAATTATTGAACCAATTCAATGCGAAGGAGGAGATAATTTTTTTAGAAAAGAATTTTTTGTTAAGCTAAGAGAAATTGCTGATGAAAATGAAATCCTTTTGATATTTGATGAAGTTCAAACTGGACTTGGAATCACCGGTAAAATGTGGGCTCATGAACATTATATTGAACCAGATATTGTTGCTTTCGGGAAAAAATTTCAAACATGCGGAATTATGGTTTCAGATAGAATTGATGACGTTGATGAACACGTGTTTAAAAAATCCAGCAGAATTAATTCAACCTGGGGTGGTAACCTTACTGACATGGTTCGCTCAAGAAAAAATTTAGAAATTGTTGCTGAACATGATTTAATAAAAAACTCTGAAATAATAGGTGATTATTTATTGAATAATTTATTTGAGTTACAAAATGATTTTCCAACTTTAGTGAGTCAAGTTCGTGGCTTAGGATTGTTGTGTGCATTCGATTTGCCAAACCCTGAGTTAAGAAAAAATTTCTTGAAAGAACTTTATAAAAGGAAAATGATAATGTTGGGATGTGGACCTAGTTCAGTAAGATTTAGACCTTCACTAATTATTACTAAAGAGAATATTGATTTAGGTATTCAGATAATTCGAGAATCATTGCTTCCTTTTGAAAATAAAAGCTAAATTATGACTCCATAAGGAGCCATTTTTATGAATAAACCCGGAAAATTATTTGTTGTCGCTACTCCTATTGGAAACCTATCTGATATTACACTTCGCGCTATCGAATCGCTAAAACAAGTTGATTTTATCGTATGTGAAGATACAAGAGTAACAAAAATTCTTCTAAATCATTTTTCCATTTCTAAACCGTTCATTGTAGCTAATGCTCAAAACGAACAAAGAAAAATTTCTGAAATAATTGAGAAGTTGAAAAATGGTTTGTCATGTGCACTTGTCAGCGATGCTGGCACTCCGGGTATATCTGATCCTGGAGTTCGTTTGGTAAACAATGCTGTTAAAAATGGGATTGAAATAATCGGTGTTCCTGGTCCAAGTGCTGTGACGATAGCATTAAGTATCAGCGGTTTGCCGACAGATTCGTTTGTATTTGAAGGATTCCCTCCGCAAAAAAAAGGAAGACAAAAAAAATTAACCGAGTTATCAAAAGAAGAAAGAACAATTATTCTTTATGAATCGACTTATAGGATTAAGAAACTAATTGAAGAATTGAATCAATATTTCACTAATCGTCAAATCGTAGTATGCCGAGAACTCACCAAAAAATTTGAAGAAACATG
>VGVY01000110.1 GCA_016873835.1 Ignavibacteria bacterium
AAATACAAAGATTAATGCAGCTGGCGGAAGTTGGTTTGCATTTGTTCAGTAAAGTTAATGTAGTTTTTCTGTTCCCTCTGTGGGGGGTTTTATTTTTTTATAGATACTCTCTCTTCCAAGCCGTTCTCTTTTATCAATCCATTTGTCTAGTTTATAAATCAACCAGCCAGAAATGGCTAAGCCACACAACAACAAAATTGTAATAAGTATAAAAACTATAGTGTAAAGGCTCATTTATCTTTCAAATTGATAATCAAATTTAAATTATTTTACCCTTTTTTTCAGTGGCAATTCTTAAGTTGCATAGTCAAATTATAGAATTTTTAGGAGAAATTTTATGCCAGTTGTTCTTGATGGTTCAAATTTAACAATCGAAAAATTAGTTGCTGTTGCTCGACACAAAGAAAAAGTTGAATTACATCCAGATGCACTTCAGAGAATCAAAATCTGCCGTTCAATGCTCGAGGAAAAAATTCAATCTAAGGAAATAATGTATGGAGTTAATACTGGAATTGGTGAATTTTCAGAAGTTGTATTGAATGATGAGCAAGTAAAAGAATTTCAAAAGTATTTGATTTATAATCATGCTGCTGGAATAGGCGACCCGGCACCAATTGAATATGTGCGTGGTGCAATGGTTGGTAGAATTAATGTTCATGCACATGGAATGAGCGGCTGCAGACCAGAAATAACATTAACACTTATTGAAATGCTCAACAAAGAAGTAACTCCAGTTGTTTGTCAAAAGGGTTCTGTAGGTGCATGCGGCGATTTAGCGCCGATGAGTCAGATTGCTTTGTTGATGATGGGCGAAGGAGAGGCATACTTTAAAGGAGAAAAATTGCCTGGTAAAGTTGCTTTAGAAAAAGCTGGAATTAAAATTCCTGGACTTCAAGCTCGCGATGGTCTTGCTACAATCAACGGTTCAAACTTATTAACTGCAATGAGTGCAATTCATCTTTATGATATCAATCGCTGGTTAAAACAATCAGAAATTGTCTGCGCAATGACACTCGAAGCATTATTTGCAAATTTAAAACCATATGACACACGTCTTCATGAAGTCCGCGGATTCAATGGTGCAGTTAGAAGTGCAAAGGCTATAATGAAATGTATTATGGGGAGTGATTTACAAACTGGAAAAATAAAAACCAAAGTTCAAGATGCTTATTCAATGCGTTCCTCTCCTCAAGTAATTGGCGCCGCACATGATGCTGTTCTATGGGCAAAAAAACAAATTGAAACTGAACTTAATGGCGTTGGCGATAATCCAATCTTTATGCCAGAACACAAATTAACTTTAACGGGTGCTAATTTTCAAGGAACGCCGGTATCTCTTCCGATGGATATGGTTGGTGCTTCGGTTACAATGGTAAGCGTTCTTTCAGAAAGAAGATTAAATAGATTACTAAATCCGGCATTGAGTATTGGCTTGCCGGAGTTCCTAACCAAAGGCGCTGGAATGTTTTCAGGCTTGATGTTAAGCCAATACACGGCAGATACTTTAATTGCCGAACAAAGAATTTTATCAATGCCGGCATCAATCCAATCTATTCCAGCTGCTGCCGATCAAGAAGATTTTGTTTCAATGGGTATGAACACAGCAATTAAGAACGGTCAAATTCTTGATAACGCATTCGGAGTTTTAGGCATTGAATTTATTGCCGCTGCTCAAGCGTTGGATTTTAGAAATTTTACAAATGGAAAAGGCGTTACTAAAGCTCGTGAAGTTGTTAGACGACATGTTGAACATCTTGATATTGACAGACCACTTTATCCCGATCACACAAAAATAAAAGAAGTAATTAAGAGTTGTGAAATTCTTGAAGCAGTAGAAAATGAAATTGGAAGTTTAGAATAATTTTTTCTGATGGACTCCTTTAGGGAATGTTGAATTATGAATTTTGAATAAGGGCTTGATTTCTCAAGCCCTTTTATTTTCTAATCAATTGTTAATTCAAATTCTTTTTCAATGCTTAGTGTTTTCTGCGATAAATCATCTGTTACATTTAATATGATTTTATATTTACCTGATTGATAGGATTTATCAAGCTGAACTTGTACTTCAATTTCCACATCCATAATTCTTTCATTATTTGATTTATCAATAATGCCTTCGCTTATATTTTTCAGCAGATTTCCATCTGGAGTTTGGAGATTTGCATTGAAAGATAATTTTGCCGAATAATTATTATATGTTTCTTGCTGAATAAATCCTTTCGCTCTGCAGCTTGCATTAAGTTCCCATTCATCACCAATGGAAAATGCATAAGCTTCAGGAGAAAAGAGTTCAAATTTTTCTTCTTCTTTTGAACATGAAGAAAAAATGATGACAGGAAACAGCAAGTAAATAATTTTATTCATTCTACTTTCATTTTGAATAAGTCATGCTTCAATAAATCCGCCATGGGCTGATAAATTTAGCGTGACAGAAAATTTAATTGTTCTTCTTAAATTCTTCCATGAATGCAACTAAATCCTCAACACCTTTCTTTGGGAATGCATTATAAATTGAAGCGCGAATTCCACCGACACTTCTGTGCCCCTTCAAACCATCAAAACCTTTTTTCTTTGCTTCATCAATAAATTTCTTTTCAAGTTCTTCATTTGGCATACGATAAGTTACATTCATCAAAGATCGGTCTTCAACTGTAGTAGTTCCTTTGTAATATCCGCCGCTTGCATCAATTGCATCATAAAGAATTTTCGCTTTATCAAGATTGCGTTTATACATTTCATTTAACCCGCCCATATTCAAAAGCCATTTAAATACTAAACCGGCAATATAAATTCCGAATGTTGTTGGAGTGTTATACATTGAATCGTTTTCAACATGAATTTTATAATTCATATACGTGTGAAGCGAATCGGCTGATCTCTCTAGTAAATCTTTTCTAAGAATAACAACAGTTACTCCAGATGGTCCAATATTTTTTTGAGCTCCGGCATAGATCAAACCGTATTTTTTTATGTCGATTAGTTTATGAAGAAAATCTGAAGAGGCGTCACAAACTAAGGGAACATTTCCAACTTCTGGTTCATTTTTAAATTGAGTTCCATAAATAGTATTGTTTGAAGTGAAATGAACATAAGATGCCTCCGCATCAAGTTTTAGTTCAGATTGTCTGGGAAGACGTACAAAGTTTTCGTTTTCTGTAGTAGCAACAATATTTACAGTTCCAACTCGCTTTCCTTCCTTAACTGCTTTCTTTGCCCAAGAACCAGTAACAATATAATCTGCTTTATTCTTTGGAGGCATTAAGTTCATCGGAACCATTGAGAACTGCAACGTTGCTCCACCTTGTAAAAATAAGATTGAATATTCATCGCCCATGTTTAATAATTTTCTAAGATCAGCCTCTGCTTCTTTAATTATCCCATCAAAAATTTTTCCACGATGACTCATTTCCATAACACTCATTCCGCTTCCTTTATAGGAATACAAATCTTTCTGAGCATCAAGCAACACTTCTTCGGGTAAAATAGCTGGTCCAGCGCTAAAATTATAAATTCGTTTTTCCATTTTTAGGTTCTCCATTTTTTTACGTTAAGTTACCATAACAATTAAACTGTTATCATATATTATTGAAAATCATATTTTGTGGACTAAAATACCATCTCGCAATTTCGGTTCAAACCAAGTTGACTTTGGCGGCATAATTTCGCCAGCGTCTGAAATATTTATTAAACTATCTAGCGAGACTGGATACATCGAAAAAGCAACTGCTGCTTTTCCAGTATCCACGAGTTCAATTAATTCTTCAGTTCCTCTAATTCCGCCGATAAAATCAACTCTATTATTTGTACGGGGGTCATCAATACCGAGAATTGGATTTAATAAATAGTTTTGAAGAATACTCACGTCCAAATTATCGCCGACTGATTTTGCTTCTTTAACATTTTGATTCGGTTTTAACAAATACCATTTGCCATCTAAATACATAGAAATATTTTTTTCGGCTTTAGGTTCTGCTGAATTGGTTTCTTCAACTGTAAAATTTGATTTAACTTTTTCAATAAAATCAATCTTACTCAATCCATTTAAATCCCGAGTAATTCTATTATAAGGTAGAATTCTCAACTGCTCTTCCGGAAAAAGAACTGCAAGAAAGAAATTATATTCTTCATCGCCATTATGTGTAGGATTCAAATCTTTTTTTACTTTTTGTGCACGACTTGCAGAAGCCGCTCGATGATGTCCATCTGCAATATAAAGATTCTTAACTTTTGATAATTCATTAATTACAGATTTAGAATGATCAAGAGGCATAATCCATACTTGATGTTTAATTCCATCAACTGCCATGAAATCATAAATCGGTTGGTTTTTTTTGATTGTTTCTGCCACAGCTTTGTCAACTGCCTGAACACCTTTGTAAGTTAAAAAGACTGGTCCAGTTTGAGCTTCTGTTGTAACAATGTGATTTGTTCTATCATCTTCTTTTACTTTACGAGTCTTTTCATGTTTCTTAATTACATCGTTGTCATAATCCTCCACTGAGAAAGTTGCTGCTATTCCAACTTGAGAATGTCCATTCATCGTAAGTTTATAAATATAAAGATGGGCTTCCTTATCTTGAATTAATGGTGCAGTATTAATTAATCTTTCCCAATTTGATTTAGCTTTGTTATACACTTCTTGCGAATACTGATCGGTTTCTATCGGCAGTTCAATCTCAGAGCGTGTTACTCTTAAGAAACTAATTGGATTGTTTTTTGCTAGTTCTGCGGCTTCTTCTTTGTTCACAACATCATAGGGAACGCTTGCGACTAAATGTACAATTTCTTTCGGTGGTCTTACAGCTTTAAAAGGACGAATAACAGCCATTTAATATCTCCATAATTTTCAAAAATCATATTGAAAAAATAGGAAGTATGATTATGAATGTAAATTCAAATCGGAATTGATTTTTACAAATTCTGCATTAATATCTAGGGCAGTGACAAATTATTTCAGTTATTGCCCATAGTGATTAATTATTGAATCATTTCAAGCATCAAGCCAATTTCATAAACCATTTCATCTGCATTCCCGTTAAATCCAACGCTTTTAAATCTGACATTGCCATTTTTATCAATGATAAATTTAGTTGGAATTCCAGATACTTTATAACTTGCAATCACTTCATTTTTTTCATCCATCAATACTTGAAATGGATATTTATTTTTAACGATAAAATCTGCAGCATTTTGTTTTTTATTCTCCACGTTTTCCCATGTGTTAACAAATAAAAATTTTGCTTGACCAGAATTCTCAAATTTTTCTACAGCCGTTTTCATTCCCGGAAACGAAGCTAAACAAGGACCGCACCAAGTAGCCCAGAAATCAACAATTACAGATTTTCCTTTAAAATCCGATAATGATATTTCTTTCCCCTCCAGATCAATAAGTGAAAACTGAGGAGCCGGTTCATTGATAATTTCTTTTTCGAGCTTAGCCATTATTTTTTTCTTAGCTGCTTCCTCAAATTTTGAATAGTATTTATCAAACCCTTCATCAGTAATGTTTATTCTAACGAAAGCTTCTTTTAACAACTCTTTCATTTTTGCTGTGCTATGACCGCTAGAAATAAATTCTTCTAAGTTGAATATTGCTTTCCTAAAATTGCCGTTTTCAATTAATGAAGCAGAATAATTTTCGTTTAATTCAGGTTCACTTTTATCGCTGAGAGTTACTGCCTCTTCAAAGGCTGTAAGAGCTGATTCTTTCTTCCCTAGTTTAGTTGCAATTATACCATAGGTATCTAAAACCATTGCGAGTGAAACTTTACCAGACTTTAACCATTCGTTTTCGGAATAATAAGGTGGTTTTGGCTGAGATTGATTTTTTAATTGTGCTCTACCAACTTCGATT
Source organism: Ignavibacteria bacterium (assembly GCA_016873835.1). Lineage (GTDB taxonomy): Bacteria > Bacteroidota > Ignavibacteria > Ignavibacteriales > Melioribacteraceae > DSXH01. Next base: position 5,855 of record VGVY01000110.1, read on the forward strand.
CCTTTTTGTGCAATATCAAGAGCTAATTCTAAATTATCATCTTTTTGACTCATTGCCCATGCTAAGGAATTATAGTTGCTAGCAGTTGCATTTGTAAATTTGCTTGTTAAAAAGTTATTCGCATCAATAAATTTTTCTGCTTGTGTGTATGATCTTATTAAATCGTAACCGATATTTGTTGTGTAATATCCGTTTGGATATACATTAAAATATTCTTCAGCTGCTTGTACTTTTTGATCTAGTTCCTTTATTTGTCTAAATGTCATAAATTTCTGCATCTGAGCATATTGACCATTGGGATATTTCTCGTTCACTATCTTTTTAAGCTTAGCAGATATTCCCGATTCTTTAAGTCTATCATACCAGTTTATCAAAAGAGAATATGTATCTTCAGTCAAATTTTCTTGCAAATTTATTTCACTAAGTTCTTCCAAAATTCTTGTTTTACCATACTCTTTATCAATGTTAAAAATGGATGATAAATAGTAGTTTAGGAAGTTTCTTTTAGCATTAGGATTTATTGTAAATTCTTTTTCGAAAAGTTGAAATGCTTTTTCTTGATCAGGATCCAGATCAATTATTGATATCCATGAAGAATATGCAGTTGCTAAACCAGCAAATGTGCCTGGAATATAGTTGCCGTCTTTGCCATAAAGATGAACGATGTAGCCGTTGCCATTATTCATGTCTCTGTTCTCTCCGTCGCTAAAAAAAAGAAAGATCCCTAAAGTTGAATCTGGGATTGTAACATTTGCAATCCATTTATTTTCTTCCAAAGTCATCGGAATTTCAATTTTATTATCTACGAATTTTCCGAATGGTAGGGCAACTGCAATTAAATTACTTGTGTTAGTAAATAGGGCTTCTACCGGAATGTAGCTTATTGTTATTAATTCGCCTTGTCCGGGTTTTTCTGGTTTATAACTAAAATTATTTGATTGGGGTAAAATCAAACTAGTCGA
>VGVY01000111.1 GCA_016873835.1 Ignavibacteria bacterium
GCAATTTCTGAATAATCATCAGTTAAATCTTTTTTCCATTTATCAGGCAGCAATGGAATAAAATCTTGATCTAGAAAATTTATATCAAATGAACCATCAACGAACTTCTTATTATTTAATATCCAATTAAAGATTGGTATGTTGGTTGTTACTCCTGATATTTGATATTCTTTAAGTGCTCGTTTCATTCTTTCGATCGATTCGCCTCTATCTTTTCCCCATGTAACTAATTTTGCTAGAATAGGGTCGTAATAAATTGTAACTTCACTATTAATTTCTATACCTCTGTCAATTCTTACTCCCGGTCCAGAAGCAAGTTGGTGATGATTAATTTTTCCAATTGATGGTGCAAAATTATTTTCAACATCCTCTGCATAAATCCTACATTCTATAGCATGCCCATTTATTTTTAAGTTCTCTTGTTTCAAATCCAGTTTTTCTCCAGAAGCAATTTTAATTTGAAGTTTAACAAGATCAAGTCCGGTAATCATTTCTGTCACGGGATGCTCAACTTGCAAACGGGTATTCATTTCAAGGAAATAAAAATCTTTGTTTTTATCCATTAAAAATTCTACAGTACCGGCATTTACGTAATTGCAAGCTTCAGCTGCTAGTATTGCGGCATCAGTAATTTTATTTCGAATTTCACTATTAATAGAAATTGAAGGAGCTTCTTCAACTACTTTTTGGTGTCTTCTCTGAACTGAACATTCTCTTTCAAATAGATGTACATAATTACCGTACATATCGCCAATTACTTGTACTTCAATGTGCTTTGGATTTAAAACTAATTTTTCAAGATATATTTCAGATTTACCAAAAGCTTTCAAGGATTCATTTTGTGCTCGTTGGAAATTTGATTCAAATTCTGATTCATCGAAAATTTTTCTCATACCTTTACCGCCGCCGCCGGCTGCAGCTTTCAGCATAACTGGGAAACCAATTTCTTTTGCAATCTTTAATCCAATCTCAGAATTCTCAATCGGTTCAACAGTTCCAGGTACGATTGGAACGTTATTTTGCTGCATTAATTTTCGTGCAGAAGTTTTTTCACCCATCATAATAACAGATTTTGAAGAAGGGCCAATAAAAGTTATGCCGGATTTTTCAACCATCGAGATAAATTCAGCATTTTCTGAAAGGAATCCATAACCTGGATGAATTGCATCAATTTGTTTTTGTTTACAGAGTTGTATTATTTTTTCTTTGTTAAGGTACGATTCGCTTGCTTGTGGCGGTCCTATCAAATATGCTTCATCTGCAAATCTAACATGAAGAGAATTTTTATCAGCTTCTGAATAAATAGCAACAGAAGTTATTCCTAATTCTTTGCACGCTGCAATAATTCGTACAGCAATTTCGCTTCTATTTGCAATTAAGATTCTTTTAAACATTTATTTAAGTTCTACTATAGTTATTCCATCTCCGCCGGATTCAATACCAGCATAATAATAATTTTTTATATGAATATATTTTTTAAGATATGCTTGAACGAGTTGTTTCAAGGCACCAGTTCCCCTTCCGTGCAATATTTCTATTTTATCAAGTCCACTCATAACCGAATTGTCTAAAAATTTAATTAGTTCTAATTCAGCTTCTTCTGCTCTTTTCCCTCTTAAGTCCAATCGATAGTTAATATTATTAAGATCGATATCATATTTTTTGTAATCATAATCATCATACTTTGACTTTTGGGACGGTTCTAAATCACTGTATTTTGCTTTAATTTTAAGTGAACCCACTGTTAAAATAACTTTATTTTTTTCTAAATCAATCTCTTCAATTTTACCGGATGATGTCGTTCCTTTTATTGAAGCATAGGAACCGACTGTTAATTCATCCTTGCTAACATCTGATTTTTGTTTAGGGAGTTCCTTCTGTGCTTCCTTTTTTAAATTTGAAATGATTTCTTTTTCTTGTTTGATAACATCTTTTTTTGCATTCGACTCTTTAATATTTTTAATGGCAGTTTCAACTTTTTTATTTATGTCTTTTAAATATGTATCAGCTTCAATTCTTGCTGATTCAAGAATCTCCTTCTTTTGTTTTTCAAGCTTATCAATTTTTTCTTGATAAAGATTCGTTAATCCTTTTAAGCGAGAATTCTCAATTTCCAGTTTGCGAAGTTGGTCTCGTAATTGTTTTGATTTTTTTTCAAGGTCAACTAAAAAGTCTTCAATTTTTGTTTTATCCTTGTCTAAAAATTCTTTGGATAATGAAATAAATTCATCATCAAATCCTATCCTACCGGCAACTTCAAAAGCATAACTTGAACCAGGTATACCTTGATGAAAAATATAATTCGGCTTTAATTCATCAGTATCAAATTCCATGGATGCATTTTGAAAACCCTCCAATTGGTTTGCAATCAACTTTAATGATCCGTGGTGAGTTGTGGCAAGCACAGTTGCATTTTTATTTTTAAGAGTTAACAGAAATCCAGCAGCAATTGCAGCTCCCTCTGCCGGATCGGTTCCGGTTCCAATTTCGTCAATTAGAATTAAAGTATCACTATCAGCTTCATCTATAATATTTTTAATATTTGTTAAATGTGAACTAAAAGTACTTAGATCATCTTCAATTGATTGAGCATCGCCAATATCTACCAAAACCTTTTTGAAAAATCTGATATTTGAATCTGGGTTTATAGGTACCGGAATTCCAGACTGCGCTAATAAGATTATTAAACCAGTTGTTTTAAGTGTTACAGTTTTGCCGCCGGCATTCGGACCGGTTATTAAGATCACATTTTGTTTATCAATTTTTAGTTTAAGAGGAATAGTGAGGTGATGACCAATCTTTTTTATTAACAATGGATGTCTTGCATCAATTAGATGTAATGGATTACCCTTTTCAAAAGTTGGAAATGCTCCAATTATTTCAATTGAATATTTTGCTCTTGCAAAAACTGAATCTAATTCAGCAATTGCATTAAGAGAAATTTTTAGCTGCTCAGAATTATTTCCAATTCTCTGAGTTAATCCTTTAAGAATTTTTTCTATTTCTCTTTTCTCAGCAAAATTCAACGAAAGTATATCGTTATTTAGTTCTAATGTGTCTTCGGGTTCTATATAGACTGTCTGTCCAGTAGATGATTCAGAATGGATAAATCCTTTAACATGCCTTTTATGTTCTGACTTTATTGGTAAGACAATTCTGCCATCCCTAAGTGTAATATATTCTTCTTGAACTAGATATGAATCACTTAGCTGTTTGAGAAGTTTGTTTACTAATTTTCTTAATTGGATTTCTTTTTCTTTGATTTCATTTCGAATCTTTTTCAAATCCTGGGATGCGTCGTCTCTAATATCTCCGCTTTCTGTAAATACTTTCGATATTTGATGCTCAAATACTTTATCAACAAATAAAACATTTTGCAAATCAGAAAGTGAATTCGGATGATCTTTTTTAATTGATAAAAATTGAAAAAGCTTTCGGGATATTTCTGCTAATTTTAAAATATCAAGTATACTTTTCGAACTTAATACTGTACCCTCAATTTTACTTTTTGAGATGGGGTCATAAAGATCGGGCAAATAATCAATTGGAGGATAATCATTCTTGATTAATATTTCTTTTGCTTGTTCGACTTTCTTACAGTTTTCAACTGCATTCTTACTATCAGAATGAGGCTTTAAATTAAGAATATTTGATTTACCATTATCGGTTGTACAGTATCTTGTAATGTAATTTGTGACTTTAAAATATTCTAACTTTTCAAGTGTTTCTTGGGTAATCATTTTTCTATTATGTTTAATGTATCTATATCAGGTAAATCAATTTTGTCTTTATTATCAATTACAGTTCTAATAAAATCCGATGCTTTTGCGCGATGACCAATTATAAGATCAATTGTATCAGGTAATAAATTTTTAACAGTTGTATACATTAATGAATTTTCTCCATCATTTTTACCGGGAACATTAAAAATATTTACAATTAAAAATAAACAACTGATAAAAAAGATTATTTGTATTACTCCAATAAATCCGCCAATAAACTGATTTAAAAATTTATTTAATTTATCCAACGGATGCACAACCCTTTTTAGGATTGATGCTATTAGGATTGTAACAAGAAAAATTAAAATTCCGGAAATTACGTTTGAAAGGTATTCATCATTATTAAAAAAAGGTGTAAGCACTTTTCCAAAATATTCTGAGAATTCAAAAGCAAGGGCAACTCCTACAATAAGTCCAATTAGTCCAATTATTTTTCGAATTAATCCATCCTTATAACCAAGCAAGAACCCGATTGCAGCTGCTGCAATGATAAAATAGTCAAGATAATTCAATTGCTGCTCAAAAAATTATCAATAACTTCTTTTATTATTTTCCCATCAGCTCTCCCTTTAAGTACTTTAATTGCTGCTGGCATTAATTTAGGAAAATCTGCTTTTGTTGATGCTCCCAGTTCCAAAGCTAGCCTCTTTACTTCTTGTAATATTTCTACATTCGTCAACTGCTTTGGTAAAAATTCTTCAATTATTTGAAGTTCTTGTTTTTCTTTTTCAGCGAGTTCAACTCTACCGGCATTTGTAAATTGTTCAATAGATTCTTTTCTCTTTTTTGCAGCACTTGTAAGTAATTTAATTTCATCATCGATTGTTAATTCCTTTTCAGCACCACTTTTTTCAAATTCTAAAATAAGTGCTCTAATAGATCGAATTGTCTCTAATCGTATTTTATCACCGGATTTCATTGCGTTTTTTAATTCATCGTTTATTTTTTCTTTTAAATTCATATAGTCCTCAAAAAAAAAGGTAGGTCATCTTACATAACCTACCTTCTATTGTAAAAACAGATTTAATTATATCTTAAGCAAAGTAGAATAATTAATTCTTAAACAAGAAGCTTTTCTTAATTCTTGCTGAATATCTGTCACAACGCCCATATCAGAGTTCTTATCAACACGTAATGAAACAATCACGTTTGGTAGTGAAACCCTTTTAGCGTACATAATTTTTTGAACTTCTTCTAACTTGGTTAAACTATCATTAACTTGAATTTTTCCGTCTTGTCCAATCCATATATAAGAAACAAGTCTTTTGTTCTCTATTTTTTCGATTGCTTTTGCTTCTGGCAGTCTAAAACTAACTAATACATCTACTTCTCTTAATGTTGTAGTAACCATAAAGAATAACAACAACATAAAAACAATATCCGGTAGAGATGCAGTTGGAATAGATTGTTTGGTAGCAGCTCTCTTTTTTTCAAATTTCATTATACTATCCTCTAATTATTTTTTTATAGCTTCAGGTTCAGCTATACTAATAGTTATTGGAATTTTTTCTCTAATCTCTTTTATTTCATCACTTTTTTCATCTAAATCAACTAGACGTTTTCCAAATCTTTGCAAAGAATAAGCTTCACGAACATCAAAGTAAGCATTTTTAATTTGGTCTAAAGCTTGAATGTAAAGATTGTAATTAGTTTTCCTATCAGTTTTAACCGAAACTACTAATTTCTTATTACCAGGTAATTCAATCTTGCTTTCAATTCTTGGTTTTAAAGACTTTGAAATTTGAGGAATAGCAATAATTTCATTATTAAGAAGAACATCCCCATTTTCATTTATTAAAACCGCTGCCAACCTTTCCTTTGAGATAGGAACCACTTCTTGTTGCTCTGGAGGAACAAATTCTGGTAGTGTTAATCCAATTCCAGTATCAACGTCTATTACAGTAGCAACTAAAAAGAAGAGAAGAAGCAAGAAAGCAATATCTGCCATAGAACTAGTAGGGATTTCCGGTTCACCCTTTTTTCTTTTTTTAATTTGAACCATTTTTCCTTCTCAGCTTTTTAGAATTATTTTTTCATTTCATAAAGTGCATCAATCAACTCAATTGAGCTCTCTTCCATATCAGAAATTATTCTGTCAATTCTTGATACAAAATAATTGTAAAGAACTTGAAGAATCATAGCTACAATTAAACCAAATAAAGTTGTCAATAATGCAACCGCAATACCGCCAGCAACAATTGAAGGAGAAATTTGAGCTGCTTCTTTAATTGCATCAAATGCTTGGATCATACCTTGAACAGTTCCAGTAAATCCAAGAAGAGGAGCTAAATTAATAAAGGTTGAAATCCAAATTAATCCTCTTTCAAGGAAATTCATTTCCATTCCACCATATGCCATGATAGCTTTTTCTGAAGCTTCTAAACCTTCGTCAGCTCTTAACAAGCCAGCATGAAATACTGAAGCAGCAGAACCTCTTGTATTTTCGCATAACTTAATTGCGTCTTTAACGCCGCCTTTTGATAAAGCATCTTTTACCTGAACTACAAATTTCTTTGTATTCATAGTAGCGCGTGACAAAGTCCAAAATCTTTCAATTGCAAAACCTAATCCAAGAACTAAGCACGCCAAAATTGGCCACATAAATCCACCGCCTTCAATAAATTTTTGTTGAAGGTAACCAATTGTGCTTTGTTCTTGAACTTGTGCCAAAACAAATGATATAAAACTTGTTATCTCTGCGATTTGCATAAGGAATAACCTCCGATATTGTTAAATTATATTAAATTAGTTCAAAAGTTGTAAACATCTTGGAAATTCGTGAGTAACATTAAAGAAACTGTG
>VGVY01000112.1 GCA_016873835.1 Ignavibacteria bacterium
AATGAGGGCAAAAAAAATTACTATGTTATTAGTAATTAAGTTGCCAAAATGAGATTTCCTCTTTAACATGACTGGGCTGCTAATATCTTTATTTCGGGGACATAGAATTATTTAATCAATAGTTTAGCTTTATTTCTATCTATATACTATATGCTTTATGTCAAATTACCATATTCGTTTGCAAGACTATTTTGTTCAAAATACCTTTTTTATAATTTCGTACCTAGGAAACGAGAATGTCTTTCATAATAATTTCGATTAAGTATTTATGATAATAGAAGAAAAACCAGGAAAGAATCAGAATGTCGGCTGGTGGGCTGCGAGATCAAAACAACTATTGGATGATCAAAAGAGCTCTTGGCAATTTCTGCAACAGAATTATTTAAAACTAGAAAATGCAAATATAAGAGAATTTGATTTTGATGATTTTAAAATAAAAGTCCAGCATAATTCCGAAAGAATAAAGTCAGCTTCAATTGATTTAGGTAAGGAAGCCATAAACTCCCAAGATTGCCCATTGTGTATTGACAACCTTCCAAAAGAACAAGACGGTTTAATATATAATAAAAATTACATCATACTGAGCAATCCTTACCCGATATTTGAAGAACACTTTACAATATCAAAAAGGAAACATAAGCCTCAAAATATTATTGGCAACTTTATCGATCTATTAAATCTTACAAAAGATTTAGGAAGTTACTACACTTTGTTATACAATGGTCCCAGATGCGGATCCTCGGCTCCAAACCATATGCACTTTCAAGCTGGATTAAAATCAAAATTGCCAATCGAAAATGAAATTGAAATAATAAAGAGCAAATTTTCAAAGTTCTCTATTCATCATGAAAAAATTGAAATCCGATTCATTGAAAATTATTTACGGTATGCTATCTATTTTGAATCATCAAATAAAGGGGAACTTATTTACGCATTTAAAACTTTCATAAAAGCGTTTAAGAGAATTTCACGACCTGACGAAGAGCCAATGATAAATATTATTTCCAAGTTTAGTGAAGACGGCAAATGGAGTGTCATTATTTTTCCAAGAGCAAGACATCGCCCGACACAATTTTTTGAAGAAGGAGATAAAAAATTACTTATCAGTCCGGCAGCTGTTGATTTGGGTGGATTAATAATTGCGCCTCGAGAAGAGGATTTTAATAAAATAAACAACAGTGATATAAAAAACATTTTCCGTCAAGTTACATTGACTAAAGAATATTTTGAATACTTAAAAAAGAAGATCGGCGAGGTGTATATTAACTAAAAATCAGATATTACAAAACTTTAATTGCTATAACACTAACATCATCTTCCATTTCACCATCAGTATATTCATTTATTTCTTTCTTCATCTGCTCAAGTGAATCCTCGGAAGGATTGAGTTTTTTAACAAATTCGAGTAATCTTTCGTGTCCATATAAATCGCCATTTTTATTTCTTGCTTCTGTAATCCCATCCGTTACTAAAAATATTTCATCACCAGAATTTAGTTGTAATTGATGATCTTCATATTCTCCGGACTGACTGAAGCCCAATAAAAGCCCTTGCGATGTGATAAGTTCAACGTCCTTTGATTTATAAACAATCGGCAAATCACCCGCTCCGGAATATTTAGCTGTTTTATTTTTTTTATTCAAGATAATTATTGATAGAGTTATAAATACTTCAGCAATCCGTTCATCTTTAAAGACGGACTCATTCACTCTTTGTAAAATTTCGCTTGGTTTAAATTCTGTTGCGCCTTCAAGCACAAATCGTGTTGCGCTTCTTACATAACCAGCATAAGCAACTGCAAAGTACCATGCGCCCCATCTCTTTCCCATAACGTCGCCAAATACAATCGCGAGATTATCGTCATTGATTTTTAGGTAATCAATAAAATCACCACCAGGAACATTTTTAAATGGTAAATGCCAGTGTTTTACTGAAAATCCTTCGAATTGAGGTGCCTCATCTGGAACAACTTTAGCTCCCATAGTGTCAGCAGCTTTTTGAACTTCATCAACTACTTTTACTCTTTCTCTTTCAAGGCTTTTTAGAATTGCTGATACTTTTGCGATAACAACTTTTGGACTCGAGGTTTTAATTATGTAATCTTCAATCTCTAAATCATATCCTTGTAAGATATCTTCTTCTGCCCCTTTGGCAGTAAGAAATACGAATGGAACTGCTTTCAATTCCGGATTTTCTAACAAATGTTTTCTAAATTCATATCCATCCATTTCCGGCATCATAACATCACTGATAATTAAATCGGGTTTCGATTTTGTTGCTTTATCCAAACCTTCCCTTCCATTATTTGCATGCTCACATTCAAACCCGGCTTTTGTAAGGTTATAAATAAATAATTTAGCTATGTTGAATTCATCTTCAACAAGTAAAATTTTGTTGGGAGTTTTATTATCGCTAGTTGGCACTATTTATTCCTAATTTTAATTTTTGTTAAAACTTTTTATTGCGTCTTGTAAATCGCTGTAAGATTCAAAAACTCGAAATAATCTAGTTAACTCAAACATCGATCTAACTGCTGGTCTAAACCCCACAAGTTTTAAATCTCCATTCAATGTAGTGGTTTTTTTCAATGTGCTTACAATAACACCTAAAAAAGTGGAGTCAATATATTCAACATAGGTTAAATCGATAATTACTTTTCTATATCCAAGGTCAATCTTATCATTAATCATGCTTTTTAATTGATCTGCTTCCTTAAGAGTTGCACGTTCTATATTGATAATTTCAACAACAACATCATCAATTACTTCTTCAACTATTCCCATAGAGCCTCCTAATTTTTATTTGAGTCAATACCGAATTTATCCATAAGTCGATAAAGAGTTGCTCTTCCTATTTTTAATTTTCTTGCAGCTTCTACAATATTATTTTCTGTTACAAGCAAAGCATGCTTTATTGCTTCTTCTTTCAGCTTATCGAAAGGAACAACTGGGGAATCGCTTCCGAAAAGTTCACCTGGAACAGCACTACTCCCATTTTTAAACTGTGACGTAATATTGATAGGCAGCGTAGCAACCTCTATTATATCCGATTCAGCTAATATTATACAGCGCTCAAGTGTGTTTTCTAATTCTCTTACATTACCGGGCCAGTCATAATCATATAATATTTTCAAAGCTGGTTTTGAAACTGCCTTGATGCCTTTGCTAAGCTTCTTATTAAAAAACTTTAAAAAATGATCGATTAAAACAACAATATCTCCCCTTCTATCTCTAAGCGGCGGAATCGTAATTGGGAAGGAAGAAAGTCGATAAAACAAATCTTCTCTAAACTGTTTATTCTCAACTGCTAATCTTAAATCTCTATTTGTAGCAGAAATAATTCTTACATCGCTTTTAATAACTTCATTGCCGCCAATTCTTTCAAATTCTTTTTGTTGAATTACTCTTAATATTTTTGCTTGAAGCGACATTTCCATTTCGCCGATTTCATCCAAAAAAATTGTTCCGCCTCTTGCAAGTTCAAACTTACCAATCTTTCGTTGATGAGCCCCAGTAAAAGAACCTTTTTCGTGTCCAAACAATTCACTTTCCAAAAGTTCTCTTGGTATTGATGCACAATTAACTACAACAAAAGGGGATGCTTTTCGTATTCCATTAAAATGAATTGCTCTTGCAATAAGTTCTTTTCCCGTTCCGCTTTCGCCTTGTATAAGTACAGTAATATCATTATCCAGCACTTTTGAAACCATATGAAATGCATTTTGCATTTTTTTATCAGCAGAAATAATATTTTCAAAACTGTATTCTTTTTGAAGGTTTTCTTTTAGATTAACTAATTCTCTTTCGAGATCATAATTTTTTACAGCATTTCTAATGGCTGGTTCTAGCCGATTTTTATCTATTGGTTTTGGAAAATAATCAAAGGCACCAAGTCTAATTGATTCAAGAGCTACTTCAACACTGCCTTGTGCAGAGAGCATAATAACCGGCAAGTTTGGATTTTTTCTTTTAATCTCTCGCAAAACATCATTTCCATTAATATCTGGAAGCATAATATCAAGTAAAACTAAATCTGGTCCATCAGATATAGAGTTTAATGCTTCATTGCCGTTCGAAAAAGTTTTAACGTCGTAATCCCATTGGGATTTACACCAGTGGGTTAACATTTTTAGAATGGATTCTTCGTCATCAATAATAAAAATTAATTTTTCCAAATTAACCTCTCGAATTTTGAAGTTTTGGTAAACGAACTATAAAAGTGGAGCCTTTGCTTTCCTCACTCTTTACACGAACAACACCTTTATGAAGTTCAACAATTTGTTTTACTATCGCTAATCCGAAGCCCGCTCCAATGACCGGAGCTCCTTGTTTTGTTATTTTACTGAACTTTTGAAATAATTTTGGCAAATCGCGCTCTGCTATACCAATACCAGTATCGTTAATTGCCACCTCAACCTCCTTACCGTAATCATGCACAATTATTGAAATTCTTCCGCCGTAGTTATTAAATCTAACTGCATTCGAAATTAAATTGATAAATACATGAAGAATTCTATCGCGGTCAGCATTGATTAATATTTTTTGTTTTGGAAATTCTTTTGTAAGAGTTATTTCTCTATCATCAATTTGTTTTTCAAATTTAGCTGCTGCTTCGCTTAGCACGGCGGTTAAAGAAAATTCATTTATAGCAAGCTCTTCTTCCCCAGATTCCAATTTTGAAAATTCCAATACATCATTAATAAGTTTAGCAAGGCGTCTTCCTTCACTCAAAATAATTTCGCTGAATTCTTTCGAAGTTTCTTTTGGAAGCTCTGGATCAGAAATCATAGTTTCTGCGAAACCCACAATTGATGCTAAAGGGGTTCTAAGTTCATGGGATATATTAGAAACAAATTCGCTTTTTAGTTTATTCAGTTCTTCAAGTACGGTAATTTTATGTCTTGCGCGCTCGCGCTCTATCGAAATAATTCTATTTGCTTCAACTAATTTAGAGTTCAAATCTCTAATTTTTTGTTCATCCATTTTTCGGTTTGTAATGTTCCGCCCAATGCTAATCATTCCAGATACTTGACCGTTTGTTATCAGTGGTTTTGCATTTATTTCAAATGTAACGCTTTTATCAAATCGATCTAAAAAATCTGCTTCGAATGTAGTTACATCATTTGAACTGAGAATTTTTGAAAATGCTTCTGCAATTTTGGATTCATCATCTTTATCAATAAACTCTAAAAAATGTTTTCCGAGCATTTCCTCTGGTAGATATCCTAATGCTTTGGCTCCGTTTTCATTTACTAAATTGAAATATCCGAATCCATTTAAGATAAAAATTAGATCATCCGCTGTATCAATCAGCATTCTAAATCTTTCCTCAGAACTTTCTAATTTTAATCTTGTAATTTTTTCATCGGTAATTTCAACTATCATCCCAACAACTTTTTTAACTAGCCCGTTTTTAATAATTGGAAATCCGGAATGTCTTACCCAATGATCTTTTCCAAATCGATCCTTCATGCGGTACTCAACTATCGACGGTTCACCATTTCTAAGCGCTTCAACAAAGTCTTTAAATTTTTGAAAATGTTTCTTATCTATTGAACGAAGAAGCAATAATTTATTATTGTAAACTTCTTCTGGGGAAAAACCAAACAAATTTCTCACGGCTTCAGTAATAAAATAATACTCGCTTCCATCATTATTGGTTGAATAGAGTACTGTTGAAATGCTGCTAAAAGTTTCTTTGTAGGCTTGAACTAAATCTGATTCAATTGTTATATCGGTAAAAAAGGATGTGTTAAAATTCTCTTCACTTTTATTTTTTTCGGAATTAAAAGATTGTATTAAAAACCATTTTTCAAAATTTTTAACAATAAATTTCAATACTGTTGTTCTGGATTTTGATTTTTCTTTACTTTGAAGAAATGGAAGATCCTCAAATTTTATCGAATTGTTATTCTTGTCAATTACCTTGGCTTTATTAAGGATTTCCTCAAGCTCAGAAATACTATTAACATCGAATAATTCTAACAATTTCTTGCTCGCATCAATTACCTTGCCCGACTCATCAGTCAGTAATATAGCAGCGGCATTAAAACCAATTTTAATTGAGTCAGTCTTCAATTTAAAATCTCAATTTTACCTTGTTTTGTTTCATTATGAATCAAGAATGAAAATAGAACCGTTTTTAGTTCATATTTGCAATTTTCTTAAGACAATAATACAAAAAGAATTAACAACACCGTAATATTTCAGTTAAAAAATAACAAATTCAGTCCATTTTTTATAGACTATTTGTCCAATTAATTGGCTCTAGTTATCTATATTAAGCGGTCGTTAATTTGTCTGGTATTATTAAAAATTAGGTAATTAGTTAAAAATAGGTCTAAGGTAAAATCGTTATATTAAAGTAGAGCCTTAGACAAAATGATAATTGAAAAAATAAGTCAAATAACTAGTGGCAGTATCTGTAAAAATTGTGGTTCAAAAAATCTTTACAAATTCAAAGAACAAAGAATCAGGTGTAAAGATTGTAA
>VGVY01000113.1 GCA_016873835.1 Ignavibacteria bacterium
CTGGAAAATCATAATCTTCAGAAACATCGGTAACGATATTTGAAGTAAGTTCGTCAAAAAATAATTTTCCAGTTTTACTGCCAATGTTCGTTTGAACTATGTTTATGCTTTTAAATTGAATTGTACCAGTGCCTAAGATTTGGCTGAATGGAATCTTTTTTAGTTTCCAACCACTCCAATTAATAGTATCAACTTTAACTTTATGCTCTCCAGTAATTTGTCTTGTAAATTTATATTCTAAGATATTCATACTTTTATCACCAAACACCCACATCCCAAAAAAAGATGAAGAAGGATCGCCGAGATTGATTGGCGAAGAGCGAACAACTTCAATGTTTCCGTTAGTGCCGGTAAATTGGTATTCAAGTCTTCCTGATCTTTCACCGCTTTTAAATTTTTCTGTCATAATATCAAATCGAGTTATACTTGAGTTTATGCCAATAGTGTTTGGAGATGAAGCTGGTGAATTCCAAGTGTAGTCTTGTTCAAAAGGATCTAAAACATAACCATCAAAAGTGTAAGTTGAATCAGTTTTGAATTCGATGACAAAAGTTTCTTTTAAAGGGACATATTCAATGTCAGTTATCCCTTCTCTTAAAGTAAGCTTGTAAATAGAATTATTATTCAATGGTGTTTTAGGTTCGAATTCTATAATACCTATGCTGTATCTGCTTTGATTAACATTTACTCCAATTGTGTTTCCAACGTTATCAGTAAAAGAAATTTTACTGCCCAGCGAAGTACCATCAATTCCTTTATCGAATTTTACATTTACAACAACAGTAGTAGAAATATCTTTTGCACCGCTCTTAGGATATGTAGAAATTAAATTGAGTTTTGATCTAGTTATAAAGCTGAATGTTTTTGTCTGCTGAAGGTTTACTCCCCAATAAGTTTTAGCTGAATTCGAAATTCTAACAATATTTTTTGCGCCAGGAGTATAACCGCGTGAAGGAGTAAAAATCAATCTTTTAAAATCATTTTCCCACTTAAAACTTCCTGAAGCTGATGGTGAGATTGAGAAAGCATTTTGAGTAGCTTCAAAATTCATCCTAATATTAAAATCTATTACAATAGGAGTGATATTGCTAATTTCATTCAAGCTGTCTGTTGGATTATAATTAACAATAAATGGCGGATCGAGAATTGGCTGCAGCTCCATTATCTTATCGTAAAATGTAGATTGGTTTGCAGCTACTATTACATTAGCAGAATCCTTTATGAATTTGTCTGCCTCCAAAATAACTTTATAATTGCCCGGAACAAGATCGTCAAAAAAATAAAAACCATTATTGAAATCATCTCCGTTAAAAATTCTTGCACCTGGTTCTAATCTAACTTTAATTTTATTAAGTGGTTTGTGGTTATCTTTTGTTCCGCTTGTTGGGTTGTAAAATGATGGAACAAATTCGGATTCATCTCTTAATATACCGGCAATAATTCCATCAGTAAAACCTGGTTTGTTAAAATATTGTAAAAAAGCTCGTGCTATTGCCCAAGCTTCGTGTTTTAAATAACTATCATTTTTTAATCGCCAGCTTTCAGGATAATAATCATGAAATGAACCTTCAGAGAGAGTGCCGGGCATGGAAAGTGGTCTTAGCACTCCAAGCCCAGATGTATTTCCATAAAAACTAAAATCCCCTCTATTGTGTTCTGCAGTAGTACGGTTTACTGCTCTAATTTTATTTGCTAAAATTGCACCCATTTCCTTTGATTGAGGATAAGTTGGTGTTTGATCATAACCACGATATAAAATTAAAGTGTAGTTGCTTGCATTATTGAATGCGTTGCTGTGTATGGAATGAAAATAATCTACGTTGTTCGAATTTGCAATTTCTGCTATTTGAGATAATGGCAAATCATCTTCAGTGCGGTTTTGTGTTCTACTCATTATAACAGTAGCACCTAAACTTTCTAACATAGTTTTGAGGTAGAGTCCTTTAGTTAAATTTCCTTCCGATTCCCAAAAACCAGTCTCTGCTATAAATCTATCGTTTGAATCGTGGCCGCCATGACCGGGATTAATACAGAATTTATATCCGGTTAACGATTGTGCATTTGCAACGGATGCACTTATAAGTAATGAAACTGCAATAAATAAAATTGATTTTTTCATAATAGAGTTTATTTAGTCAATTTTTAGTTTAATAACTCTTATTTGACCTTCGATTGAGTTGTAAAAAATTTCAGTATTATTTCTTCCCCATGTGGGATAGAGTGATATATCATCATCTGCATCTGTCAATTTATAATATTTCCCAGTGTTTAAATTTGCAACGTAAATATTAGACTTAATTATTTTTTCTCCATCGTCAAGATCTTTCATAAATAAAATCCAGTTTCCGTCTTTCGACCAAGAAGGATAATTAGCATAACCAATTTTGTTTAAAATATTTCCTTCAAGATCTGTAACATATGTTCCTTTACCAGCAAATGTGAAAAGAAGTTTAGATTTATCTGGAGAAAGGGAAAGCCACAAATAAAAACCTTTGCCCAATGGTTCTAAGTATCGCTTCTGATTATTTTCATTCAATACAATTTTTGAATCTTCAGTATAAACATAAATTTCATTACTACTGTTTTTAGAAAGTGAACTTTGTGTTGATACAAATTCTATCTGGCTGTTCTTAAAATAGATGTCAGCTTTATTTTCATAGTTTTTATAAATCCTCAAGTCTCTAATATTATCGTCAAGTCTAACAGATTTTTTTGAAGTAAAATTATATGAATTTAGCGATGAATATTTTTTACCATGTATAAATTTATTTTCTCTGAAGACTAATTGGTTGTTATCGGAAAAAGCCGCGTCATATCCGGCGCCGGGTTCTTTGGTTATATTTTCCAATTTCCATTCAAATAAACTTTTATACCAAAGTCCCTGATAATTTTCACCGGTAAAAAGAAGTAATGTTCCATCAGGATTTAAAGAAGGATTAGAAAATCTGCCTTCGCTGATGCTTGTAAGTGGAATATTGTCTAGTACTTTGACATTTTGTGCTAACAACTCAATCGACACAATAATCAAGACTAATAAAATATTTTTCATACACTCTCCAATGAACTTCTGTTTTTCTAAAATAAATTTATCAATTAGGGAAAGAAAAATGAAACTATCAGGTATATTTTTTTAATCAGATGAATTTTCTTATTTGAAAATGTATAATTCCTTTGAATAAACTTACTACACGGATGGGTAGTTATAGGGCAGATTTATGAGATAAATTGAAAAGTATTCAATTATCTATTAATAATGCTTTCCATCTTTGTTATATTTCAACTAAATATTCTAAACAACTAATGAGCAGTTGCTATAATGGATTTAAGTATTAGATCTTTCAAAGAATCCGATTTACCAGCTTTATATGAAATATGTTTAAAAACCGGTGATAGTGGAAAAGATGCCAGCAGTATATATAATGATCCAAAATTGCTTGGACATTTTTATGCTGCGCCATATGCTATACTGAAAACAAAATTAGTTTATATTTTAGCGAAGGATGATGTCCCTATTGGATATATTATTGGAACAGATGATTCTCAGGAATTCTTTCGCATCACAGAAGAAAAGTGGTTTCCGCAGCTACGCAGACAATATTCGCTGCCCAATGGAACCGATAATTCACCTGATGCACGAATTATAAGATTAATTCATAAAGGGCATGTACCAAGACCAGAATTACTTTCATATCCAGCGCATCTTCACATTGATATTTTGCCTGAAGGGCAAGGAAAAGGAATGGGGCGAAAATTAATTGAAGTATTCAAAAATAAGTTAATTGAAATGAATGTTACGGCTCTCCATTTAGAAGTAGGAAAAAGAAATACAGATGCAATAAAGTTTTATGAAAAGGTCGGATTCAATTTGATAAAGGAATTTGAGTATTCAATGGCCTTTGGAGTAAAACTTTAAAATAAAGTTAACTAAATATATTTATGGAAAATCTATAATGAGCGACAGAAAAAAATTATTCGATGAAATAAGTGCATTATCAACTGAACAAAGAAACAAGAATTCAATGAATATAGATAATGCTACCGTATCAGAAATCATAAGAATTATTAATGAAGAAGACAAAACGGTTCCGCTTGCAGTTGAAAAAGAACTTCCATACATAGAAAATGCAGTTGAAATTATTGTCCATTCCTTAAAAAATGGAGGAAGATTACTTTATTTTGGTGCCGGAACTAGCGGAAGGCTTGGCGTAGTTGATGCATCAGAATGCCCTCCAACTTTTGGAACACCTTTCGGAATGATAGAAGGATTTATTGCTGGCGGAAGAGAAGCTATGTTTCGTGCTCAAGAAGGTGCAGAAGATAAAGAAGAAAATGGCGCTATTGATGTAATAAAAGTTAAAGTAAATAGGAAAGATGTTGTATGCGGTATTGCAGCAAGCAGAAGGACTCCTTATGTAGTTGGAGCAATTAAAATGGCACAAAAACTTGGCGCTAAAACTCTTTATATAACATGCACTCCGAGAAATTCATTTAATATAGATAAAGTTGATATAGCAATTTGTGTTGATGTTGGACCTGAAGTAATTATGGGCTCAACACGTATGAAAAGCGGTACTGCACAAAAATTGGTTTTGAATATGCTCACAACTGCATCAATGGTTAGGTTAGGAAAGGTTTATGAAAATATGATGATCGATCTACAGATGACAAACAAAAAACTTGAAGAGCGGTCAAAAAGAATTGTAATGACTATAACTGGAGTAACTTATGAAGAAGCTGAAAAATATTTGCTGAAGTCGAAAGGACATGTAAAAACTGCTCTCGTAATGATAATTGCTAAAGTTGGTTTAAGGGAAGCAAAGTTACGCTTGAAAAAATCTGATGGATTTGTACGTAAAGCAATTTGGAATGAATAACTTTTTACAGTATGAATAAAAAATATTTTCTTGTTATTATCTTATTATTATTCACTTCTTTCTCTAATGCTCAAGATAACATTATCGAACAATTGTTATTTCAGAACAGAAATCTTTTCAGTGAAGTGCTTAATAATTTAGATAGCTTTGAGATTCAAATAATTTATACGCAAATTGATAGAGATAAGAAAAACTTTCCCATCTTTACCACACACAAGTTTAAAGTAGATCCTAAAAAATATTTCTATCCGGCAAGCACTGTTAAATTGCCTTTAGCAATCTTAGCATTGGAAAAACTGAATGACCTTAACATAGAAGGATTGAATAAATACACTCCTCTTAAAATTGATAGTTTAAGAAAAGGTCAATCAAGTGTTAGTACAGATTCATCGTCAGAAAACTACTTGCCTTCAATAGCAAATTATATAAAGAAAATATTTCTTGTGAGTGATAATGACGCATATAACCGTTTATATGAATTTGTTGGGCAAAAGGAAATCAATTCTCGACTCCACAAAAGAATTTTTACGGATTTAAAAATTGTTCACAGATTTGTTGGAGGTTTGTCTGCAGATGATAATAGACATACAAATCAAATTACTTTTTATAACAAAGAAAAAATTATATATAAACAACAAGAACAATTTAATGAGGAATCATATTCATTCAATCTGAACAATTTGTACAAGGGAATTGGATACCTTAATGCGAATGACAGTTTGATTAACCAATCATTCGACTTTTCGGCTAAGAATTATATTTCACTTGAAACGCTGACCGAGATTTTAAAATCGATAATCTTTCCAGAATCAGTTCATGAAAAGCAAAGATTTAATCTGACGGAAGACGATTACAAATTTTTATATAAATATATGTCAATGCTTCCCAACGAAAGTAAGCATCCTTGTTATGATTCAACATATTATGACAGCTATGTAAAATACTTCATATTCGGAGACTCTAAAACGCCAATAAAAAAGAACATTAGAATCTTTAATAAAGTTGGAATGGCATATGGATTTTTAACTGACGTTGCTTATATAATAGATAAGGAAAAAAAAGTTGAATTTATGCTTTCAACAGTAATTCATGTAAATAAAAATAAAATCTATAATGACGGCATTTATGAATACCAAGAGGTTGGGTTACCATTCCTTTCTAATCTTGGAAAAGTAATATATGAGTATGAGCAAACGAGAAAAAGAAAACATCTACCTACCTTTGAAAAGTTTAATATCAATTATAATTGATTTGAATTTGTCCTTGCAAAGCCAAGT
Organism: Ignavibacteria bacterium; assembly: GCA_016873835.1. Lineage (GTDB taxonomy): Bacteria > Bacteroidota > Ignavibacteria > Ignavibacteriales > Melioribacteraceae > DSXH01. The sequence continues at coordinate 6,152 of VGVY01000113.1, forward strand.
TTATTGATTTTTCAAACCGGATAATCAAAAATTTCTAGATTCAGTTGGTAAGAAACCTAAAATTAACTCTATTGGACTCCACTCACCCGGCTATTTTGTAATGCGGAATGGTTAGGATGAAAATTCATTGTAAATGGTTATCTCCGCCGGCGTATCAGAAAAAAACCCGACCATCAGCATGGCGACATGCTTGGAATTCAAGCATATGCAAATGGAAATCAGATATTGCCAAATTATCAAGTGCGATATCCTTTATAAGATTATCAACTTTTCAAAAATTCTTTTGTTAAAAATGTCGCTCTAGTTGATAATATTCCTCAAGCT
>VGVY01000114.1 GCA_016873835.1 Ignavibacteria bacterium
TTACAATCTTTACACCTGATTCTTTGTTCTTTGAATTTGTAAAGATTTTTTGAACCACAATTTTTACAGATACTGCCACTAGTTATTTGACTTATTTTTTCAATTATCATTTTGTCTAAGGCTCTACTTTAATATAACGATTTTACCTTAGACCTATTTTTAACTAATTACCTAAATTTAATGTTTTTTTATATAGCTCTATATTATAAATCAATATTTTCTGGCGATTCCTTTTCTAATTCCCATTTAAGAGAATTCTGCTGAATATATTTTCTAATTTGATACAATTCATCTTCGTTTCTAATAATCCGATCATAAAACGATCGTTGCCACACGTCGTTGATAAGACGGGAAGTTGAACTTATTTCTATTGTGCATGCTCTTTTAAATTGCTGGATTAATTTGGATAAAGTCATTTTAGAACGGTTGGTAGTGGATGCAAACTTTGCATCCACTACTATAATAATTCCATGTATATGATTGGGCATAATAATGAATTCGTCTAATTCAACACCGTGGTGAAGCGTTGAAATATTTTCCCAATTTGTAAAAACGATTTTACCAAGCTTATTCAAATTCATTTTTCCGTTTTTAATCTCACCGAAAATTTCTTTCATTCCGAGAGTACAAATAGTTACAAAATAATAACCCGGAATCGAATAATCATATTTCTTAAGACGCGGTGATTTTCGATTTAATTTTAATTCAGACACATTACAAATTATATTTTTTTTCTAATTCCTTTGCTCTAAAGGTGAGACGGTCATTATCGAAGTCATCTATATCGTCTAATAATTTTTTCACTTTTGCTTTATCGGTATTTTGTTTTAAGTAAATATCTACAAGATATTTGTAGGCAGTATACTTGTCTCTTTCGTTGTCAGAAGCAAGAGACTTTCTATAAAATTGTTCTGCATTATTGTACATACTATTTTTGAAATAGACAAACCCCATCAACGAATTAAATCTGTTTTCATACTCCTCGGCTTTGCTTAAACTAGGTTTCGATTGCGCAAAAGCTTCGAGCTCGCTGATGGATTTTTCATTTGCTATGTTAATTGTAAATTCGCGGAGCCATTTAGATTCTTTTTCGTATTTCTTAACCAAGGTTAAATTTTCTTTATATCGTTCATCTAATTCTGATTCATACCTTTTAACTTTTGCAGAATTTCCGGTCAGCCATGAGTTGAATACAATAATATAACGAGCATTGTTAGAAGCCCCACGCCATAAAGTATTTTCATTTTCCAAAGCACTCTCTGCAAAAGCAACTGCAGCCTCTGAATTACCCAACAGATCATTATATCTAGCTAGCGTGTAGTGGTCAATTAAGTTTTGTTCGCTTGATTTTATTATTGCAGCAACTTTGTTTAATTCATATAGCCCAAGCAGTCTTTGGCAATATGCATTTAGCGCTCGTTTGCTCTTGGGATATTTTCTCAAAAATTCTGTATAGTATTTAAACGCTGCAGCATCATTGTCTTCTAAACTAGAATAAACTTCAATTAATGTTAATGCAGCTTGTCCATAAACGAGCGTCCCTTTATCATAAGCCAATTGCAAATAATTCAATCCTTTATCTCTATCTCCGGACATTCCAAGCACGCTTGCAATAAATCCGGTTATTCCGCTTAATCTATCTGCATAGTAATAGAGCATGCCCAAAACTAAATATGCATCATAAAATTGGGCATCAGCTTTTAAAACTTCCTCCATCAAATTTCTTGATTTCGATCCAGATCTAAACGCACTCCACCAAGAACCATCTATTCCATAAATCCTTCCAAGATAACCGTAGATTGAGCCGAAGTAGAATTTATTTTCTGTATCGAGCTTAGTTTTTTCAAATTTGCCAACTACGTTTTCACAATAATCAATTATTTCTTTGTTTAATATTTTTCTTCCTTCGTCTCTTTTTTCCGGACTTAATTCGGCAACCTTTTGATAGTACTCAAGTATTTTTGTATTTATGTAATAGTAATAGTATTTAGGGGAAGTAGGACTAATACGGATTTGTTCTTGGGCTAATTTTTTCGCTTGTTCAAAATCTTCATTGAATGTTAAGTTTATTATTTGTTTGTCCAACGCACTTGGCTCATATGGCGCTGAATAATTAACAGCGGCGAATAAAAATAGAATTAATAGAGTTTTCATAAAATTTTCTTATTTACTGCAACAATTAATTTTGGATGGAAAGATAAATAAATAACTTTTGGAAGGAAATAATTTTTGAATATTAACTTCAATTGTTTTATAAAAACTTGTGGGGCTGGAAATGAATAAAGTAAAATCATTTTTGAAAACGACTTTTCTAGGCGGATTTTTAGTTGTTCTTCCAATTATTGTATTGATTTTTGTACTCAACTGGCTTTTTGATTTTTTAACGGCAAATATTAGTCCAATTACTAAACTTTTAATTCAAACAACAAAAGTTAATGAAGTAGTTGCTGCTGTAATTGCCGTTACAATTATGCTGCTGCTATTTTTTGTTGTTGGGATACTTGTTCAAACGCGTTTTGGGAAATTCTTTTTTGAAATATTTGAGGAGCGGCTTTTAAAAAGAATTCCTATTTATAGAATTATAAAAGAGACAGTAATTCAATTATTTGGCGGCGAGAAAATGATTTTCAAAGGAGTTGCATTAGTAAAGCCTTTTAATAACGATACAATGATTACCGCTTTTATTACAGACGATTCCATTGAGGACTACATTACGGTATTTATACCTTCTGCACCGGCACCAACCGGCGGATATATTTATCATATAAAAAGAGAATATGTAACCAAAATTGATTACCCGGTTGAGCAAGCAATGAGAACTGTTTTAAGTTTAGGCGCTGGCTCTAAGGATGTGCTAAAAGAATTGGAGGTTAATAAAAAATAATTTATGGAATTTTTAGAAGTCGGAAGCTTTACTAAACTCAAGAATAAATGTTGAACCGATTCCTTTCTGAGACTCTAATTTAATTATACCATCGTTCAGTTCTACAAATTTCTTTACAATCGCAAGTCCCAGTCCAGTGCTCTGTTCGCCCCCGGTTGGTAATGAAGAAAGCTGTACAAAAGGCTTATATAAATTATCAACGTCTTCTTTGCTGAATCCCTGACCATTATCTTTGATTTCAATAATGATTTTGGATTCGGATTCCAATACATTAATATGAATTGATTTGTAAGGTTCCGAATATTTTATTGCATTGCTCACTAAGTTTTCAATTATTTGAGTAAACAAGGTAATATCTGCAAAAATTATCGAACTACTGCACATATAATTTTTTATAATAGGCTGATTCTTTTTTAATGCTTCTGTGGTAAAATGCTCTAACACGTTATCAATTTCGGACGTAACATTAATCTCAGTCTTATCAACAATAATTCTATTTTCCTCAAATCTGCTGAAGTTTAATAACTGAGTAATTAATCGCTGCATTCTGCCGCCAGCATCTCCAACCATAGAAATAACTTCTCTATCGCTCGAATTTAATTCCCCCTCTTCCAACAACAGTTCAACAAATCCTTTAATTGATGAAAGCGGATTTTTTAAATCGTGCGAAACAATCCTTAATATTTCATTTTTTTGTCGATTATCTTCTTCGGCTTCAGCTCGTAATGCTTTTTCATTCTCAGCAGCCGCTTCTGCTTCTTCCTTTGCAGATTTTAAATTCTGTGTCCGATCAGCGATAATTTTTTCCAATGCAATTTGCCTTGCCTTAGCACGGCGCAATCTATAATTAAACAATAAGAACACAACCGCGATTATCAATAAAAAGATTAAAAAATAGAAAAAAGGTGTTTCGAAGAAGTCAGCATTTACAGAAAATTTAATAGACGCTGGTTGCGAGCTCCAATTGCCATAACTATCCGAAGCAAGAATCTGGAATTCATAATCACCATACGGAAGCTTTTGATAGGTTACTTCTCTTCTGCCGTCATGCTCGTGCCATTTTTTATCTAAACCGAGAAGCCTATACTTATAATGAACATTTTGGGGAGATGAAAACGATGGGGAATTAAAAGCTATGTTAAAGTTAGAATAATCATGAGGAATTTCAATATTATCTCCGGGATAATATAGCCTCCTATCAAAATTTAAACTTTCTATGAATACACTCGGTTCTTTAACAATATCATTGAATGAATTTAAGTCAACAATTACTGGACCGCCAAAAGATGGGAGCCATAAATTTCCTTCATCATCTTGCATCCAGCTTGGCTGGCAGCCGCCGTTAAACTCAACAGAATATAATCCCTCGGCAGTTCCATAATTAATTGAATTAACGCGATCAATCTTACCGGCAAGATAATCCTCAATTTCTCTTTCCCTTATTCTGAAAAGCCCATTATTGCATGTGAACCAAAAATTTCCCCGACCATCTTCAACAATTGCCGAAACAATGTCGCTGAATAAACCAGTTTTTTGATTCAAGGAAATAAATTTGTTCTTGATTTTTATGCGTAAGCCATTGCCATAAGTTCCGACCCACATTCTTTCTTTTTTATCGACGTATAATGCTCTGGAGAATTTTGCGTCGGCCTCTTCAATTAAATCAAATCCTTCGTTTTGAAACTTGTACAATCCCTGATCAGAGGTAATCCACAAAGCTCCATTTTTGTCTTCAAGAAACTGCTTGTAAATATTCTGTTTGTTCTTTCCTGGATTGTAAATCTTAAACTCACCATTAAAATATGTTATGACAGCCCCAATAGAACCGAACCATACTTTACCCCCATTATCTGTGTATGCAGAGAAAAATGATCTGAAGGCTCCTTGTACAGAATCACCCAATAAATTTGAATTGAATCTTTTACCATCATACTTTTGAATACCGCCACCATTTGTTGCAATCCAGATGTTTTTACTTTTATCTTCGGCCAAACCCCAAGAAGTAGGCAGAACCTCTGATGTATAACTTAGAATTTTATTTTTCTGTATCCATTGCAGACCAGTGTTCTGTCCTATCCATATTGTTCCGTCTAGAGACTTCAAAAGAGGATAGGTGTTTAGTTGACTAATGCCGTATGTTTCATCTAGCGTGTAAAGAAATTTCTTTTTTATTAAGTAAACACCGTTTATTGGTGTGCCGGCCCAATAGCTATTTTCAGAATCAATAAAAAGTCTGGCATACTCCGGAACTAATATTTGTCCCGAGGGCATTATTGTGTTGATCTGATTTTTGTTAATCTCAACAATTTCGTTTTTAGTTGTATTTGCTATAATTGTTGAGTCCTTAGCATAAAGTGAGTAAAAGGATTTTTCTGGGAAGAGAATTGAGGCTGTACTAATATATTCGAAATCTTTAGCATAATGCAATTTATTATTATGCACAAACCAGATGCCGAATTCATTATATATTGATAGAATATGATACGGTACAAGTTTGTTGTGGTATTGATGTTTAACAATTGCGCCATGATGTAAAAGCATAGCATATTCGTTATGAATTACAAATAGTGTATCGTTTTTTGTTTGTTGACCGAATGAAAAATTGAAATACTTGCTTGGAATAGATTGGATTGAGGAGAAATCGAATCTTTTAACAGTATTGTTTAAGTAATAATACAAATCATTTGTTAAACCGGCTAAATAAAATCCACCCTTCGAATCCTCGGCAAATTGATAAACTAATAAGAATTCATCAGTAAATTTTTTAGTTATATCGAGAAAAGTTTTTCCATCGAAGATAATTAGCTTGCCGATTTCGTTGGAAATCCAGATTCTATTTTTACTATCTAAAAAAATTGAGACAATACGATCACTTTGCAAACCAGGATATTCATTAACGGTGTATGTTTTGAAATATTTTCCATCAAAACGAACTAATCCACCGTAAGTTGCTAGCCAAATGAATCCGGATTTATCTTGGATTATTTTATTAATAGAATTTTGCGGAAGTCCATTGTTAGAGTTCCAATTTGTAACGACGTATTTTTCATGGGGTGATATTTTGCGAAGGTTTTGTAGTACTTTTGGCTGTGCAGAAACCTGAAAGCTTACCAAAAGCGCAACGAAAAAATATTTTATTATGTGTCGACGAAGCAAATGAAATTTTATTTATTAATATTCAAATACAATTTAACTTTATTTGCTCTGCTCTTCAAGAAATGATTCTCAAATAAAAATACTTTTAGGCTTTTTGGGACGTGCTGTAGGTTATTTTTTTGAATTAATCTTTTCCAAAG
>VGVY01000115.1 GCA_016873835.1 Ignavibacteria bacterium
CCGCTTTTATAATATGAAGTGAAAAATTGTTGTGCAGTTTCATGATGAATTGGTAAACTAGTTCTTGAATAAACATCAAAGCTTATCCCAAATTTTTCAAAGCTCTGTAAATTTAGTTCATGATATTGATCGATTATTTTTTTAGGAGTTACTTTTTCTTTGTCTGCAGAAATTGTTATTGGGACACCATGCTCATCCGATCCGCAAATGTAAATTATATCGTCTCCCTTTAGTCTTTTATATCGAACGTACACATCAGCTGGTAAATATGCACCACTTAAGTGCCCGAGATGAATTTTCCCATTTGCATAAGGTAAAGCAGAAGTAACTAATATTTTTTCTTTGGCCAAGATTTATCCAAGTACAGTGATTATTGAGCGCAAATATAAGAAAATTATGCTTTTCTGGTCTAGGTTTTACGTTTATTCGAAATTTTGAAAAACTAAATTTTTGGGAAAAACAAAATGTTTTGAAATTTGGATTAAGATTAAATTTGAATCATTAAATGAAAACTCGAGATTGGGTTCATATAATTTTGTATTACAATTCAATAGCATTTCATTAAATTTACAGTCTAAATTTTGGAATCAATCATGAAAAGATTACTAATAGCAGCAATTCTTTTTATTAATTCACTTGGTCACTTAAATGCTCAGATTTCAGAGGACATAAAAAAAGGGAATGTTATATTTATTCACCCAGATGGTACTTCTGTTTCAGTTTGGAATGCAGTGAGGATGCTCTATGTTGGTCCGGACTCAGACATTAATTGGGATAAACTACCAAATATTGGAATTTACAGAGGGCATTTAACTAATTCACTTACAGCTACATCCAATGGAGGCGGTACTGTGCATGCTTATGGAGTAAAAGTTGGTGTAAAAGCATATGGAATGGATGAAGATCATACAATTCCAACTTCCCGTTCTGGTAAAAAGATGAGTATTATGCATGAGGCAATGAAATCAGGAATAAAAACTGGCCTTATTAATTCTGGGAGCATTGTTGAACCTGGTACTGGAGCATTCGTAGCATTAGTAAACAGCCGTGCTGAAGATGAAGAAGTTGCCAAACAAATCGCCCTCTCAGGTGTTGATGTAATATTATGTGGCGGTGAAGAATGGTTGATTCCTCAAGGAATGAGCGGTTATCACTGTAATGATGGGAAAAGAAAAGATGGAAGAAATTTAATTGAGGAAGTAAAAGCTTTAGGCTATACAGTAGTTTACGACCGGTCGCAATTATTATCACTCCCAGAAACCACCGAAAAGTTACTTGGAATCTTCGCAGAGACTCATACTTTCAATGATAAAACTGAAGAGGATCAAAAACTATTATTATTACCAAACTATAAATTAAATACACCAACTCTAGCCGAGATGACAGAAGTTGTAATAAAAATCTTATCTAAAAATGATCAACAATTCTTTCTTGTTGTTGAAGAAGAAGGGACAGATAATTTTGGGAATAAAAATAATGCGAATGGAATACTGCAAGCTTTAAAACATGCTGATGATGCACTTGGTGTTTCATTAAATTTTTTAAATAAAAAATCTAACACGCTTATACTTACTTGTTCTGATAGCGAAGCTGGAGGAATGGAGGCGATAAGTTTTACAGAAGATTACTTCCCTTTCGATAAACCTTTACCAAAAACTGCAAAAAACGGTGCTCCTTACGATGGATTATCAGGAACGGAAACTCCTCCATTTAAATCAGCGCCTGATAAATTAGGAAGAGTTTTCCCATTTGTAATTTCATGGTCATCTTTTGATGATATTTGCGGTTCAGTTGTAGTTAGAGCAGCTGGTTTGAATTCTGAATTAGTGAAAGGTTCGATTGACAATACAGATATTTACAAATTTATGTATATAACATTATTCGGAATCAATTTAAAATAGTTATTATTTTGTTCTCACTCATGTTCATTGTTTAATTAACTTAATTAAGAACATGAGCAAGAACAAGAATTGAATAAATTATCCTTCCATACCTTTGTACATATCTTCGATTAAATCTTTATAACGTTCTTCAATAACTTTTCTCTTTACTTTTAAAGAAGGTGTAAGTTCGCCAGTCTCAATTGTAAATGGTTTATCTAGAATTGCAAATTTTCTTACACGCTCAAATGCCGCAAGTTTTTTCTGGAATTGGTCAAGTTCACTATCAAGGAGTTCATAAATTTGTTTCATTTGTACTAACTCCTCTGGATTGCTGTACGAAATACGATGTGCGTCTGCATATTCTTTCAAAGCTTCATAATCCGGTACAATAAGAGCAGTAATGAACATTCTTCTGTCACCTATTATAATAAATTGATCAATGTATTTACTTGCAAGAAACATATTTTCAATTGGTGTTGGAGCAATGTATTTACCACCTGAGGTTTTAAACAAATGTTTCTTTCGATCAGTGATAATTAAAAAACCTTCAGCATCAAAAACACCAATATCTCCAGTATGCAGCCATCCATCTTTAATAGTTTCTTCAGTTTCTTTTTTATTTCTATAATAACCTTGCATTATGTTCGGGCCATAAGCAAGAATTTCACCGTCTTTTGCTATTTTTACTTCTACCCCAGGCAGTGGTTTGCCAACGGTTCCAAATTTATAATCGTTTAATCTGTTAGCTGTGATAACTGGTGAAGATTCAGTCAATCCATATCCTTCAATAATTAGAATTCCAGCAGCTTCAAAGAAGATGCCTAGCTCACGAGCAAGCGCTGCACCGCCGGAAATAAAGAAACGCAATTTGCCCCCGGTTCTATCGCGCAACTTTGCGAAAACTAATTTATCAGCAAGTTTGTGTTTTAATGTAAGGAAAATTGGCATATGTTTGCCATCACGCTTAGCTTCAGAAAATTGTTTGCCAATTTCAATTGCCCAATTAAATATTTTTTGTTTCTTCTCGGGTTGGCTTTCAACATTCTTTTTAATACGGCTGTACATTCTTTCAAAAAGTCGAGGAACTGCAGTCATAATAGTTGGCTTTATATCTGACATATTACTTGCAACTTTTTCAATACTTTCAGCATAAGCAATAATACCTCCGCATGAAAACGCTGTATAATATCCGCCCATTCTTTCAAATATATGACACAGTGGTAAGAAAGAAAGGAAAATATCATTTTCATCTATATGGAAAATTTCATGCGCAGCTTTAATGTTCGAAACAATATTTTTATGCGTCAACATCACACCTTTTGGTTCACCAGTTGTACCGGAAGTATAGATAATTGTACAAAGTTGATTTTCAGTGCACATTTCGGATGACTGCACAAAATGGTTTGGATGTTCTTTCAAAAATTCTCTTCCTTTGTTTTGAATTTCAGCAAAGGAATAAACACCTTTTTCATCCCCTTTGTCCTCATTATTCATTACCACAATAAACTTTATTGTTTTACAATTATTCCTAACTTTCAAAATTTTATTCAATTGAAATTTATTTGAAACAACAACGCCTACAGATTCAGAATTATTCATTATAAATTCAATAGTCTCGGAAGTTGAAATTGGATAAAGCGGAACATCAATTCCACCTAATCCCAAAATTGCCATATCAGCATAAACCCATTCAGGTCTATTTTCTGCAATGATCGCAACTCTATCTTCCTTTTTTACCCCCAGTGAAGAGAGTCCGCAAGCAAAGGTTGATGTTTCCTCATAAATTTGATCATGTGTAATATCAACCCATTGATCATTTACTTTATGTTTGAGAACAGCACGCTTTTTACCCTTGCCGAACTCAGTAGTCATTATATGAAATAACTGTGAAATAGTTTTGAAGTCTTTATAAATTGGCATTACTTTCCTCCGAAAAGTTTGGGTCAATTTAATTGCGCAAAGGTTTAAATGCAACAAGAATCGTTCACATAAAAAAATATTTGAGATTTAGTAAATTTCTTAAACTATTTGAATTTCCTTATACTTGGCAACAAAATTCTTAACATTATGAAAATTATTCGCAGACTTTACGACTGGATGCTCCATTGGGCTGAGACACCTTATGGACCAATTGCACTTTTTATCTTATCATTTGCTGAAGCTTCTTTCTTCCCTATACCTCCTGATGCATTATTGATTGCACTTGTTTTAGGTCTAAGAAAAAAAGCGTTTAAATTTGCTGCTATTTGCACAATTGCTTCTGTGTTAGGTGCACTTTTCGGTTATGGAATTGGTCATTATCTCTGGTGGAATGGTGCGAATGAATTTTCTCCTTTAGCAAATTTTTTCTTTAATAATATTCCAGGTTTTACTCATACAATTTTTTATGATGTAAAAAGTTTATATGATGAATGGAATTTTTGGATAATTTTCACCGCTGGTTTTACTCCTATTCCCTACAAAGTTTTCACCGTTTCTGGCGGTGCGTTTGAGATAAATTTGGTTATGTTTATTATCGCTTCAATAATTAGTAGAGCTGGTAGATTTTTCTTAGTTGCTGGTTTAATTTGGAAGTACGGAGATCAAATAAAATCTTTTATTGATAAGTACTTCAACTGGCTGGCGGTCGCATTTACAGTTCTATTAATTGGAGGATTTGTTTTAATAAAATATTTATTGTAGTGATTCAATTAGCTAAAATATCTCCATTTACAACCGGAGTGACACACACCAAAGGATTTTGCGGAACCTGATAATGAGAAAAAATCTCTTCAAATAACTGGTATTGTAAACCTTGGCGCTCCAGCTTTGCAAATTTTTTATATTCCATAAATTTCCCTTTATTATTTTTTGGAGCTTCGAAAACATTTGCTGAATTAAAATCTGCTTTAGCCATCGATTTAAGTAAGTTAATTTTTTCATCATCCGTCCCCTCAGCATCATAAGCTTTTGCTTTAAAAGATACTACATTTTCCTTTTCGATAATAATGTAAATATTCAAGATTGTTTCCTTCAATCAATTACCTCAGCTCCTTAAGGTTTATTTTTCAATACAAAAATTGTCAGAAATATTGAAAGTACAAAGGCAAGTTTACAGAGTAGACTTTCGACTGCTTCAACAAAAGTTGGAAAAAAGATTGCAAATATCATCCCTGGTAAAAAAGTATATAAGTAACCAAAAAAGTAAAATCGAGTTAATGATTTTTGTTTACTATCAGTATCAGAGCCCCATTTCTTATTTAATATTATCATTGCACCTATAATGGGGAGATAATAAAAAGTTGCATACAGTGGTCCGAGCGGATAGTTGTAAGTTGCATAGAGCACAGTACATTTTGTTACAGCTAATGAATCAATCACGATAGGAAAATAAATCACAAAGAAAATTGCCGGGATAAAAATTAAATAGTGATGATTTTTTAATTTGCCAGCATATAACAGTACTGTAAAAAGCCCGAGTGGAGGCAAAAGTGTTATATCAAATAATGCAAGGTAAATTATTAACTGATCATGAAATCCAACAAAACAGATAAGGAATTCAAGCAACTGGTATCCGAACAATAGTATTAATTGGGTAATGACAAGTTTGTTAATAGTAGATTTTTTTGCAAATAAAAATAAATTGATGATAAATAATAATTCAATACATGCAATTAATAGAGATACTGCTCCATCTAAAGTTTCCATTATAATTTATTTTTGTTGTTAATGTTCTAATCAATCATGCACAGCTTAAAAAGTCTACATGACTAGTGCCATAATTGCTTTCTGAACGTGCATTCTATTTTCTGCTTCATCAAAAATAACTGAATTAGGTGAATCGGCTACTTCATCAACAACTTCATCTCCTCGATGAGCTGGAAGACAATGCATAAACAGATAATCTTCTTTTGCATTTTTTACAAGTGAGGGATTTACTTGGAATCCGGAAAATTTTTTCTTCCTCTCTTCGGCTTCCTTTTCTTGGCCCATACTTGCCCAAACATCAGTGTAAACCACATCTGCGTTTCTAACCGCTGCAATTGGATCATCTACAATTTCAACTTTGCTTCCCATATATTTTGCATTTTGCAGTGCATGGTCTACAATTTCTTTCATAGGTTTATAACCTGAAGGAGAAGCAATTGAAATATCCATTCCAACTTTAGAGCAGCCGTTTAATAAACTATGAGCCATATTATTGCCGTCACCAATGTAGGCTAATTTTAATCCTTGAAGTTTTCTTTTCTTTTCTAGAACTGTAAACAAATCAGTTAAAACTTGGCATGGATGTAATAAATC
>VGVY01000116.1 GCA_016873835.1 Ignavibacteria bacterium
TTAAATTGCTGCTGGTTTTCGGTTGGTGAGTTACATGAGTTTGTAAATATTAAAGCAGCAATTGTAAATATGAGAATTATTAAACTTTTCATTTTTGCTACCTTTTGTTTTGTCAAATTGGGCATACTTGCAATAAGGTGCAATTAAAAACTGAAGTAAAAGCAATAAGATGAGGGCGGGTCTTATTGTTTTTATTTCTACTTATAATAGAAATAAAAAAAATCGAAATTACAAGCAAATTTTTATTTGAGTTAAATTTAATTCAGTCAAGAACCGGTTCTTGACTGCAAACAAATACAATAAAACTATCTTCTTCCAGCAGCTATTTCTTTAAGTCTTTCAATTCGTTCTTCAAGCGGAGGATGAGTTGAAAATAATTTCAGCAAAGATTTTCCACTCAATGGATTAACGATAAACATATGTGCCGATGAAGCACCGGCATGTGCCATTGGAAGCATTTCATTTGCTTTCGATAATTTGTGAAGTGCATTTGCCAATCCCATCGGTTTACCAGAAATTTGTGCACCGCTTTCATCTGCCATGTATTCCCTTGATCTTGAAATTGCAAGCTGAATTAAAACAGCAGCAATTGGTGCAATAATTAAAAGTGCTAATTCATAAAAAACATTTCCGCCTCTGTTGTCATCTCTGCTGCTTCCTCCAAACATTGCGGCATATCCAGCCATTCTTGCAATAAAAGTAATGGTACCAACAAGAGTTGCGGCTATTGTGCTGACTAAAATATCTCTATTTTTTATATGTGCAAGTTCGTGTGCTATTACACCTTCCAGTTCTTCGCGGTTTAACATATTAATAATTCCCGTTGTTACAGCAACAGCTCCGTTATTCGGATTACGCCCGGTTGCAAAAGCATTCGGTGTAGGATTATTCATAATGTATACTTTGGGCATTGGAAGTTCTGCTTTGTTTGCAAGCTTCTCAACAATATCAAATAATTGCGGAGCGCTTTCTCTAGTTACTTGTTGAGCGCGGTACATTGTTAAAACTATTTTATCAGAAAACCAATAAGCTCCGAAATTCATAATCAAGGAAAATAGAAAAGCCATAATCATTCCTTGCTGTCCGCCGAGCAAATTTCCAACCATCAAGAAAAGAACCATCATTAATGTCATTAAAATAACAGTCTTAAAACCGTTCATTGTTACTCCTTTTTATTCTCTATTTAAATTTAGTAATGATTAATAAATCCAATCAAGTTCTATACTCTAACATAATTTGATTCTTAAATGTTCCGTAGGTTTCAAGTGATTAAAGATAGCCTTGCCTTTATAAGCAATAATCTTTAAAATCGTGCGTCAAATTGAGAGAATTATGAAAAAATTTTTTGTTGTATTCCTTTTACTATTTACTTCATTATCGTATTCACAAAGTACTTATAAGTTTTTAAATTTAGATAAAAGTCCACGAGCCGCAGCAGTAGCCGGCAGTTTTGTTGCTAATAACGACGATCCAAATGTAATTTTCTACAATCCGGCTGGAATAAATTTTCTTAAAGATTCTCCTATTTCATTTTCATTCTTAAAACATTTGCTTGACATAAATTCTGCATCATTAGTTTATTCAAGACAAATTGAAGACTGGGGAAGATTCAGTGCATCGGTTCAATACATAAATTATGGCGAGTTTACCAAGTCTGACGAAAACGGAATGAAGATTGGAAATTTTGGCGCGAGTGATGTTGCATTCTCTGTTGGCTATGGAAATGAGCTTGATCAAAATTTTTATTACGGTGCTAATGTCAAATTTATTTATTCTGGAATTGAAGAATATTCTTCAACTGGTTTAGCAGTGGATATTGGACTTCATTATGAAATTCCAGAGTCTCGATGGAATTTCGGTTTTTCAATACTTAATCTTGGAACACAACTCACATCATATATTGATAATAAAGAAGAACTGCCAATTGATATTCGGATTGGCTTTTCAAAGCAGTTGGAAAATTTACCATTCCGGTTTTACTGGTCATTCAATAAACTTAATGAGAAGCAAGAAAACTTCTTGAATCGCTTCAAACAAATTACCTTTGGTGGAGAATTTAAATTAGGTCAAAGTTTTAGACTTCGTTTTGGTTACGACAACGAAAAAAGAAAAGAGTTAAAAATTGGAACGACTGCCGGATTAGCTGGTTTCAACTTAGGTTTCGGATTTAATGTGAGCACTTATACTATTGATTATTCATTTTCTTCTCTGGGATCAATCGGCTCGCTGCATCGATTTGGAGTTTCAACTAATCTATAATTGAGAATAGAGAAGTAATAATTGAATTCTTAATTCGCAATTTTCAATTCTCAATTATCTTAAATAAGGAGTTTTAAGGTATCGTCTAGCTAAATCGTGAGAATCATTTCTTTCTTTTAACTGCAGCACTTCATTATAGTACTTTATTGCTTTATCGCGCTGATTAAGTTGATCGTACAGCATTCCCAAATACAAAACAGTATTAATTAAGAAACCAGACGCTTCTTTTTTATCAATCTCGCGCGAAAGTTTTTCAGATTTTTCAAAATAATAAGCGGCAGAATCGGCAATATTTTTCTGCTTAAAATCCATTCCAATGTAATAAGATGCTTCTCTTTTATATCGTTTATTATAACCCGGGAAACCTTTTTCTGCTTTCAAAAAAATTTCTCTAAAAGTTTTTGCTGCTTCAGGATAATTATTTTCTTTAACATAAGTGAGCCCATAATACTTTTGAAAGTTAGGATTATTTGGAAATTCTCTCAGCAAAGCTTTTCCCCACCGTCGTGATTCTTCCATATTTTCTTCAAACTGGAAATTTAGTTTCTGTAAAAAATGTCGCGATTCTATCAATGTATATCTTCCATTTAGCGCAACATATTCGAGTTCTTTCAAACCTTTTTCTTTATCACCTTTCGGGAAAAAAATCATGAATGGTTTTACTACTGGATATTTTTGCGGAATAACATCTGCATAATAATGATAAATTCCAAAACCAAGCTGAACATCAATATTTTTGGGATTAACTTCATAAGATTTGAAAACAAGGTTAAGCCCCTCTTTGCCATCGAGGGCTGCTTTAAACCAGCTTTCGCGAATTGCTAGAAGCTGACCTCTAAATCCAAGCGAGCCGCCTTTAAAAAACATTGCGTCAACATTTTTTTCATTATTATCCAAGATATCATCACACAAATCAATTACTTCTTCAAGTTGATCGTAAAATTTATCATCCATACTTTCATTTTCAAGGTCGAGGAGAATCCTCCACCAGGTTGTCATTGCTTTGAAAAATTTTCCTGAAGGATGAGTTGGGTACTCTTTTACAACTCTATCAAAAGTTTTGTCGGCTTGATCAAGTTGTATGCTATAGATTTGGTTTATTCCAGCTTTAACAAGAGAGTCGTGTTTTACCCAATTGTAGTTCTGAGAAAATACACCGGCAGTTATAAAGAAAAACAATATTAAAATTATTTTTATTCTCATCATTCTATTTCACTTGTATAACATTAATCTAATATTATTAATTACTATTAACCTTAGTTTATTTCCTTTTCGGTCTGTACATATCCGTTGCATGACCGTAGAATAATTCCGCTGCAAACATCATTGTTTCTGATAATGTTGGATGAGGATGAATCGTTAATTCTAAATCTTTTACAACAGCTCCCATTTCAATTGCAAGTGTACCTTCTGCAATAATATCCCCAGCACCTACGCCGACTATTGCAACTCCAAGAATTCTTTCGGTCTCTGGTTCGATAATAAGTTTTGTCATTCCATCATTTCTATCTAGTGTGGTTGCTCTTCCACTAGCACCCCAAGGGAACTTTGCAACTTCAACCTTTATTCCTTTTTCTCGGGCTTCAGTTTCAGTTAAGCCAGTCCAAGCAAGCTCCGGATCAGTAAAAACAACAGCCGGAATTGCATTCGGTTCGAAGGCAACTTTATGACCAAGAATAGCTTCGACGGCAACTTTACCTTCAGCCGAAGCTTTATGTGCAAGCATTGCGCCGCCGACTATATCGCCAATAGCATAAATATTTGGATCATCTGTTTTTAGTTGTTTATCAACTACAATAAATCCCCGTTGATTTGTATTTACTTTTGTATTCTCTATTCCAAGACCATCGGTAACCGGTTTTCTTCCGACTGATATGAGCACTTTATCAAAAGTTTGCTCGGGTGTATCAACTTTCTTTCCTTCTAATTTGACAGTAATTGAATTTCCATTTTCTTTTAATTCAACAACTTTAGTTTCAGTATAAATTTTCTCAAACGTTGTTTTCAATCTTCTTTCAAGAACAGCAACCATGTCTCTATCTGCACCAGGTAAAAGTCCCGGCATCATTTCAACAACAGTTACTTTGCTTCCAAGCGAAGCATAAACTGTACTTAATTCCAAACCTATATATCCGCCGCCAATAACTAAAAGTTTTTCTGGAACATCATTCATTTCTAAAGCTGATGTTGAATCCATAATTAGTGGCGAATTAATTGATAAACCAGGTATTGTTGCCGGTAAAGATCCGGTGGCAATAATCGCTTTTTCAAAATTGATTTCTTCTTTTGTACTATCTATTTTATCAACAATGATAGTATTCGAATTTTGAAAAGAAGCACGACCATTTATAAAATTTACTTTGCGCTGCTTTGATAATTGTCCAAGTCCACCGGTGAGTTTATTAACTACTCCATTTTTAAAATCGCGAAGTTTATTAATATCAATTTTAGGTTCTCCAAAATCTATTCCCCATTTTTTAGCTTCTTCTGCTTCGTGAATTAATTTTGCAACGTGCAACAAAGCTTTTGATGGGATACAACCCCGATACAAACATACACCGCCAGGATTTTTTTCTAAATCAATTAAAGTAACTTGCAATCCTAAATCTGCTGCAAGAAAAGCTGCAGCATAGCCACCGGGTCCGCCCCCAATTACTGCTAATTCTGTTTTTATTGACATTTTATAGAGCCAGTTTTTTGTATCGCAAAAATAATAAAAAGGGACGACTTTTCTGATTGAGTTGTTTCCATACATAAAAGAACTTACTTGATTAATAGCACTTTTGAAAAAAATATGTTGTAAAAAAAATTAATTATAGTTAACGTGATGTTGAAAATTCAATTCACTCAAGGTAGAACTTTAGGAGGATGCAATGAAAAGCTTGCTACAATTCCTATTGGTTATTACTCTTATAATACTCACCCAGCAACCAATGACTGCGCAATGGATTCAAACTAACGGTCCACTTAGTGGAACCGGAAGAGCATTTTATTTTGATGGAACATTTCTTTACGCCGGAACTTATGGAGGAGTTTACAGATCTTCAAATAATGGAGACGAATGGACTAAAACTAACAATGGTATTACCACTTATTCAGCTTATTCCTTTATAAAAGCCGGGAACTATTTATTTGTAGGAACCGATAATGGAGTTTTTCGAACTTCGAACAATGGAATGAACTGGGAGCCAAGTGGTGATGCAACTCTAAAACGAAGTACTTTATGTCTAGTAAATTCCTCAGGAAAAATTTATGCCGGCACCAACGATGGAATTTATACTTCGGATAACAATGGGAATACCTGGACTAAAATCTTATCATTTTCTAATTACTTAGTCTGGTCATTAATAATTGATGGCAATAATATTTATGCTGGAACCGGAGGATATGGTGTTTATCTTTCAACCAATTCTGGTTTATCTTGGACTCCTATTAACTCCGGTCTAAATGGATTGTATGTTTATTCAATCGGAAAGGTTGGAACAAATCTTTTTGCTGTTACAACTTCTGGTGGTTTATTTAGATCAACAAACAATGGAACATTATGGACAGCCGTTACAAATGGTATTTCTGGTAGTTATGGACAGCACATTTTTACAAACAATAATATTATTTATGCAGCGCTGTGGGGTAGTGGAATTTTTATGAGTTCAAATAATGGAGATTCGTGGACGGATATTTCAACTACTTTAGAAACAAATTTTATTTGGTGCGGTTATATTTATAACAATAACATAATTGTTGGCTCGCAAGGCGCTGGATTTTTCCGATCAAACA
>VGVY01000117.1 GCA_016873835.1 Ignavibacteria bacterium
TTTCGGGATCATATTTCATCTGAAATACAGAAGTATAACCATTGTGATTTCCAATAAAATAAATTTCTTTTTGGCCATTGCGTTCAATGTATGCTGGGTCAAAATTGTATCCTTGATTTGTAATTTTCTTGGAATGAGTGAAGTGCGGATAAAATTCTTGATACAAAGGAAAATATTTTTGCTGAAGAGAATAGTACCAGTGATTGTTTAATTCTTCAAATTTTTCGCCAAGTGTAAATTCTAAATTTTCTTGAAATGAACTAAATCTCCAAAAATTTTCAAGCAGTTTTAATATTTTATCTTCACCGTATTTTTGTGATACAAATTCTAAAAATTTCTGACCTTCTTTATAGATAATGTAACCATAGACTGACTCTAAATCCTTCAATGAAATGAAAGAACCATTTAAAATTAAATCTCTCATTACCATTTCTGATTGTGTATCCCAATCGAACGACCAATACTCAGCTAAACCTTCAACAAACCATAAAGGAGGAAGTCTATCCGTGTCAATTCTATGATCTGACAAAACATTATAAACTTTATTTGTCATAAAAACATGAACCAGCTCATGACGAATGACATGTTTAAAGCCGCTTAAATTTCCAAGATAAGGTATGACAACTCTCCCTTTCATAAATTCAAAGAAGCCGCCAACGCCTTCTGGTATGAATCCTGGAGTTGTATTTGTTTGTTGAAAATGTAAATGTGTGTTATAAAAAATAAGAGGGATTTTACTTGTAACGTAGTGATTAAATTTGACCTTGTATTCTTCATAGGCATCTTCAGCATATTTTGCACCGATTTCAGCAAGTTCTTCAAAATCATCATAATAATAAATATTAAAGTGCTCAGTTTTGAGCACTTTCCAATTGAATTTTTCATACTGAACTTTATTTCTGCCAAAGAAATAAAACTGCGCAAGAAGTAATTGTGGAATTATAAAAATAAAAAGAACATATTTTGCGAATTTAACCGTCAAAGACGTTCCTTAAGATAATTTATATTATCAATTGTAGTCGGGTCAATTTTTCTAATAACTGCCAGGTAATACGAAATCCAATCCCCTAAATAAATCAAGTCGACTAATCTTTCCTTCCAACTTCCTTCTCTGCTTTGCAGATTAATTATTTCACATCCAGTTTTTTTGATTACTTCTGATGTTATTTCATATCTTTTCTTTACTTGAGGATGGTAATCTTCATCAATAATATTTATTAACTTCAAATTAATTTGATTTGGATTAAAAGTATCCCATCCCAATATTTCATTGTGATCTAATTCAGGTAATAAACCAAAGAACGCATGCAGTTTGGAATTTTCATTAAACTGTCCTTTCAACCTTGTTCCTAATGCAGATGTATATTCAGATACTGCATAAACTAGTGGAATATATCCAACTAAATTTTCTGCCAAGGAAAGAGCTTCGTTTTTTGATTGAGAAAATTCTATACCCTTTCTTTTAAACAGATCAATAATTTTTTTAACATTATCATTTTGTTCTGGTACTAATTTCAAAGTTTGAATAATATTTAACAATGTAAAAAAATTGACCCAAAGAGCAAACCGAGGTTGAAATCCTTTTTGAAGAATTCCAACTGGGAATTTATGCTTATTTGCAAAGTCTAACAGTTTACCTCCAGTTGTGATGCATATAACCTGGCATTTTTTTTCAATCGCTTCATGAGCAGCAGATAATGTCTCTTCAGTATTGCCGGAATATGATGAAGCTATTACTAATGTTTCTTCATTTGCATATAAGGGAAGTTCATAATTTCTATTTACAGCGTATGGAAACTTTAATTCATTTCTTAGAAAGTTTTGTAGTAGATCACCGCCTATTGCTGAACCGCCTAAACCTGATAAAACTATATTTTTTATTTTTTTAGTATCGATTGATGATATATCAATCTTAAGATTCCAAGCATATTCAACTTGCTTAAATGATTCAATTAAAACATTGAATTGATTATCAGGATCGTATTGATTAATCATTTCTTTTAATTCCATTTTAACTCCCTATAAAATTCTTAATTATGTCTTGCACATGACTATTAAAATATTTGTGCAGTTTTTCATTTATTTCATTTTCATTTGTAAGTATTAAACATTCATTAGCGAGAGATTGCAAATCTGAAAAGTGAAGAGATCGAATTATTTTTTTTATTAATGGAATTGCCGAAGCAGAAACGCTTAGAGAATCCAGACCCAATCCTATCAGCAAAGGAACGGCAAATGGATCAGCAGCCATTTCACCGCACATACTAACCAGTGCACCAGATTTTTTGCCTTCGCTTATTATGTGATTCAAAGTTCTTATAACTGCTGGATGAAATTCTTGATATAGTTTTGAAACTATATCGTTGCCTCGATCAACTGCCAGCAAGTATTGAATTAGATCATTCGTACCGATGCTGATGAAATCAACTTGCGATGCAAATTCTTTTGTCATAACTGCAGCAGAAGGGACCTCAATCATTATTCCAACTTTTATGTTTGTGTCAAAAGGAATTTTAGCATCCTTTAGTTCATTTCTAACTTCATTAAGAATTTTTTTTGATTCTTCAATTTCCGAAACAGAGGAAATCATAGGAAACATTATTTTTACATTTTTTAGTGAGCTTGCTTTAAGTATAGAACGAATTTGAATTTTGAAAAGATCAGGATTATCAATCAGCAATCTAATTCCACGCCAGCCAAGCATCGGATTAGGTTCGTGAAGGTCTACTGGTAAAACTTTATCTCCTCCAATATCAAAAGTTCGAATAATAACTTCTCCAGGATAAATTTTTTCCGAAATATTTTTATAAACATTGTACTGCTGGTCTTCATCTGGAAATTCTTCATACTCTTCAAATAGCTGTTCCGTTCTTACGAGACCAATACCATTAGCACAGTTTTGAATTATAAATTCCATCTCATTTGAAACATCCAAGTTGGCCATAAGTTTTATGTCTCTTCCATCTAGGGTTTGAGCTGGAAGATTTTTAAGCTGACCTAGCTCAGAATCATGCTGAGCTAATTTTTCAATTTTTTGTCTATAAACTTTCAATTGCTCTATAGAAGGATTAATTACAACATGCCCATTAAATCCGTCAACAATAATTAGATCATCATTTTTAATTTTGCTTGTGGCTTCGTGCAATCCAACAACAGCTGGTATATTTAAAGAGCGAGATAAAATTGCTGCATGAGAAGTTAATCCGCCAAAATCTGTTACATAACCTTTTACATTTACCCTTGAAAATAAAACAGCGTCTGAAGGCGAAAGATTACTAGTTATCACTATGACATCATTTAAGATTTTTGATTGCCATTTTTTCTTTCTAATATTTCTGATAATTCTATTTTTAATATCTTCAATATCATGCGATCTTTCTTTCATGTAGGGTTCGTTTGATGCATTCATAATTCGCGTATATTTAGAAATTTCGTCTTCAACTATAAATTCTGGTACTTTTTTTTCTTTAGTTATCCGCTCTTTTAGATTTGCAATGAGAATCGGATCATCAAGAATCATAATTTGTGCATCAAAAATGGCAGCTCGTTTTTCACCTAATTTATCAACGGCAAGTGAAAAAACTTTTCTCAATTCCTTTTTTGATTGTGTAAGAGCAATTTCAAGGTTTTGCAATGCTTCATCAACATCAACTATTGGATCATCATTAACTATTTCCTTTTCCTTTGTATAAATGAATGCATTTGCAATAGCAATGCCGGGCGCGGCAGCAATCCCTTTAATAATATTTTGTGTTTGATGTTCCATATTATAACTCGTCAAATCCTCTGTTGAAATAATCAGTTATTTCTTTTGAAGCTTGCTCTTCATCTTCACCTTCAAATGTGAGGGTTAATTCGGATCCTTTTTCAGCGGCTAAAGTCATAACACCTATTATACTTTTGCCGTTAATATGCATTCCGTCTTTATTTAGAAAAAATTCACATTTATATTTTGAAGCGAGTTTGACTATTGTAGCAGCTGGTCTTGTATGGAGACCGGCATTATTTATTATTTTTATTTTTATTTCCAACATTATTTACTTCTCACAACTAAAGATTTTGCGAGTGCCACTAATAAGTTTCTTCCTTCTGTTTCTGGAAGTTTATTTAAATTGCTCAAGGCTAAATCAGTATAACGAATTATTTCTTTTTTTGCATCTTTGATAATACCAAGATCTGAATATAATTTTAAATAAAAACCGACTTCACTTCTTTCAATCCCTTTTGAACGAATTAGTTTTAATAGTGCTTTCTTTTCTTCTGCGTCTGCCTTATTCATTGCTTTTATTAATAAGAATGTTTTTTTGCCTTCAATTAAGTCACAGCCTATTACTTTGCCAAATTCATTTTCTTGACCGATTATATCTAATAAGTCATCTTGAATTTGAAAAGCCATACCAAGGTTCTTCCCAAATCCAGTAATAAAATCAATGTGGATTTTCTTGGCATTACACAATAAGGCACTAATGTTACAGCACATTTCCATTAAGGCTGCAGTTTTCTTGTAAATCATTTCTTTGTATTGTTTCAGCGATACTTCTTCTTTTAATTCGAATTCTTTATCCAGACCTTGACCTTCACAAACAGTTATAAGTCCTTTTGTAAAGGAAGAAATGACTTCTTTAGATTTTTTATTACAATCCTTCAATAAGGTTTCAAATGCAAGTGCAGCCAAACTATCACCAGCAAGAATTGCAGTATTATTGTCAAATTTTTTGTATACAGTTTCCTTCCCTCTTCTTTTCGGTGAATTGTCCATAATATCATCATGTACTAAAGTAAAAGTGTGCAAAAGCTCTACAGCTAAAGCAGCATGATATACTTGATTACAATTACCACCAACTGCTTTTGCAGACAACAGTACTAGCATAGGCCGTAATCTTTTTCCTCCACTTTCCAATGAATAACGGCATGCATCATAAAGTGAATCTGGCTTTTTCCCTTTAAGAAGAAGTGACAATTTCTTTTCAATTTTATACAATTCTTTTATATAAAACTTATTCAACGAGTCAGCAATAATTAACTTCAATACATCTCCGATTTTCTAATCAATTTTGATTTTTGTAAATTTTTTAGACTATCACTGTTTGTTAAATACATTATGTTTTTTACATCTTCAAGCCAGCTTAAAATTAAGTTTCTTACCCCTTCGATATCATTTTTAATAACCTCCTGAAAAATTATTCTTGCGGAGGCTGCAAAATCTGCTCCAAGCGCAATTGATTTGGCAATTTCGATTCCGTTATTAATTCCACCAGAAGAAATTAACATGAATTTCTTTTTCTTTTTTAATTCTGAAACAGTTCTCACACAATACGAAGTTGGAAGTCCCCAATCATTAAATGAATTAACTGTTTCGTTATTTCTTAGGTTTTCAACTTTAGCCCAACTTGTACCGCCGGAACCAGCAACATCAATACCTTTAATTCCAACTTCTAATAATTTCATAGCAGAATTATCAGAAATTCCAGAACCGACTTCTTTAGCAATAAATGGAATTTTTATCTTAGTCGTCAACAACTGAATTTTTTTAAGCAAACCTTTAAAATTCGGTTCTCCTTCTCTTTGTAATAATTCTTGAAGTGGATTTAGATGAATCACAAATGCATCAGCTTCAACTAAATCAATTAATTGTTTAACATTATCAACAATATTATTAGATAATATTAACTGGGCAGCTCCTAAATTTCCAAGCACTGGCACACTACCAGCATGTTTTCTAATTATTTTGTATGACTCGTGAAAATCATAATTTTCTAAAGCTTGCCTTTGGCTTCCAACACCAACGGGTATGTTTAATTCATTTGCGCATTCTGCTAATTTTTGATTAATCTTTTCAGCTTCTTTTGTTCCGCCAGTCATACAAGAAATTAAAAAAGGAAAACTTACTTTTTTATTAAAAAATTTTGTAGAAAGATCTATCTT
>VGVY01000118.1 GCA_016873835.1 Ignavibacteria bacterium
CAACAAGTGTTGCAACTTCCCTTCCGAGTATATCATAAACTTTTAATGTTACCCACACATTGTCATTTCGAGGAGACCTAGTTGATGAGAAATCTTTTAGATTCCTCGTTGCACTCGGTATGACATATGAGATAGTTGTTGAGGGATTAAATGGATTTGGATAGTTCTGGTGTAACTCGTACTCAGAATGCAAATTTATTTCATTTTCAATTGATGTCGTCCCTAGTACCTCTTTTAATATCCAATTGTCCGGATCGAATTGAACAGATGTTGGTTGACCATTTACAGAAAAAATCCATCCTTGTTCTTGCTTATCATTAAATACTGTAACAGTTTTGGTTTCAAGTGGAGTTGTGTACTTAATTTGAATTGGCATTTTAAAGAATGTAGGATTCGAATTAGTCTGTTGATTTGAACGGACAATTAAATTGTAATTATTTCCTGATATTTGTTCACTTCTCCATCCAAAAGTATATTTCGGATGCTTCTCACCATAAATCCACTGTTTGAAGAAGTAATCTAAATTTTGACCAGAAACTCTTTCGGCAATTCTTTGAAAATCTTCTGTCACTGCAACATTATATGAAAGTCCAGGTTCTGCTAAATATTCTTTCATTGTCTGAAAAAATTTATCATCACCAATTACTCCGCGAAGCATGTGCAATACTGCGGCTCCTTTATTATAAGATCGTGCTGAATTAAAAATTTCTCCCGTGCTATTTATATTTTGAACATATATTGTTCCGTTTGCATTTCTAGCAGAATTAAAAACAGAATTCATTTGAGAAGCAAAAGTTGAATTGCCATATTTTTTTTGATGATAAAGTTTATCTGAGTAAGTTGCAAAGCCCTCATTTAGCCAAATACTTTCCCAATTCTTGCAAGTAATTTTGTCACCGAACCATTGATGTGCAAGTTCATGAGCTACTAATGATTCTCCATAACTCCCCATCGATGAAATTGTTTGATGTTCCATACCGCCGCCAAAACCGCATTGTGCATGCCCATACTTTTCATTCAAATAAGGATACTGTCCGAACATCTCAGAGAAAATGCTTAGCATGTCATTTGTTCTATCAAGATTGGTTTGTTGAGAAGGAAACACTTCCGGATATACGTAGTGTGTTACTGGCATGAATTTACCCGGTTCATATTGAAAAGTGGTTTGATGTAAGTAATAATTAGACATTGCAATTGAGACCAAATAATTTGCAATTGGATAATGGTTTTTCCACTTATAAGTAGTTGTGCCATTCCCATTATCTATCGCTGCCATTAATTTCCCATTTGAAACCGATTTGAAGTAGTTTGATGCCGTTATCCAGACATCAGACGAATCAGCTTTATCTGCCGGTGTATCTTTGCTAGGCCACCAATCTTTTGCACCGTAGGGTTCTGATAAAGTCCATATAACTTGTGAACCATATGGAGTAGTTCCAAAGACAAAACTTCCTCCAATCCCTCCGGTTGAATTTGGTTTACCTTCGTATTCTATTTCTACAGAAAATTCTTCAATCCCATTGTAGATTTTGTCTAAGGTAATATTTAGCTGATCTGGAGATGTGTGTGCAAAAGTTAAATTTTGTCCGTTTGCTTTAACTGAGTTTACTTTTAAGCCGGTCCACAAGTCCAAGTAAATACTGCTTACTTTTTCTTTTGCTGCATGTCCTTTTACTGTTGCAATTCCCTTTAAGTACTGTGGTGAATATGTAATGTTTAAATCTAGTTTATAATATGTTGCGTTAAATCTGCTGTCTCCCGGATAAAGAACTTTATTCAATTGACTTATTTTACTAAATGAAGATGATTTTACTTCAGAACAATAATCTGCTCCGTCTTGCGCATAAATAACTGTAAAAAGAAATATAGAAAGGAACAACAATAGTAGTTTTTTCATACTCATCTCTAATTTTTAGTAAAAGATATTGAAGAATTTTTTTTAATGAAAGGTATTAAATTTTCTTTTTGTTTTGTTCGCAAAGTTCTGTTAATACTCCATTTGTCGATTTTGGATGAAGAAAAGCAATACTCATTTCTTCTGCACCTTTTCTAGGAGCTTTATCAATTAATTGAACTCCTTTTTTTACTAATTCATCTAAAGTACTTTTTAAATCTTCAACAGCATATGCAATATGATGGATTCCTTCACCCCTTTTATCAATAAACTTGCTGATAGGTCCATAAGGTTCGGTTGATTCCAATAACTCTACTTTTGTTTGACCAACCATAAAAAAAGCTGTTCGTACTTTTTGATCTTGCACTTCTTCTACCGCATAACATTTTAAGCCGAAAACATCTTCATAAAATTTTATCGTTTCAGTTAAGTTTTTAACAGCAATACCAATATGCTCTATATTATTTATTTTCATAAAGTCCTCTATTAATTCTCAATTCTAAATTATATTACAACATTTTCTTTATACTCACCAAATACATCCCTAAGTGTATTACAAATTTCACCAATGCTCGCATATACTTTTACTGCTTCAAGAATAAATGACATTAAATTAATATCTGTTTGTGCGGCTTCTTTTAAATTTCTGAGTTTATCTTTCACTTCTTCATTGTTACGTTTAGTTTTTATTTCATTTAACGATGCAATTTGTTCTTGTTGAACTCTCTCGTTTATCTTAAGTAAATTATTTGGAGAAGCTTCATCAGAATTGAACTTATTTACGCCTACTATTATTTTCTCACCGCGTTCAACTTGTTGATTATATTTATAGGCAGATTTCTGTATTTCGTTTTGAATAAAACCCGATTCAATTGCATTTATCACTCCACCCATTGCTTCAATTCTGCTTAAATAAACTTGAGCTTCATTTTCAATTTGATCTGTAAGTGCTTCAATGTAGTATGAACCGGCTAGAGGATCAATTGTATTTGTAATTCCACTTTCATAAGCAGCAATTTGCTGTGTCCGTAATGCAATCAGTACAGATTCTTCAGACGGAAGTGCTAGTGCTTCATCTCTTGAATTAGTATGTAAACTTTGAGTCCCGCCCAGAACAGCTGCTAATGTTTGAATGGTTACACGAACAATATTGTTATCTACTTGCTGGGCAGTTAAAGTTGATCCAGCTGTTTGAGTATGAAACCGAAGCATCATTGATTTCTCTTTCTTAGCACCAAACTTTTCTTTCATTATTTTTGCCCAAAGCCTTCTTGCAGCTCTAAACTTTGCTACTTCTTCAAATAAATCATTGTGTGAATTGAAAAAGAATGAAAGTTGACCAGCAAAATCATCAATGCCTAATCCAGCTTTTAAAGCAGCTTCAACGTAAGTAATTCCATTTGCAAGTGTGAATCCAATTTCTTGAGCAGCAGTTGAACCAGCTTCGCGAATATGGTAACCAGAAATTGAAATTGTATTCCACTTCGGAATTTCTTTTGAACAATATTCAAAAATATTTGTGATAAGTCTCATTGATGGTTTTGGCGGAAAAATATAAGTCCCTCTGGCAACGTACTCTTTCAGAATATCGTTTTGAATAGTTCCGCTTATTTTATTTTTGGGCACACCTTGTTTTTCAGCCACAACAATGTACATCGCTAACAGAATTGAAGCTGGCGCATTAATCGTCATTGATGTTGATACTTTATCAAGTGGGATTTTATCAAATAGAATTTCCATATCAGCTAAAGTGTCAATTGCAACACCAACTTTACCTATTTCGCCTTCGGCCATTGGGTCATCGCTATCAAATCCAATTTGTGTAGGAAGATCGAAAGCAACTGAAAGGCCCACTTGACCTTGTTCAAGTAAATATCTATACCGTTCATTCGATTCTTTTGCGGTACCATAACCAGCGTATTGTCTCATAGTCCATAATCTTCCTCTATACATAGTGGGTTGTATTCCTCTTGTGAAGGGATATTCACCTGGGAAACCAATTTTTTCTAAATATAAATCAGCGTTTGAATCTAGTGGAGAGTAAATTGGTTTTACTTCAGTAAAAGACTGTGTTGCTAAAGAATCAAGTCTCTCATGAAATTTTTGAATCGACTTTTTGTAAACGTTATTATCCCAATCTTTATATGCTTGCTGAACTTTTTCAAGAAGTTCTTCATTATTCATAATATAGTCCTTTACTAAGTTAAAGGTAATTCCAATAAAAGTGCGCAGAAGACTTGTAAAAGTTAAATTCTTAAATGGAGAATGACAACTGAAATAAAGAAAATGGAAGCAGTTGGATAATTACCAACTGAAAAATCGAGTTTTGATTTTCTGATTTGAAAATAGAAAAAAGTTAAGTATAGCTTGACAAAAGGGAAGTTATAATCTATTTTTACACCTCAATTTTGGTACATATTCCGCGGTAGCTCAATGGCAGAGCATGCGGCTGTTAACCGCAGGGTTGTAGGTTCGAGCCCTACCCGCGGAGCAAAACCCCAGCAATTACTGGGGTTTTCCATTTATAAACGTAATGGACTTTAATAATTAGTTTCTTTTTTTTGAAGCGGACTTTTCTCGATTATTATGTTGAAAAAATCCTCTAGAAAAGTTATGTATTCTAATTTAGTTGGATAACCAATCAGCTTCATTGATTTGTTCAATCTTCCAAATGCAGCAGCATCCATTTTCTTATTATCCCAAAATAAATAATCAATCCCGCCTTCCATTATAAAATTTGTTTTAGCTTTTATTCCTATTCCAACTGAGTGAGTTTTATCTTGAGTATTCTTATTGAAGAATAGATCGCTGATGATAAATATATAATCTGGTTTATTCTCCCCTAAGATAATTTGTGAATTTGGAATGAACATTTCGACGGGCTCACCGTTATCAAAAGTAAATTGCCTTTTGAGTAAACTTATTTCTGAAAAGTACTGTTGGTTTGTGATGGTTACAATTTTTGCAATCGTATTCTCGGATAAAATTAAACTTGCATAAGCTTCAAGTAATTCGATTTCCGGATTTGTCAAAGTTTTTTTTATTGAGGCCTTTCGTTCAAGGAATTTATTCTTTTGATCCTCAGGAAGAATTTTAGTTATAAAAGGGAGAACAAGTACGGAAACATTAGAATGTCTAAAAGTTTCATGTTCCTTTGAAATAAAGAATTGATTTTGTTTTGGATTACAACTAACAAAAAGTAAAATAATTAAAAACGAAAAAAGAATATTTTTGGCAATCATTATCATTATTGAATTAATAACTGGGTGTGCAAAAATAACTATTTATATAAAAATATTTAAAAAAATTTTAAATCTTAAAATGCAGATAGAAAATTCAAATAAGGTTAATAGTTTTAATAAAAAGTGTAAAGATTATTTTAGTTTATTTCCAAAGACCTTCTTGAATTTTTCTAATTTTGGAGTTATTACAAAACTACAATATCCCTGGTTTGGGTTTTTATTATAATAATCTTGATGATATACTTCAGCTTTATAGAATTTTTTGAATGGACTGATCTCGGTAACTATTGGATCATCCCAAATATTTGATTTTGTTAAATCTTCTTTTACTTTCTGAGCAATAATTTTTTGCTCCTCATCATGGTAAAATATTACGGATCTATACTGAGTACCAACATCCGCGCCTTGTCGGTTGAGTGTAGTTGGGTCATGTGTCTTAAAAAAAATTTCTAACAATTCAGTATAGCGAATTATTTTTTGATCATATGTTATTTGCACAACCTCTGCATGACCAGTTTTTCCCGTACAAACAGCTTCATATGTTGGGTTTGGAACGGATCCACCGGAATAACCGCTTTCAACATTTATAACACCCTTTGTCATTTCAAAAACTGCTTCTGTACACCAAAAACAGCCGGATCCTAATGTTGCAATAGAATATTTGTTTTGTCCATTCATCTTTGAATCTTTCGTTGATTGTGAATTTAAATTTATTCCATGTAATAAAATTATAAGAACAATTAAAAAATAAAGTCTTCTAGTCTTCATAATTAGTTAGTTTGTCTTT
>VGVY01000119.1 GCA_016873835.1 Ignavibacteria bacterium
TGGAGTTTTGATTAATGCCAAAGAGAGCATTCATATTTCCAGGTCAAGCTTCCCAATATGTCGGAATGGCAAAAGAATTATACGATAAATCAGTCGAAGCAAGAGAAATGATTTTAACTGCAGAAGAAGCGACGGGTATTTCTCTGTCACATATTATGTTTAATGGTCCAGAAGAATCACTAAAACAAACTGATATTACTCAACCGGCTATTTTCACTCATAGTGCTGTAGTAGCAAGCTTGATTAGAACTGTAGATCCAGATATGGTTGCTGGTCATTCATTAGGCGAATATTCAGCGTTGGTCTCTGCAAAATCTATTCAATTTTATGAAGCTGTAAAGCTTGTTCACGCACGTGGAATAGCTATGAAGAAAGCTGGAATTGAGCAACCTGGAACAATGGCCGCTATTGTTGGGCTTAATCCGGAAAAATTAATTGATATTTGTAAGGAAGCTTCATTAGTCGGGATTGTACAATGTGCTAATTTTAATAGTCCCGGACAAATTGTTATCTCTGGTTCAATTGAAGGTGTAAATAAAGTAATAGAGCTTTGTAAAAGGAACGGAGCCAAACTTGCTAAAGCATTAGTTGTAAGTGGCGCTTTTCACTCACCATTAATGTTAGCCGCTCAAAAAAGTCTACAATTGAAATTAGAAGAAACACCTTTTTATGATGCAAGAATTCCAGTTTATACAAATGTTACTGCTTTGCCGGTAACTAAAAGAACGGAAATCAAAAAACTTTTATATGATCAATTGACCAATCCAGTTAGATGGGAAGAAATCATTATTAACATGATTAAAGATGGGGCTGAAGAGTTTTATGAAATTGGTCCAGGGAAAGTTTTACAAGGTTTAGTAAAACGAATTAATCCGGATGTAAAGATTATTGGTATTGATAATTATTCAGATGTTGAAAGGTACCTTTGATGAGTATAAAATTCGAAAAAATTATTAATGGAATTTATATCGATCCAATAATTTTCACAGCAAAGTTTGTTAAAACTTGCGACGTATGTGTTTGCTCTGGCGAATGTTGTTATTACGGTGTTTATATTGATAAAAACGAATACGATTTAATAATGTCCATCAAAGATAGAGTCATTAATGCTTGTGATGATTCACAAACAAAAGACTCCACAAGATGGTTTGAAGCTCCAGAAGTAGATACTGATTTTCAGTCCGGAATTGCAGTCGGTACCGAAGTATACAATCAGAAATGCGTTTTTTTAGATAAACAAGGCTTTTGCATCCTTCAAAAAATAGCTATAGAAGATAAAGAATTTAAGTGGAAATATAAGCCATTGTATTGTATATTATTTCCGCTTGTTATTTTTGAAGGTGCACTTACAATTGATGATGAACATATTGATAGGATGCATTATTGCAGTTTGAAGCATAATCAGACAACTACAATGTTTGAACATAGTAGAGAAGAGTTAAGATATTTCTTTGGAGAAAAGGCTTTCGAAGAATTATTGCAATACCGTGATCATTATCTAATAAAAATCAGCAAAGAAAGCGGTGTAGAAATTGAAAAATAAAAAAGCGGTTGTTACCGGCGGAAGTAGAGGAATTGGCAAAGCGATAGTTAAAGAACTTGCATTAAGAAATTGCAGCAGTGTATTATTGACTGATATATCATTTGCAAGTACTCCGGAAGAGTGTGCAAAAGAAATAGAAAGTGAACTTGGCAACGGAACAAAGATATTTGCTTTTAAAGCTGATGCAACTTCATTCAATGATGCTCAAGCAACAATGCAAGAGGCAATTGATAAAATGGGTGGTGTTGACTTTTTGGTAAATAATGCTGGTATAACTAAAGATAATCTATTAATCAGAATGACTGAAAATGACTTTGATGCAGTTATTAATGTAAATCTAAAAAGTATATTCAATTATACAAAAGCTGCTTTAAAATTCATGGTTTCAGCAAGATATGGTAGAATTGTAAATATTGCTTCTGTAGTTGGATTGATGGGTAATGCCGGTCAGTCGAATTACGCTGCTTCAAAAGCTGGTTTAATAGGTTTTTCAAAATCAATTGCACGTGAAGTGGCTTCAAGAAATATCACTGTAAATTGTGTAGCTCCCGGTTTTATTGAAACTGACATGACAAAAAAATTAAGTGAAATACAAAGAGAAGCATTAATGAAAAATGTTCCTTTAGGAAGAATGGGTTCACCTGAGGATATTGCAAAAGTCGTAAATTTTCTCTGCAGTGAAGATGCAGACTATATTACCGGTCAAGTTATTACTGTTGACGGAGGAATGGTAATGTAATTTTTTTTGTAATTAATTATTCATCAACATCAAAGGAGTACTAAATGGACGTTGAAGCAAAAGTAAAAGAAATCATTATGGACAAACTCGGTGTAGAAGAATCCCAAATTACACCTGAAGCATCCTTCACAAATGACCTTGGCGCAGATTCTCTCGATATAGTTGAATTGGTTATGGGTTTTGAATCTGCATTTAACATTTCTATCCCCGATGAAGATGCTGAGAAAATCTCAACAGTCGGAGATGCTACAAAATATCTGAAAGAAAAATTACCACAATAAATATATTATGACCACGGTTATTCCGTGGTCTCGGCTTTTCAGTTCAATTGCATGGTGAAAATATGAGTAAAAGGCGAGTAGTAGTCACCGGAATTGGTATTTTATCTCCAATTGGAAATAATCTACATGAATTTTGGTCAGGCTTAATGGAAGGCCGAAACGGTGCCGCTCCAATTACTAAATTTGATGCGTCAAATTTTACAACACAATTTGCATGCGAACTAAAGAATTATGATCCCTCTTTATATATTGAAAAAAAAGAAGTTAAAAGGATGGATCCATACACTCATTATGCTCTATCTACAGCTGTAATGGCAATGGAAGATTCAAAATTAGATTTATCCAAAATTAATTTAGATATGGTTGGTGTTGTTTTTGGAAGTGGTATTGGTGGGATTTACACATTTGAAGAGCAACACACAGCTTATATGAATGGCGGACCTAAAAGGGTAAGTCCATTCTTTGTTCCTATGATGATCTCAGACATCGCAGCTGGTCAAATTTCGATTAAGTATGGTCTTAAAGGTCCAAATTATGCCGTTACATCTGCATGCGCAACTTCATCTCACGCTATTGCAGATGCATTTGTGTTGATAGAAAGAGGTTCTGCAGATATTATATTAACTGGAGGTGCAGAAGCATCAATAACTCCAATGTCAGTTGCTGGATTTAATTCTGCTCGCGCACTATCAACCTGGAATGATCGATATTCAATTGCTTCGAGACCATTTGATAAAGATAGAAATGGTTTTGTAATGGGTGAAGGTAGCGGTATGATCGTTTTAGAAGAACTTGAACATGCGTTGAATCGAGGTGCATTTATTTATGCAGAAATAATTGGAATTGGATTGACTGGCGACGCATTTCATATTACTGCTCCAGCAGCTGGTGGGGAAGGGGCTGTAAGATCAATGCGAGAATCATTAAGAGATGCTGGAGTTCTGCCTGATCAAGTTGATTATATCAATGCGCATGGAACTTCGACAGAATTAAATGATCTTAATGAAACATTAGCAATTAAAACTGTTTTTGGAGACCATGCGTACAAGTTAGCAGTTAGTTCAACAAAATCTATGACTGGTCACTTATTAGGTGCAACTGGCGCAGTTGAAGCTATTGCAACTATACTTGCAATTAAAAATTCTATGATCCCACCAACAATTAATCTTGATGAACCCGATCCGCAATGCGATTTGAATTATACGCCAAAGGTAGCAGTCCAAAAAGAAATTAATTATGCAATTAGTAATACTTTTGGATTTGGCGGACATAATGCTAGTTTATTATTTAAAAAATTTGTGGAATAAGATTGTTTAAAAAATTTGGAGCTCTCTTTAAATTTTTTTCTGATAAATTTATAAGACGTACTAATGTACTTGATATTAATCAAAATCTCCGCTCATTAGAATCACTCCTGGGTTTTACAATTCTTGATAAAAATATTTTTATTCAAGCGTTAACTCATCGATCATATTTTGAAATAAATACTGATTTCAAACGATCAAATGAACGATTAGAATTTTTGGGTGATGCAATTTTAGGTATGATTGCAGCAGACTATTTGTTTGAAAAATATGAAAGTGAAGGTGAAGGTTTTTTAACAAAGGCAAGGTCATCAATTGTAAATCGAGATAGGTTAGCTTTTGCAGCTACTGGTCTTAATCTTAAAAATTACATTTTAATAAATGCAAAGTATGTTGGTTATTCCGATGATGGTTTACTTTCAATATTAGCTGATTCTTTTGAAGCACTGATCGGAGCCATATATATTGATCAAAATATTGAACAAGCTGAACAATTTATTTTGAAATGGCTGATATATCCTTTCGAAGAAGAACATGACTTTATTTTGGATAAAAATTACAAAGGTCAACTCTTAGAGTTTTCTCATGCCAAGAAACTTGATCAGCCTAAGTATACTGTTCAAAAAATTGAAGGTCCTGAACATAAGCGGGCTTTTACTGTTCAGGTTTCAATCGGCTCACAAATTTATGGAACGGGAGTTGGCAGAAGCAAAAAAATTGCTGAACAAAACGCTTCCAAAGAAGCAATAAATAACATTAAAAGTAATAGTATCTAGTATAAACATTTAATTTTTGCACATCGAATTCACTGCTTTTATTTATATTTATTAATGAAATAAATATTTATTCATAAAAAAAACCTTCTATATGCAATCAAATAATGTAATTGAATTTCATGACAAATTTGTTGACCGGCATATCGGTCCAAATACTATTGAAGTAAAAGAAATGCTTGAAAAAATCGGTGTTGAGTCGCTGGATGAATTAATAGATAAAACAATTCCAGCTTCAATTAGGTTAAAAGAAAAAATTGATCTTGATGCACCTTTGACTGAATTTGAATTAATAAAGAGACTTGAAAAAATAGCTTCAAAAAACAAAGTATTTAATAGTTACATCGGTATGGGTTATTATCCGACAATTACCCCTGGAATTATTCAGAGAAATATTTTAGAAAATCCGGGTTGGTATACCCAGTACACTCCATATCAAGCAGAAATTTCTCAAGGTCGATTAGAAGCATTGCTAAATTTTCAGACTATGATTTCAGATATGACCAGTCTTCCTATTGCAAATGCTTCGTTACTGGATGAAGCTACAGCAGCTGCAGAAGCAATGATAATGGCATTTGCTTTAAGAAAGCCAGCAAAAAAAACTTCTTACGTATTTTTAGTAAGTCAAGATGTTTTTCCGCAGACAATTGATGTACTAAAAACAAGATCTGCGCCACTTGGGATTGAATTAAGGATTAAGGATAGGAATGAATTACTACTAACTGAAGAAGTATTTGGATTGATAGTTCAATACCCAGATTCTAATGGGGAAATAATTGATTATGAAAAATTATTTTCAGAAGCAGAAGCAAAAAAAATAATCAAAATTGTTGCAGTAGATCTTTTGAGTTTAGCATTATTAAGACCACCAGGAGAATTTGGTGCAGATGTATGCATAGGAAGTTCTCAAAGGTTTGGTATTCCTATGGGTTATGGAGGACCTCATGCTGCTTTTTTTGCAACAAAAGAAGAATTCAAAAGGCATATTCCAGGAAGAATAATTGGTGTTTCTGTTGATATGCATGGAAAGCGTGCACTTAGAATGGCACTTCAAACAAGAGAACAACATATCAAAAGGGAAAACGCAACTAGTAATATTTGTACTGCACAAGTTCTTCTGGCAATTATGGCTGGCATGTATGCTGTGTATCATGGACCTAAAGGAATTTATTCTATAGCGAACAGAATTAATGCATTTGCAAAATTACTAAATGAAGG
>VGVY01000120.1 GCA_016873835.1 Ignavibacteria bacterium
GCATTCAATGTTTTACTTCAAATTGGTGCTGGTACTGGTTTATTATTTATTCTTCGGTGGTTTTGGTATAGAATTAATCCATACAGCGAAATTTCTGCTATGATTGTTTCATTCTTAGTTGCGATTATTTTTCTTTTGATCAATAATAGTGATACTGCAGAAATAAACGCTTTGGTTTCATCTGGAAAGGACAAATTAAAAGCTATTGAAATAGTCCGTCCATTTAAAACTTATGAACAGTTAATAATTGGAGTTGGAATTACAACAGTATCTTGGATAATAGTTACATTTTTTACTAAGCCTTCAAAGCCGGAAACACTCAACAATTTTTATCAAATGATAAGACCTGGAGGAAACGGCTGGAAAAAAGTTATCCCAGCAAATTTGTTTACTGAAATTCGAACACAAAATAAAGGAGACTTGCGATGGGGTATAATCGGAATGATTTTAGGAAGTGTTTCCGTATATAGTCTATTATTTGCCGTTGGATATTGGCTTTATGCTCAGGTATTTCTTGCAATAGTTTTTTCAATCCTTGCAGTATTCACAGCTATTTCTGTTTTTTATATTTGGCAAAAAGTAAGCTAATATGAATTCAAAAGAAAGATTAAATGCTGCAATGAGTTTGGAACCGCATGACCAAATTCCGGTTATGTGTCAGTTGAGTATTGGTCATATGCTTCAACAGCTTAATGTATCGCCTTCAAAATTTTGGTTTGATAAAAATTGTTTTAAAGACGGTTTAATTAGCTTAAGAAACCAATACAACTTTGATGGTATTCTGGTGAGTCTGCATGGTCATAATCCAAATTGGTTAGATAAAGTCGATAGGGTTGATCTGCACAATAGAAACGAAATAATTTATTTAACAAATGGAGACATTGTAAATTGTCCAACTAATGATCTACCAATTTATACTTATGCAAAGGAGAAGAAATTATTACAACTTTCTGAGTTAAAAGAATCTGAGTTGCCTAAAATTTTAGATTACATTCCGGTTTCTCAAAACCTTCATTTTTATATTGATCAGAATCATAAATTTGATATCCTTACGGAACTGGTATCGGAATTCGGCAGTGATTATTCAATTCATGGTGAGATTACATCTCCATTTGATTACTTTTTGGATTTCCTTGGTCTTCAAGAAGCGCTTATTGAACTAATTGATAACCCAGAACAGTGCAAATTGGTTCTTCAACACTTTACAATACTAATTAAAAGTTTAGCTGAGGAAATGTGTGAAACCGGAATTGATGCAATTAAAATTTCTTCCCCATTTTCCGGATCGGGATTTATTTCTCCCGATGATTACACAACATTTGTTCTTCCATTTGAAAAAGAAATAGCAACATCGATTCGTAAAAAAGGAGTCCACGTTTATACGCACACTTGCGGAATGATTAATGATAGATTAGAACTAATGTTCGATTCTGGAATTTCTGGAATAGAATGCCTCGACCCCCCGCCAATTGGAGATATTGAATTAAAAGATGCTTTTCAAAGAATTAATAACAAAGGATTCATCAAAGGAAATATTGATTCGGTGAATACACTGTTAATGGGATCAAAGGCAGAAATTCTTAACGATTTGAATAACAGAATTGATATTGGGAAAAAATGGAATGGATTTATTCTCAGCACAGCTTGTTCAATTGCTCCGCAAGTTCTAAAAGAAAATATTTTTTTATTAAATGACGCGGTAAGATGCTGGGGTAAACTAGATTAAGTTTTGTTTAATAAAGTCTTTATCGCTAACACAATTAGTCTTATAATTCCAATAATCAAATACACGGTAAAAGAGATTAATAAGACGTAATGAAGTTCAGAAATAATCTCTGTCCACGGAGCTTTATAATCTACTATTGCATAAACATTAAAACAAAATACAATCACAAAAAGAAAAAAGAAAAGTAATAATTCCCTTTTTAGTGTTTTACCTTTTACAGTTATATCTCGCATATCTTATATAATATATTTATCGGGCAATGTTATTTTTTTACCGGTTTTAATAGCCTCTTCTGCAAGCAAACTCCATAAGGAAGAATGATATCCTTCTTTTGTTAATTCTTCGGGAGCTTTTCCAACTCGAATATATTTCACAAATGCTTCAAGCTGAAGTTTTGTTTCATCCATTCTATAATTATCAGAAATAAATTCCCCTTTGTACTCAATTGCTGTTTCTGGAACCCAACTGGCCCCTCCAATTGGAATTACATCAAAAATATCTTTTTCAATATCATTTATTAATTGTAAAATTGCCGGAGGTGTTGGCGGGTATTCTGAATAATATTTATTTACTTCTAATTCCATTGTCCCTTTACTACCAAGTATCTGCTCTTCCAAACCATAATGTTTATTACTTATCATTGAATCATAAACTAATTGCATTCCATCCGGGTATGAAAAAATGCATGCAACATTATCATACACTTCTCTGCCATCTTTCCAATAATTAATACTGCCAGTTCCCATTACTGAAACTGGTGCTGATTTTTTAATCCAATTAGCTACTTGAATTTGATGAGAAGCAAGTTCAGTAAGCAATCCAGCGGAGTATTCTTCGTACAAACGCCAATTAATTTTTCTATCAAGATCAGGTTTCTTTTCCGGAACTGGTCTTCGCCAATTATTATTGCGGTGCCAATAAGCTCTAATCTGTGTTATCTCGCCTAATTCACCATTATGAAGTCTTTCAACAGCTTCAAGATAAACTGGACTGAACATTCGCTGATGCATATACAAACTAAATCAATTTTTTTTTCTTGAAGTAGGATGGAATATCGTTCACATTCTTTTTTGAAATCTTGTTGATGTGAATTTATTAAATTGATTTTTTTAAAATGGTACTTTTGAAAATATTCTGTCGTC
This sequence comes from Ignavibacteria bacterium, assembly GCA_016873835.1. Classification (GTDB taxonomy): domain Bacteria; phylum Bacteroidota; class Ignavibacteria; order Ignavibacteriales; family Melioribacteraceae; genus DSXH01. Next base: position 2,869 of record VGVY01000120.1, read on the forward strand.
TAAATACTTACTGAACAGTTGGTCATGATTATTAGCTAATCCTATATATTCATCCATATGAAATGCTGTAATTTTAGACCAATCTATGTTTTTAGATATCAGATATTTTAAAAATTCATTTTGTGAAGGTGCTGCTGCAAAGACAATTCTTATATCATTTTTTTCTTTAAGTATATTTTTGATGATTGTTTCAACATAATCAGCAGATGAAATACCAATTTCTTCTCTATTGGAATTAATTTCTATTTCTAATTTATCTTTCTTAAAATTCTTGACCATTAATTCATCTCATCCATTCTTTTATTTTCAGTGCTACTTTTTCAGGAGTAAAACCGTAGTAATCAGCTAGAACTTGATAAGGTGCTGATTTACCAAAATCATTCAAATCAATTTTCAATAGTCTTTGTCTAATGAAATCGCCCCAGCCCATTGTAATGGCAGCTTCAATTACAACAACACTTGAATTTTCCGAAATTAATTTATTGACAAAAGTATTCGATTCTTTAGATAGTTTTGTCAACGAAGGAACCGATATGACTCGAACAGAAAAATTATCTTCGAGAATTATAGCTGCATTAACCGCAATCGGTAACTCAGAGCCATTTGATAAAATTACTATATCTGGATTAGAATTTTTTTCCTTATAAACAATATATCCGCCCTTAGCAGCATCACTGAATTTAAAATCAACATTTCTTTTTATAGAATTAACTTTTTGTCTTGTTAAAATTATAGCTGTTGGACCGGTTTTGTTTTTTATTGCTTGAGTCCAAGCTGAAATAGTTTCGTAGCCGTCTGCTGGACGAATTACGGTAAGATTCGGAATTGTTCTTAAAGCTGCAATATGTTCAATAGGCTGATGAGTTGGTCCGTCCTCACCTAAGAAAATTGAATCGTGTGTGAATACATATATTACTTGCAAATGTGAAAGTGCAGCTAATCTAATTGACCCGCGCATGTAATCTGAAAAGACTAAAAATGTTGCACCAAATGGAATAAAACCTCCATAGTATGCTATCCCATTTAAAATACCTCCCATTCCATGTTCACGAATTCCAAAATGAAAATTTCTTCCAGAAAATCTATTTTGACTTATCGCCTCAAATTTTTTCATTAATGTACTTGTGGATGGTGCTAAGTCCGCTGAACCTCCAATAAAATATGGAATCTTTTCAGCGAGTTTTTGAATTACACTACTTGACAATGAGCGGGTTGCATTTTCTTTTAGTAAATCATCTGAAATTAATTGTTCATCCAAATCTTGAGGAATTTTTTTCTCTATATAATAATTCAACGAAACTGCAAGTGAATTATTTTTCGATTTCCATTCTTTAAATGATTTTTGCCATTTGTCATATTCTGTTTTTAAATTATTAACACGATTGCTAAATATCTGCTTCACTTCATCAGGTATAAAAAATTTCTCTTTATAAGTCCATCCTAAATTTTCTTTTGTTTTTTGAAGTTCTTCTTCGCCAAGCGGTGAACCATGCACTTCAGATGTATCCGCTTTATTTGGACTGCCAAAACCAATTGTAGTTTTAGCTAAAATTAAGGTTGGCTTAGATTTTTCTTTCTGCCCTTCTTCAATTGCTTTTTCTATCTGTTCGTGATCATGACCATTGATTTTTACTGTATGCCAACCATATGCTTCAAATCTTTTAGCAACATCTTCAGAATAGGTTAAATCTGTTTTTCCTTCAATTGTAATATTATTATCATCATATATGTAAATAATATTTCCCAACCCTAAGTAACCAGCATAGGATGCTGCTTCTGAAGCAACCCCTTCCATTAAATCACCATCACTCACAATTGCATAAATAAAATGCTCGCCAAAAAGTTTTTGTTCGTTAGTATTGAATCTTTCAGCTAACATTTTAGACGCAATTGCCATACCGATACCATTTGCAAATCCTTGCCCTAAGGGACCAGTTGTTGTCTCTACTCCTGGCAAGAATCCAAATTCCGGATGACCGGGAGTTCTACTATTCAACTGACGAAATGATTTTAAATCATCAATCGTTACATCATAACCCGATAAGTGAAGCAAAGAATACAACAACATTGAGCCATGCCCAGCAGATAAAATAAATCTGTCTCTATTTAACCATTGAGGATCTTTAGGATTAAATTTCAAAAATTTAGTCCAAAGTACATAAGCACAATCTGCCATTCCCATCGGCATTCCCGGATGGCCTGAATTTGCTTGTTGCACACCTTCAGCAGAAAGTATTCTTATTGTATTTACAGCAAGCTGATCTAAGTTAATCATAAAATATCCTATGAATCATTAAACATTATAAGTTGATGAAGCAGTTGTTCCGCCTCTTCCAGTCCAATTTGTATGAAAGAATTCACCGCGTGGTTTATCAATATGTTCATAAGTGTGAGAACCGAAATAATCTCTTTGTGCTTATAATAAGTTTGCGGGTAATCTTCCATTTCTAAAACCATCAAAATAATTTAGTGCAGTTGATAAAGCTGGAATCTCATATTTATGTGCAGCGTCAATGATTTCAGTTTTAAAGATTGGGCTCACAACATATTTTGCACCAGCATCAATTGATTGTTCTGTTAACTCTTTGTTTAAAACAGAGCCGACTCCAACAATTACTTCATTTCCAACTTCCTTAACGACAGTTTTAATTAAATTTATTGCATCGGGTACTGTTAAAGTAATTTCAATAACTTTAACTCCGCCTTTATATATTGCTTCAACTACTCTTAATAATTTTTTAGAATCTTCCATTCTAATAACAGCTACAGCAGCATTTTTTATTATCTGTTCTACAACTATACTTCTATTCATTCTTCTTCCGAA
>VGVY01000121.1 GCA_016873835.1 Ignavibacteria bacterium
TGAATATCCTTGATCGTTTTCTCTGAATGAGGTCACATCTAATCGAACAAATTTTCTTCTCGTTATGTTGTATGCCGCTTGTACTTTTAATATTGCAGTTTTGTCTCTATTGTTTTTATACCCATTTCCCGGATACGTTTCATTAAGTTTATCGCTCAACTGAATACATGTGCTGTCTTCAACTATTACATTCTTGAACATTTTCAGCTTCCCGCTTTCTCGTTTTTTAACCTTACCGCTTAGCGTGTCGTTTATTATTGCCGATAAGACTTTCTTTAGAAATTCTATTTGTTCTTGACACATCTTTTTCCACAATGCTTGTTTTGATACACTCTCTTTTATTATCCATCCTATTTTTATTGCCCAGTTTTGATATGTATGATTCTCTCGGCTTTTGACCATCATTAAGAATCCCAGTATAAAATCTCTTGCACTTATCTTCTTTGATTTCCTTTTGGAAAACCCACTTTCCTTTGATAGTTTTTCTATGTTAATTTTGTTAAGCTTTTCTTCTATGAAACTAACTTTGCTCTCTTTTTTATTTTTGCTGTTTGCTCTCATTGACTAGTCCTTTTTGTTTGTGCTAAACAAATTTACTAGTCTTTAGGCAAACAGCTTTTATTGCTTAAGTTGACGCCTATGCGCATTTGCGGGGACTGTTTATAGCAGATTGATTCTTTTAGTTATTATTTATTTAAAGAACACTTTTCTCAAACTCTTGACTTTTCACATAATGGCTTGAAGAACGGGTTAGGCATTTTTTATACAAATATCTATTAATTAATATCAGGGCATTATTCATTTTTCCTTTTTTTATAGCTTTCTAAAGCTGCTTTAATACTAGAGTCTGTGAATTGCCCATCCTTTTTAAACATAGCAACAGATTTTTTAAGAGCTGAGACCATGGTTGTTGATAATTCTTTTTCTGTTATTCCCTTTTTTGAAATAGCATTTTTATATGATTGAATCATATCATTGAAGGCTTTATTGATAATTTTATCACCCTTTATATAAGGCGATTTATCTTTGATATTATTTGAATAATACCATTCATGATAGACACCATCACATCCGTCATATTTGATATATACATTACCTTCATCCAGAATTAAAGAAAAATATTCTTGGTTACCGTTTCCACAATCACGAATCCACGAATATGAAAACAATGCGAAAATATTATTCGATAACAAAAACATTAGTAATGAAATAATAATTATCTTTTTCATTCTTTACTCCTATTTATTATCCTAAAGTAAATTTAAGACCAAGAACAATGGATTGATCTAACTGTCTTCTATTAGAAAGTTCTTTATCGTACACTAGCCTATTTGTATACTGAATTGACAGAAAGCGGAATTCCAAACTACAAAGTAATAATGAGCTAAATCTGGAATTTGATATGCTCTTAAAAAAATCTTTCTTCATTAGAAAAAGAGAATTCAAAGGCACTCCGATGGAAACATCTTCACTTAACTGTTTGGAAAAATTAAGATTAAAAACAGCCGATGGTCCATTAATAAATTCCGCATCGCTCTTTGGAATGTTTTCGCTTGAAAGAACATAATGCTTTTTTATAATCTGTTGAAAAGAATAACCAATACCGTATGTTAATTTTAATTCTTGATCTTCGTTGGTTTCAATTAAGTATTTTTTTTCACCGGCAAAAATAGTATGTGTCAAGAATAGCGGATCAAGAAATTGGGTCTCTTGATCGTCAATGTATCCTCGCTTCAATTGGGTTTCGGCTTTGCTTTGAAGGAACAATCTTAAACTCGGGGTATCAATTAATTTTATTGAAGGCATTAAATTGAGAATGAAAACATCTTGTGTCTTTTCGGGAATTGAACCGTCTTTTACGATTTGTCCAAAGCTGATGAATAAGTCGGAGTCAAAATGGAAATTTTCACTTGCATAATTGAGACTAGACTCTAGATTAAGTAACCACTCCAAGTTTTCTCTGTCATTTTGACTCTTACTTGAATGAGTATAGGTTAATCCGATACTGGGTTTTAAGCTTACGGAAACTCCTTTTTCTTGTGCAAAAATAGTAATAGAAAAAATACAGTAAAAAAATAGTATTTTCATAAACATTACTACCTCCAACTAGTAAGATATCTTTACTTAATTCCTTCATCAGTTATTCCGTAATTATTTACCGAAGTATAAATGACAACTTTAAAGGAATTTAATTTTTTATTTAGAATGAAATCAGGACTTTCAAATAACAACGGATTCTTGCCGGTTTTACTACCAAACGGGGATTTTTGAATTCCTTCGATCATAAAATTAACATGAAGTTTTTCTTCTCTAGTTAATTCTGCTTTTTTTGCGATGGAATCATATAATTTCTGTGCTAACTTACACACTAATTTGTAAGAACCATTCTTTAAATTCTTGAAATGATAAGTGCCTAAATGGTCGGTTTTCCCTGATTGTACTATTGTGTATGTTTGTTCCACTTCGTTCATTATTTCTGCAGTAATGAGAGCGCCAGGGACTGGATCCAAAGTCAATTTTTGTCCATCCGCTTTATTAATGCAGAATAAGAATGTAAATAATACGAATGCGATGTTTGTGTTTATTGAAAATTTTAGCATAAGATATCTCCCTTCGTTTAATTTTTAATCAATAATTTTACCAACGATTTTTTAGTATTTATAAGAAAATAATTCGACAATAGTAAAAACATTTTAAGCATCACTTTTCCCACTAACAGCAAAAGTGCCTTTATTTTCGGCTTTTGCGTCTGATTTCCAAGTTAATACATATCTAAAGACGATACCGTTTTTTAATCTTTTACCGTTTTCTTTTTTAAACTTTACCTTAATCTTCTTGGATCCTTGCAAATCAAATTTATGTTTTAGAGCAAAACTTTTTGAGGGCTTGATTGTAAAAACAAATGTTCCTAAAGAAGGAAGATTTGCGATATTCGGCAGATTATTGCTTGTATTTGAAAAAACGATTTCAAATTCACCATTTGGGTCTGTGGTTACATTTGCAATAGGTTCATCATCGGGTTCAAGTTCAATAGTAATTTCTGCACCAGGAACTGGTTCACCCGCTTGAGCTTTACTAATACAAAAAAATAGTAAAAAAATAGTAAGCAGTAACATTTCAATTTTGTTTCGTGTAAACATAATAATTCTCCTTTTTTTTATTAGTAAATGATACAACATTAGTCATGCTTACAATGGATAAAACAGAATGCCTTACTATTAATTAACCCGACAGAGAACAACTTATCTTAAGTGTGTTATCCACCGGTATTTTGTTTATTAAATTTATAAAAACTCAATTTTATGCTTGCTATCACGCACATCTAATTATTTAAAAATTTATGTCAAAGTGAGCTTGGGAAAAAATCAGAATTAAGCTCAACAGCTTAATCTAACTTTGTTACGTGGGCGTATGGAAATTAAATTATTAATTGAAAAAGTGCAATAGAATTGAATCGTGGTGGAAAAATGGATTTGTTTTTTTCTCATATAATATCTAAGTTCATTTATAAATTCAAAGAGAGATCATGGAAAAGAAAAATAATTTATCTTTCCTTTACGAAAAGAACCGTAATCACATTACTGCCCCTATATCAGGAGCTTGGGGAGGTGTTTCCCCTGATGGGAAACATATAATTATGAGTGTTTATCTTGATCAAGTTACACTACCTAATTATCAAAATATTAATATTGTTGATAATCAACCTGACTTTAGCAATCCTGAGAATGTTTCAAGAGGTGATTTCACAAGAGAAGTATTTGGTACTTTTACGATGTCATCAGAAACAGCAAAATCTATAGCAAATTGGCTACTACAAAAAGCTGAGGGTTTAGATAATGCCAAACAAAAATAATAAAATATTTAATTTTGAAGCGAGTTCTAGTATAATTGATTTCCGATCAAAACAAACAGATATAGTGATTCCAACCATAATTATTAGTAAAAAGCTAGATAAATCTAAAGATGTTTTTATTGACATGAATGGTAGATTTATTCATGAAAATCACACGGGATCAAAAGAAGAAAGTAAGATCAATATTACAAAGGTCATTAAACCATCTATTTTTTTATCCGGCGAAGAATTCCTATTATCTATTGAAGAAAATGAAGTCGTTTTAACACATCCTAAATGGTCTTTAAGTAGCTCAGGGATAAATCTTCGTGAAGCAGAAATAAGATTAATCGAAAAAGCTAGAATTTATCTTGAAGGATATAAACACATCCCAATTGCTGAATTATCAAACGAAGCACTAGAGTTCCGAAATTATCTCTTTTCAATTTCCTAAATTATGCCAGACATAGACAGAAGCGCCATCCACAAAGCATTGACTGAAAAAGGATTTATTCATGTTCCAGCAAAAAAGCATGATATTTATATACTTATTTTTTGTGAGAAAAAACAACAAATAAGCACATATATGTCAAGAAGTTCAAATTATAAATCTTATGGTACAAATCTATTGAGAGAAATGTCAAGAGAACTCAAAATTAATATAAATGAATTAGTAGGTTTTGTTGATTGTAAAATCAAATATGAAAATTATATTGAACTGTTAAAAGAAAAAAAATTATTATAATCCCCCTTACCCCTTCGGGCACTTCTGCTTAACTTGTTCTCGTAAGATTTGCAACTCCGCACTTGCCTGTGGTCTGTTTTCAACAACTTTTTCTCAAAGTGCTATAATCATTTTATCGGGAGTTATTCCTTTTTCTAAGTATTCTTTCTGTCTTAATTCGGTATAAGTTGGCGGTAATGGATTAGCTTCACGAAATTTTATTTCGTTATACTTTGCAATTGCAAGCTCTTCAGTTTCAGCTTCAATAACATATTCATTTTTATTTTCATCTTCATAATGAAATTTCATAATTTACCCACTAAAATATAACTATGTTGTTTACAAATAACAGATGTATAAGCACCTGAAGTTAGTTTAATTTGCATTACAAATGTTCCTTGTGTAGCACCGCCTCTTACTAATATTGAACCAGTAATGTACATATCAACATTGTTTGATAAATGCTGCCATTCCGATGACGCGGACATATTCATTGCATGTATAGCGCTTGTAGGCATCACATTTGGTATTCCCCCAAAGAGCCAATAATCATAAACAACACTTGTTAAAGAAGGGATATATAATTTGAAAACCCCATCAGATATGATTTTCATAAAAGGATGAATAATATAATTAGTATTTGCTTCAACAATAAACTGTAAAGTAGTTATGCTTTCATAGGTCGTTGTTGTGTTCGTGAAATCCGAAGTCCTTCTATATAAAATCCACTGTGTGCCACCAATCGCAACATTCGCTATCGGAGAGAGCATCTGAAAATTAGTTCCATCGTAAATTACTGAAACTAATTGATTAGCTTTAATATCGTGCACCGCTAGAAGTCAAGATGGAAATCAAGCTGCAAAAACAATTGAGTTTGAAGTTGTGGAGACTCAGAATAAACCGCCTATTATTGAGTGGGTAAAACCCGAAAAAGATACTGTGAAAATAAATACCGCAGTTACAATTACTTGTAAAGCCACAGATCCAGAAGGCGGAAAAATTTCAT
>VGVY01000122.1 GCA_016873835.1 Ignavibacteria bacterium
CAATGGAATATTCGATGTGATGATTGGTCGAAGAATAAGTCTGGGCTTTTATCGGTATCGCTGTCAGCATAATGATTATTATCAAAGAGCGATTTGTAATCATTAATTATCTCTCAGTTAATAAAGAGACCGAGTGAAATTATATTAATCAATGAATATGTTCAAGTGGAAAATCTGGTGTGTAGGTATTCCTAATTATTTCCGATCACAAATGTTGCGCATGTAATTTTTTGTTCTAAAAATAAATTTTCTTCTCGCTGTTTTTCAAGATAGTTAATAAAGATTTCCTTTTTGTGCGGAAATTTGTGTATAAGTTCTTCGCTTCTTTGATTAAGTTTTTCATAGAAATGCAGATTAGATTTAGTAATTTCCTCCGGTACAGCAATCCCTTCAAACAATATTTTCATGCCGGCTTCCTTTATCTGGTTATATACTTCAGATTTTTTTTGAACTAACGGATGAACATCTTTACTTTCATCCTCAAAGTATCCGTCGTCTATAATTATAATTCCGTTTTCAACAATTACTTTTTTCAGGATTGAAAGTGTTTCAAAATAATTTCCTAGGACTGGTCCGATCGATCCTAAGATAACAACATCAAAACCTTGTAACTCACATGCTTTTTTTCTGATATCACCGATTTCAAATTTGCAAAGGTCTTTCACGCCAAATTCTTCTGCTTTCAATTTAGCTTCTTCAATAAATTCACCGAACGCATCAACGCCATAGCAATTACAATTTAATGCAGCAGCAATTTTTATTGACACCGCTCCTTTACCGCATCCCAAATCTAAAATTCTTAATGATGAAAAATCTGGTTTATACTTTTTAATTAATTCAATTATATTTTCCGGTGACGAACCAAGCTCCCAAAAATCTTGCATTAAATAAGGTAAATGTTGAAATAACTCTACATCAGCTCCATCCATTGCTGTAACAACACTTTCTTCTAAAGATTTCATTTAATTACCATTGAAAAATATTTCTTAAAAAATTACCAGCACAAACCCGGTGATGAATTTAGATAAGTTTTCTCTTCAATCTGGTCTAACATAAAAGAAGCAACATCGGCACGAGAAATTTTTACAGTGTAAAACCAATTCCCGATTTTACTGCCATGTTTGTATTTTCCTTTTGCAGATCCGTTTGTTAAAACACCGGGACGGACAATTGTCCAATCCAAATTACTTGACTGTATTATTTTTTCTTGTCTGTATTTATCCCAGAAATAAAATTGAAGAATAAAAGGGATAACAAAAAAAGTATAATATAAACCCATCTTTCCAAAACTGTTTCCAATTCCAAGTGAAGTCTCGCAGATGAAACGCTTTAAATTATTCTTTTCCATAGCGGTTATGATATTTCTAGTCCCTTCAGAAAGTATTTTTGTTGGGTGCAGCCAGCGTTTGTGCCCTAATGCACATAGAACAACATCTTGACCAGCAACAGCTTTATTTAATGAATCCAAATCAAGAACGTTGCCTTGTAGGATTTTTAATCTATCGTGTTTAATTTTTAATTTCGATGGCTTGCGGACAAATGCTGTCACATTATAATTGCGGTCAAGTGCTTGCTCTACTAATTGTTTTCCGGTTCCTCCAGTCGCTCCAATTATTAATACTTTCATTATTTCTCCGCTTCTTAAGTCATATTGTAAAATAATACAGATAAAATTGCAAAGTTAAATCATTGGATGCTTGTGACTCTCTTTTGTTAAATGCTAAAGCGATTTTTTAACAATCTCTTTGTATTCAATATTCTCGTAGGAACAGATGAATAAATATTTTTCTTTTGTCAATCCGGTTATTTTGGTCTGGATAGTATAATTACAAATACATCGGCACAAATTTGGGGCAATATCATTAACAATGACATTTATTGTATCGGATTTAATTTTGTAATCAACCAAAAATCTATTTGAATCCGGACAGCAATTGCCGATTACACAAAAATTAATTTTAAGTGTATCACGGAATGTGTAACTGAAACATGAATCTTTTTGAACAGATTTTTCGAGCATTATTTTACGGTTGCAGCCAGGAATTTGATGTGCTGTGAAATTTATGTACTCTTCACCGGAATCAATTAAACCTTCTGAGGAGCAAGAAAAAATAAAAAAGGAAAGGGGGATAGCTAACAATCTTAAACAGTATTTAATGGATCGTTTCATAATTCGTAAAAACTAATTGCTGAATATAAAATCAATTACATTATAACAAATTTTCAAGTGACTTATAATCCCAAAATTTGTAGTGACTTAATCCATACTTGTGGTAATTTGAACTACACCTAAATTATGCGGAAAAGAGAATTCCGAAATAATCCGTCAGCTGACGGACGGAAAGACAATATAACTTTATTTTGGAACAGCACTAATTCAAATCACAAAAACAAAATTGCGATAGAAAATTTATTTATCGCTTGTTTGACTGGTTGGTTCCAATCCAAAGAGATCGTAAGTCTCTTTTCTAAAATCTTCATGAAAAGCAACAGCCATAAAATAAATGTATAAAATAAATCCGACTACAATAAGAAGCTGAGGTTTCGATATTTTTTGAATCGCTTGTCTGTCCTTTACTTCGCAAACTTCGCCCGGACAATATTGCGCTTTTTCTTTATATATCCATGAATAAACTTTACAACCTAAACAAATTCCAAAAGCTGTTTCAAAGAATAAGAAGATAAGGCAGATTAAACAGATTAAACCGGCAATCGGTCCGCGTGCATTTAAAATTACAATATGAATAAACATTACCGATGCAAGCGCTACACCAATAATCCATGCAAACTTTTTCTGTTCTGCACCAACATATTCCGGCACTTGATTTCGAACTATAAATCGTCCGATAATTAAAAAAGGAGAGTACCTTGGGCTGATAAAAACTCGGATTAATATATCTGTAAGAAAAATTGTGATTGCATATTTCAGCATCACAAAATCGCCTTTGAAAACTACTATAAGTATTGCAATAAACATCATAAGGAATAACAATCCGGCAGCAGCACGAATCTCACGCTCATTCAAAACACTTATTTTGTATCCGTCAACATCTTCTCCAAATTTGAAAACAGTATTCATGTTTTAGCTCCTTTTTGTTCACAATTATGACGTACTGAAGAACAATTAGGTTACATTCATTTCAAAACTAAAATCTTTGAGTAGTTATTTATTGAGATTTCTGAAATATCGTTTAGAAGAAGTCTTAGCGAGATGCGAAGCTCGAAGAAATCTCGATATTGATTTAGAATTGAAGGTTTGAGTTTGCTTCATCTGCCTTTGGCTGATTCGCAAAGACAACCATTATAATTTTTCAGAATTATCTTATAGTTTGTTTGATCAATTGAGAAAATTCTTTAACTGAATAAAAAGTAAAATCCGGTTTGCAGTCTTTAAATCTATGCCGGGAATAATCATCCCATAAAACGAGTGCACATTTAACTCCGGATTCTGCAGAAGCAATAACATCGTGAAGAGAATCGCCAACCATTAAAACTCTGCTTGGTTCAAGATTAAATTCCTTGATGAAATTATTTATTCCTTCAGGTGAAGGTTTATGCTCGGCAACATCATCACCGCACATAATAAAATCGAATTTGTCGTAAAGACCGATAGCTTTTAAAGTAATTGAAGCAGAGTTTCTTCCTTTGCCGGTAAAAATACCCAGTGGAATATTTTTAGATTTTATATATGCAACAATTTCCTGAAGTCCGGGGAAAATATTTGCAAGTTCGTTGTGGTTCTCTTCATAAAAACTGAAATAGTCTGTGTGCGCATCATCGTAATTCTCTTTCATCCATTCTTTAAGAATTACTTCTTCTGTCGGCCCGAATAGTGCAACAATTTCTTCATTAGATAAACGCTTATTCAGATATTTTTCTGCCACATGATTAAAACTTGCAAAGATAAGATCGTGTGTTTCTGCAAGAGTTCCGTCAACGTCAAAAATTATTCCGTCAAATAAATTCAATATTACCTCAGTGAAAAGAGAAGAATTGATCCATTGTAAGTTGATGCTATAAATTTTTTATCGCCAATTTTTTTAAGGGAGAGAGCCGGCGAATAATCTTCTAAAATAATTTTTTCTGATCTTTGTTTGTTATCAATCGTAAAGATTGTGCCATTATTAATATAAAGAAGCGAGCCATATACTTCTAAAATATCTGAAGTAGAATTATCAAAACTGCTTCCGATGTTAAATTCGTTAAAGATTTTTCCGACTGTGGCTGTTACAGAATAGATTTTACCTCTAATTGATTTTATAAACAAATATTTGTTGTCCCGTGAAAATGAAATGCTTGGCAATGCATTTAAGTTATCAAGTTTCCAATTCAATTTACCAAGCAAAAGATCGATTGCATAAAGAGTTCCGTCGCTTGAAACTGAATAGACATTTTTATCATCGGAAAGTATGTTTGAATAATAAAAATCTGTTTCTTCTTTCTCTTTCCACCGCCAGATTAATAAACCATTTCTAGAATCGATGCAGTAAATAAAACCATCGCTGCTGGTAAATAAAATTTTATTTCCAACACTTATTGGTTTAGTTCTAATCATCCCTTTAGAATTCGAGTTCACCCAATACTCTTGCAAAGTTTCTAAATCATAGCAGAAAATTTTTCCGGAAGCTGTTCCAAAAGCAATTGCTGTTTTGGATTGAGTAAGTTTTGGAATCATTAGTTCTTTATTCCCAGCATACTGAATGGCTGTCAAATCTGTTGTTATATTTTCTTCAAATCCCATAGATTGTATCTGTTCACCGCTGATTGCACTTAAAGTAACAATATCGCCTTGTATGGTTGCTGCTGCAAAGATACGATCAGAAATTATAGGTGAACTAAATAGATCACCGTACGCATCATAATCCCAAAGGAGTTTTCCGGTTGAATCGAAGCAAGAGACAATTCCGTTTTCTTGAGCTGTGTAAATTTTGGAGTTCCACCAAATCGGTTCTGCGTTAATTGAATGATCAAGATTTATTTTTGCATCAATTACTGTTGAATTTAATTTAGCAAACTTGTTCGGTTTTATTTTTTCTTTTGGAATGAAGATTGTTTTATCTATTTGAATTGGTCTTTTGGCAGATTTGTCTTCAACCAATATTTTATCGTCAGTGATGGAAAGCAATATATAGTTAATTTTATCATTAACATTTTGTGAAGCAAGCGTTCTTGAACTAGGAAAATCAATTAAAGTGTTGCCGAATATATTCCTCTGCTGAAATTTTTGAGCATTTCCATTCATAATAAGTTTAACATTAGATTTGCTCAAATGATCAATTAAATTCTGCCACCCAGTTATTTTTTCAATTTCTATTGGTGAGATAAAATAGACATCTCTTCCTAAACCGATTTCTTCAAGTGTAGTTTTTAGCCATTCCAGTTTGTCCGACGAATAATAATTTACAAGTGAATAAAGTAAAGTTGGGCTGATTCCAATAAAAATATTTTTTCCGTCATCAAATAAAAATTTTCCGTCGTTCCAGTATTCATAGAATTTGTTCCAGCCTTCAAATTCTTTTAAGTCGTATTCAAAAGGAAGGAGCATA
>VGVY01000123.1 GCA_016873835.1 Ignavibacteria bacterium
TTTAATTATAGCCGGATGCTTTTCTGCAAGGTCAAGTATTTTTGCTTCAATCCGTTTTCTATATTCTTCCACATAAACTTTTTCATTTTCTTTTCCAACAATTACCCACTTACGAGCTTCAATAAAATCATCAAGTCCAAGTTCAAAAATAAGAGAAGGTTTTTCACGTTTGTATTTCATTAACGGAGCTAAAACAACTTTTTTCTCATCGATCTTAGTAAGTGTTACACTTTTCCAGAATTCATTTGAGAGAACTTCATTTACGTGGCCAATATGTTCGCTGACTTGTGAAAGATTAGTTGGTAATAATGAAACATCTTCTTTGATTGAATCAATGGTTGTTTTGATATCGCGTTTCTGAAGAAGAAGTAGTCCGCATTTTTCCATTTTGTTTATGAAAAAAGCTTCATCGATATTAATTCCCGGAACAAATCTTAAAAGTGGCGCCACCTTTAATTTTAAAAATTCTATTTTATTTGGAGTTATATAATTCCAGAAATCGTCTTCCCAAGCTTCTTTTACTTCCTTAAAAACTTTCTTTACAGAAAATGATTCAAGGGGAATTAATCCAATATAGTTTCTTATCTCGGAAATAATTCGCTTTGTATCTTCACTTTTCTGGTCACCGAGTAATAAAAGTAATTTGCTAAGACGGTAATTAAATATTGTTACAAGTATCGGAATCTGTTTATTAGTATCATCTTTTCTAATCGTTTCAAAATTTTCCCAGTAATCGACAATTAAAAATCTATCTTTCTTACCATCAGGCAGCCAATCAAAATGTTTGCAAGTTTCATTATTGCGTGTACCTCTTCCAATCATTTGCCAGAATTTAATATTGGAATTGACCGGTTTCATAAATGCAAGGTTTACAATTTCGGGTATGTCTACACCAGTATCCAGCATATCGACGGAAATTGCAATTCTTGGGAGACTTTCTTTCTTAAACTTGGTAAGCAATTTATCAGCTCTTTCCATTTTCGAATCAATTACTTGAACAACTTTACCTTCGTACTGAGGATACATTTCATTAAAAGTTTCGGCAAGTCGTAAGGCATGTTTATGTGTAATAGCAAAGACAATTGTTTTTCCGGGAAGCTGTCCAGATTTATCTTTAAATGCATATTCCATAAACTCTTCCAATTGTGCACGGAGAGTATCTTTGTTTGTTACTTTCTTTTCTAAATCTGTTCCTTCAAAATTCAGTTCGTCGGGATCAATTCCTTTTGCTCGTAGAGTTTCTTTTTCTTCTTCTGTTAAATCAATTCCTTTTATTCCTCTCCTTTGGAATCTAGTTTGCGCTGAATAAACATCATAATCAACAAGGTAGTTTTCATTAACTGCATCATCAAATGAATAAAGAAAAGTTGGAGACTTTCCATCACAGTCGAAAAACTTGAATGTATCTCGTTCAATCAGGTCTGCTGGAGTTGCGGTTAATCCAATTTGTATAGCGTCAAAGTAAGCAAGTACGTCTGTAAATTTATTATAAATTGAACGATGGCATTCATCAGCTATGATAATATCAAAATCTGCCGGTGTGAATTTATTATAACATATTTCCAATGTTTGAAGTGTAGAAACAAACACTCTTGCTTCATTAGGAATATCATAAGTTCTTATTCTTCCACGTGATTCAAAAGGAAGATGTGTTTTAAAACCATCTGTCAATGCTTGTTCAACCAGATTATCTCTATCAGCTAGAAACAAAATCTTTTGAGCGTAATTTGCGCGTAGTAAAACATCTATTAAAGCAATTGCTGTTCTCGTTTTTCCAGTACCAGTTGCCATTACAAGCAATGCTTTTCGTTTCTTTTTTATTTCAAACGTCTCTGCTATTCTTCTTATAGCCTCTGTTTGATAACTGCGGTTGACGATTGTTTCTTTTATTTGTACTGTGGCAATTGGTTGCCGATTTCTTTGGAGATGTAATAATCGTTCAAGGTTTTCTCTTGAAAAAAATCCGGCAACGTGCCTTTCTGCAGCGTGTTCACTATCCCAGAAAAAAATATCATCACCGTTAGCAAGGAAAATAAAAGGTCTGAATGATTGTTTAGTTTGGATTTCTATTACATACTGAAAAGCTTGTTCTTTGCCTACACGTGGGTCTCTACTTGTTCGTTTTGCTTCTACTATAGCAAGAACATCACCATCAGTTCTGTAAAGACAATAGTCTGTAAATCCACTAACAAGTGTTTTATCATAATTAGTTACTGGAATTTCAAAACCAACCTGAGTACGGTCAGAAAGATTCCATGAGGCTTTTATCAGTTGCGGCTCAATAAGAGAATATCGTGTTTCTTGTTCGGAGATCTTAAAAGCTGGCAAACAATCCCCACAAAATTTTATTGCCAAGATACACAAAAGATTTATTTATGAAAAGATTTAATGATATGCATCTAAAAAGAAGTTGTTGTATATAATTACTTTAGACAAAAGACCTTCATTTATGAAAAGACATTTTTAATAAAATCATACTTATTTTCTTTAAAGTCTGGTTATAGCGTTAATTCAAAATATTTTACTGAACATAAAAATCAATATCAAAAAAATAAAATGTAATTTAATCAATCTATTTTGTGAAGATTATTTTTCAAAAACTAAAATTCTTTGTCCTTTGCATTTATAAGCAGACCTTCTTTATATTTGACAAACATTTTTTCAACTATATTCTGATAATGAGACCTACAGTTTATATCAAAGACCTATCGCAGCACGTCGGCAAAGAAGTTATACTTAAAGGCTGGCTCTATAATAAAAGATCAAGCGGCAAACTTAAATTTTTGATTTTAAGAGATGGCACTGGATACGTGCAATGTGTAGTATTTAAGGGAAATGTCAGTGAAGAAATTTTTGAATCTGCTGAAAAGTTAACACAAGAATCTAGTTTTGAAGTCAAAGGAAAAGTTCGTGAAGAAAAACGGGCAGTTGGCGGATTCGAATTAGATGTAATTGATTTAAAAATAATTTCAATTGCCCATGAATATCCTATCACTCCTAAAGAACATGGAATTGAATTCCTAATTGATAACAGACATCTCTGGGTAAGATCAAAGAAACAAGTTGCCATTTTAAAAATCCGACACAGAATTATAAAAGCAATCCGCGATTTTTTTGATCAACGAGGTTTCGTTTTATTCGATCCGCCCATAATCACTCCAAATGCGTGCGAAGGAACTTCAACTTTATTTGAAATGGATTATTTCGATTTAGGGAAAGCTTATCTTACCCAAAGCGGACAATTGTATGCAGAGAGCGGAGCGATGGCACTTGGAAAAGTTTATACTTTCGGTCCAACTTTTCGAGCAGAAAAATCAAAGACAAGAAGACATCTAACAGAATTCTGGATGGTAGAGCCTGAAATGGCATTTTATAACCTGGATGATGATATGGATTTGGCTGAAGAGTTCATCGAATATATTATTCAGACTGTTTTAAAAGAAATGAAAGAGGAATTAAAGGAACTCGAAAGAGATACAACCAATTTAGAAAAAGTTGTGCGTCCATTCCCCAGAATATCATATTCTGAAGCGGTGGAAATATTGAAAAGAAAAGGAGTCGATTTTCAGTGGGGGAATGACCTTGGCGGAACTGACGAAACTTTTATTGGTGAAGAGTTTGATCGACCAGTAATGATTCATAGATATCCAGCAGAAGTAAAAGCATTTTACATGAAACGTGATCCAGAAAATCCAAAAGTTGCATTAGCAGTCGATGTAATTGCCCCTGAAGGATATGGAGAAATTATTGGCGGAAGTCAAAGAGAAGATGATCTTGATGCACTGCTTTTTAGAATTAAGGAACATAATTTACCGCAGTCATTCTTTGAATGGTATCTAGATTTAAGAAGATATGGATCTGTTCCTCATGCTGGTTTTGGTTTAGGTTTAGAGCGAACTGTAAGTTGGATATGCGGACTTGATCATTTACGTGAAGCTATTCCATTTCCACGAATGATTTATAGGAATACTCCATAAATGAATATTGAGCTAATACTTTTTATTATACTTGCTACGATTGCTGCAGTTACTTCAATATTGGTAATTACAAGATCGAATGCTGTGATAAGTGCAGTATTTTTAGTCCTTAATTTTTTTGCCTTAGCCGGTTTATATCTGTTATTAAATGCACAATTCATTTCTGTCGTGCAAATAATTGTTTATGCCGGAGCAATTATGGTTTTGTTCCTTTTTGTAATTATGCTTTTGAGAACTGATGGTGAACCAAGAATTTTTTCTGATAAAAGATATATTAAATATTTTGCTCTACTTATAAGCATTTTTGTTTTTATTCAAGTTTCATATTTATTGTTGATCGGTTCACCGTCAAAATCAGTTACTGGTAATCAATCAGCAAGTATCAACTCCGGGACAATTGAAACAATAGGAAAAGAACTTTATACGAATTATATAATTCCGTTTGAAGTGGCTGGTTTTTTACTGCTCGCTGCTACAATCGGAGCAATAATTTTAGCAAAAAAGAAATTTGAGTAGTTATAAATTTAGGTACTGCTCTTTAAGTCTTTGGAGAAATTATGCTATCGATACCAATAGAATATTATTTAATCTTAAGTGCATTTATGTTTATTGTTGGTGTTACTGGAGTTTTAATTCGTCGTAATGCAATAGTAGTTTTTATGTGTATTGAATTAATGTTGAATGCAGCTAATCTATCACTGGTTGCTTTCTCTTCATATCACGGAAATCCAGTTGGTCAAATATTTGTATTTTTTGTAATGACCGTTGCCGCTGCAGAAGCTACAGTTGGTTTGGCAATAATTATTGCAATTTTTAGAAATAAATTAACTGTAAACGTTGACGAAATAAATATTTTTAAATGGTAATAACCGGATGATCAATTACATTTATCTAACAGTTCTGTTGCCATTAATTGGTTTTTTGATCAATGGAATATTCGGATCAAAAATAAAAAATGAAAAAGTAATTGGAATTATCGGAAGTTCAACAATTGGACTGGCATTTCTAGTAACAGTCTTTGCACTCTTCGAAACAATTAATCTTCCAGTTGAAAGCAGAAGCAACACAGTAGAATTATTCACTTGGTTAAGTGTTGCTGGTTTGAATATCAAATTTGCATATTTAGTTGATCAGCTTTCTCTTACTATGTC
>VGVY01000124.1 GCA_016873835.1 Ignavibacteria bacterium
TAATTTTAACTTCTTCTCCAGTTACAGAGAGTACTTTTCCATGTTTAACAATTGACAGCACTTGTTCCGCGGCTTTTTTTGGATTTGTAATCAAAGCATCAGAAAATTTTCTCTTTCTAAGTGTTCCGTCAATTTCATATCTCCTATCTGCAAATGCTTCACCAACTACTTCAAAGCCTTCATTTCTCCAAACATCAAGCATTAGAGAATTTGCTAATCCATATAGAACAAAATCTTTATTGATTTTTTTTATTCCATGAGAAATTGCTTTAGCTATTAATTCGTTTTTTGCTGCTGAATTATACATTGCACCATGTGGTTTGATATGCTTTAATTTTAATTTCATTTTGTCTGCAAGTTTAACTAATAATAAAACTTGGTCGAAAACCATTTTTGAAATTTCTTCCAATGAAAAGTTTAATTCTTTCCTTCCAAAGTTAACTCTGTCTGTATATGAAGGATGAGCCCCAATGTTGACACTAAACTCAGCACATAATTCCAATGCATTTGTCATAGATACTTCATCGCCGGCATGTCCGCCGCATGCAATATTTGCAGAGGATATAAGGCTAATTAATTTTCTTTCACTTCCATAAATTATTGCAGAAGGGTTTTCTCCAACATCTGCATTTAAATCAATTAATTTTTTCATATTATTAACTCAGTTGTTTCCCTTTTGTCTCCGGAAGTAAAAACATAACTGCCGCTCCCATCAAAAAGAAAAATGCTGTTAGTGCAAGAGCACTCCCCAAACCATAAACATCTGCTAATGAGCCTACTGTAAATGGAGCCAATGCACTGAATGCTCTGCCAATATTATATGTCAGTCCTTGTGCAGTTCCTCTAATTTCAGTTGGGAATAACTCAGATAGCATTGCTCCAAATACACTAAAGTAGCCGTGTCCAAAAAATCCGATCAATGGACCAAGTGCCAACAAAATTACTTCATGATGAGCAAGTTGACCGTACAATGGAACAAGTATTGCAGCAATAATTAAAAAAATTAAGAATACTAATCTCCTTCCATAACGATCAGCAAAAAATCCGAATGAGAGATATCCAAAGAAAGCTCCAATCTGCATTGGAATTATCCAAGTTGAACTTTTTACAATTCCTAAGCCGGCACCTCCTTTATCAATTGGAATAGAAAGAAATGAAGGCATCCAAGTAAATAATCCCCAATAAGCAAACAATACGCAAGTTGTAATGAATGATGCAATTAATGTTTTGGATAATAGCGGTTTTTGGAAAATTGTTATTAATGAAACTCTTTGTTTCCTAATCTTAGAAGTTTTATATGATATCCAAATTTCAGGCTCTTGAACATTTCTTCTAATCCATAATGTAAAAAACGCCGGAACAATACCAACAACAAATAAAATTCTCCAACCAAAATTTGGCAATATAAATGCTGCAATTAATGCGGATAGAATATAGCCGATTGCCCACCCAGATTGCATAAATCCGATTGCTTTACCGCGATGTTCAGCTGGCCACGTTTCAGAAACAAGAACTGAACCGGCTGACCATTCACCGCCCATTCCAAATCCTACTAAAGTCCTCCAAACAACAAGTGCAATAACTGATTGGGCGCTGGCAGTTAATGCTGTGAAAATAGAGTAACTGAGTATGGAAAACATTAATGCTTTAGCCCGTCCAATTTTATCCGCAAGTGCACCAAAAATTATTCCGCCAATTGCCGAAGCAATTAAAGTTACAGATGCCAATGCACCGGCTTCAGCGGAACTTAAAAAGAATTCTTGTTGAATTGATGTAAGAGCAAATGCATAAAACATTACATCCATTGCATCTAACATCCAGCCAAGCTGAGCAGCAAATAAAGCTTTCCACTGCTTAGGTTGGATTGTTGAGTACCAGCTATTTTTTGTTTTCATAGTTTATCAAAAGAATTAATTGAAATTAATGATTCTAATTCTAAATTCAATTTATGCGCTTGTTCAATAGAAACAAATTGAAAGTTTATCTCGTCTCGTGGACGAAGCTGCCCTATCTTGTGCATATCAGCAGAAATAACATTTGCAATTTTAGGGTAACCTCCAGTTGTTTGATGTTCAACAAATAATATTATCGGCATTCCATCATTTGAAATTTGAATAGCTCCCAATGTAATTCCCTCTGTAATAATTTCTTCCATAATTTCACGTTCTAATTTTTTACCGATTAATCTTAACCCCATTCTATTTGCTTCTTCTGACACAACATATTTATTTGAAGTAAATTTTTCGATCACATCTTTTGAAAAATAATTTGTCTGAGGGGCAGTTGTAACTCTAATAATATTTTTTGAATTCAATAGTGCAATAATCTGTTTTGACACTTTGTAGCTTTGGATTTCTTCATTTGTTAATTTTTCAATAGGCAGCCTATCTCCTTTTAACAGTTTTCTTCCATTTAATCCGCCAAGTGAGGTCAATAAATGGGTTGAGCAGCTGCCAAGAATTTGCTGAATTTTTATACCTCCTTTAATACAAAGATATGAGCGTGCACCATTCAATGTGTTTGCAAAGGAAATGATTTCACCGCTTTTGATTTTCAAAGTCTGCCACATTGAAACAATTTTATTTTCAATTTTCGGCTGAAAATCAGAACCAGTTATTGAAATTATAGCATCTTCTTCAAATAAAAATTCTCCTCCAACTAAAGTCATTTCAATAGCAGCTTCACCACAATTATTTCCTACTAAAAGATTTCCAATTTTATAAGAAATAGAATCGGCTGTCCCTGAAATAGAAATTCCGTAATGAGAAAATCCAAATCTGCCGCGATCTTGAACTGTTGATTGAAAACCTGGTTTAATAACTTTTATCATTCTTGCTTAGATTTAATTTGTTCAAATTCATTTTTTGATATAGCAAAAAAATTAACTCTATCTCCCATTCGAAGAAGAGTAGGAGGTTTCTTGTGGGGTGAAAACAATTTAAGTGGAGTTCTGCCAATCAACCGCCAGCCGCCAGGTGATTCAACTGGATAGATACCAGTTTGCTTCCCTCCAATTGCAACACTTCCTTCTGGAACTTTTAATCTTGGAGTTTTTAATCTTGGTGTTGATATTTCAGTAAGCATTCCACCTAGATAAGGGAACCCCGGAGAAAAGCCAAGAAAATAAACTAAGTAATTTGGTCTTGTATGAAAAGCAATTACTTCATTTATAGTTAACTTATTCAATTGCGCTACTTCATTTAAATCAGGTGCAAACTCTTCGTCAAAGCAGACTGGTATATTAATCGTATTTGTTTCATACTCAATATTCAGGGGTTTTTCTTGAACAAGCTTTTTTAAGTCTTCCATCATTTTGAAAGGAAATATTATTGTTGGATCAAAGGCAACAAGAATTGAATTATATGCTGGATGAATTGATTGAATACCTTCAATAGAAGTACTCTGCAATACAGAAAAAATTTTTATTATTTCATTGTTACACTCTGGCGAAATATCATCGCATACTTTAATGAGGATTGATCTATCGCTTGCAAAACTGAATTCTACACTATGATTTAAAGTCAGCATTTTTGCATTCATAAATATTGAAAATTCGTTTCAGGAATAGTGCAATCTACAAAACGAACTGAAAATCTTCATCAGAATTTCCTATCTTAGTAAAAATAATTGTGAGCATTATGAATTTTAAAGTAATAAAGAGCAATTCAGTTTTTAAGGGAAGAGTATTTGAAGTAAAAGTTGATGAGATTGAATACATTGAAACTGGAAACAAAACAGAACGACAAGTAGCAGTTCATCCGGGCGGCGCAGTTGTTATTGCAGTAAAAGGGAATGGAAAAATAATTTTGGTTTCTCAATATCGATATCCTCACAATGAAGTTATCCTTGAGCTGCCGGCTGGAAAATTAGAATTCCAAGAAGATCCACTTCATTGTGCAAAAAGAGAGTTAGAAGAAGAGACTGGTTATACTTCTAATAAAATCACCAAGATTGGAAAAATTTATACTACTCCAGGATTTTGTTCAGAAACACTTCACATTTATTTAGCAGAAGATTTAATTGAAGGAAATCATGCTCGCGAAGAAGGAGAAGAGGATATTCAATTAGTCGAACTTACAATCTCGGAAATTGAAGATAAAATTAAGAATGGAAAAGTTGTTGACGCAAAAACCATCTGTGGAATTTACTTTTATAAATTGTTACTGAATTCAGGAGTTTAATTACTCATTAATCAATTCATCCAAATCTACCTTATGCAGATGAGAAATTTTTCTACCAAGAAATCTTTCGGCAATTTCTCTAAACTTTGTTGGAATATCACTCACATAAAATTCTCTTTTGCCAAGCTGATTTGAAATATTTCTTAAGCCTCTTCCATTCAAATAATCTTCAACAATTTTTGCTGCCGGTGTTCCGGAATCAACAAGCTTAACTTTTTTACCAATAACTTTTTGAATAACATCTCTAAGGATAGGATAATGAGTACAGCCTAATACTAAACTATCAATTTCCTTTTCTTTCAATTCAGTTAAATATTCTTTTGCTATTAATTCTGTAGCTTTGTTTTCAATCCAACCCTCTTCAGCTAGTGGAACAAACAATGGACATGCTTTTTCATAAACTTGTATTTTTGGACTAAGCTTTTTCAATTGATGAGAGTATGCTTTATTATTAATAGTTGCATTAGTACCAATAACGCCAACTTTTCCATTCTTCGATTCTTGTAAAGCCAATCTTGAACCGGGTTCAATCATTCCAATTACTGGAATAGTTAAAAATCTTTTTAGATCTTTCAATGCAACAGATGATGCAGTGTTGCAAGCTACAACAAGCAGTTTAATATTTTTCCGCAGTAAAAAATTTGCAGCTTGAAGTGAATAGTCAATAACCGTGTCGTTAGATTTTGATCCATATGGAACACGAGCTGTATCGCCAAAGTAAATTATATTTTCATTAGGCAAAAGCTGTGTAACGGCACGAACAACCGTTAAACCGCCAATGCCTGAATCAAAAAATCCAATTGGGTTTGTTCTATCCATAAAATTCAATTTATCACCTATAACATTTCATTTATTGTTTCTGTTAGTTCAAAAGTAATCAATTGATAATCGTTTGGGGA
>VGVY01000125.1 GCA_016873835.1 Ignavibacteria bacterium
TCATTTAAAAGATTGCAAACTGGAAAAGTTCAAACATATATTGTATTTGTAGTATTTGCTGTTATTATACTTTTGTTGTTCTTTAAACCGTTTTAATTTTTTTATAATTCGATTGAAGAGTGATCTCAACATTCGGAAAAACTTAATTTGAAAACAATTGCTAATAGCTTTAAGCTAGAAGCTGATAGCTAAATAAAAATAGGTTAGTAATTATGATTGGATTTCCAATTCTTTCACTTATAACATTCCTCCCAGTTATTGGAATGATTATAATTTTATTTTTGAAAAAAGAGCAGATAAATAACATCAAATACTTAACTCTTATCATTACAGCATTTCAAGTTATTTTATCTGTAGTTCTCTTAGCTAATTATAATTATTCTGCAGCTGGAGTTTATGAAGAGGGATCATTTCAATTCATAGAAAAATTTAGATGGATTGAAATCACCGGAATTTCTTGGCTTGGTACTGTAAAGGTTGATTATTTCTTAGGAGTTGATGGTTTAAGCATGCCAATGGTTCTTTTGACAGCAATAATTTCTTTTATTGCTACAATTTCTTCATGGAATATAAATTATTCTGCAAAGGGATACTTTGCACTCTTCCTACTTTTAGATACCGGCATGATGGGCGTATTTGTTGCGCTTGATTTCTTCTTGTTCTATATCTTCTGGGAATTGATGCTTCTTCCAATGTATTTTCTTATCGGTATTTGGGGTGGACCAAGAAAAGAATATGCTGCAATTAAATTCTTCATCTATACATTATTTGGTTCTATTTTTATATTGCTAGTAATGATAGGTTTGTATTTCAGTGCAACAGAAACTTTAGCAGATGGTTCAAAAGTATTTACATTCAATTTGCTTCAATTAATGAATCCAAGCAATTATAATTATGATGGAATTTTATCTCCATTTAATCCAAACAATTTACGATTAATAGCATATATAGCTTTGTTTGCTGGATTTGCAATTAAAATTCCTATGTTTCCATTTCATACTTGGTTGCCTGATGCTCACGTTGAAGCTCCAACACCAATCTCAGTAATTCTTGCTGGTGTATTACTTAAAATGGGAACTTATGGAATATTAAGAATCAGCTATCCAATCTTCCCGGATATTACACGTGATTTGATGTGGTGGATTGCAATGTTTGGGATGGTAAATATTATTTATGGTGCTCTAGTTGCTCTTGCACAAAAAGACTTTAAGAAACTTATAGCATATTCATCAGTTTCGCACATGGGTTATGTATTACTAGGAATGGCTTCTTTAACTTCTGTTGGAATTAATGGTGCTATTTTCCAAATGTTTAATCATGGAACTATTACTGCAATGCTCTTCCTAATTGTTGGTGTAATTTACGATCGTTCTCATACAAGAGGTTTGAATGATTTTGGAGGATTGGCTTCGCAAATGCCAGTTTACACTGGATTTGTAACAGTAGCATTCTTTGCAGCGATAGGATTACCAAGCATGAGCGGATTTATTTCTGAAGCACTTGTATTTGTTGGTGCTTTTGGTGTTGAAAGTATTCGTGTACTAACTATGTTGTCAACTCTTGGAATTTTGTTAGGCGCTGGTTACATGTTGTGGACTTTACAAAGGATATTCTTTGGGCCATTGAACGAAAAATGGGCATCATTAACCGACCTTGAGTTTAGAGAATATGCTATGTTCATACCCCTTTCAATAATAATTATTTTCTTAGGCATTTATCCATCTGCAATGCTGGATTTAATGAACACATCGGTTAACACTTTAGTGCAATTTGTAAATACTGGTTTTAATGTTTCATCACTAAGCGGATTATAAGTAATTAAATGGAACTTGCAAATTTATATCAATCAATTAATTTAATTATTCCAGAAATTGTTTTATCTATTGCATTAATTGTTTTAGTTATTGCAGATTTAATTTTCCATACGAATAAAAAAATAATTCCATTTATTGCCGGCACTGGAATATTAGTTACAGCTATTTTTGTAATTAATCAGTTTAACTATATTGGATTTGCATTTTCTACCGCTACTCACACAGCAAGATCTTTCGGAATGCTCGCAGTTGATTCTTTTGGAGTATTTTTTAAATTAATTGTTATTGTGAGTTCTTTTATCATAGTTCTTTTATCTCTTGCTTCAGATGAGATCCAAAAAACAACAGATAGAATTGGCGAATATTATGCTTTGATTTATGGAATGATACTCGGCATGTTTTTTATGATTACAGCAACTGATTTGATTCTAATATATCTTTCATTAGAATTACTTTCACTTTCTTCTTATGTTCTAGCTGGATTTACAAAACTGCGCGACCGAAATAGTGAAGCTTCATTGAAGTATTTATTATATGGAGCGGTTTCTTCTGGTCTGATGTTATTTGGAATTTCTTTGGTTTATGGATTAACCGGCAGCACAAATCTTTATATAATAAATACTCTAATTCAAAATCCGCACATAAATCTTTTCACACTATCATTTGCTACAATTTTAATTTTTGCCGGTATTGGTTATAAAATTTCCTCAGCACCATTTCACTTCTGGACTCCTGATGTTTATGAAGGAGCTCCAATAACAATTACTGCATTTTTATCCGTTGCTAGCAAAGCTGCTGGTTTTGCGCTTTTAATACGATTTGTAAAAACTGTTTTTGTATCGTATGAAACAAATGAAGGATTTTGGTCTTTAATTGAAGTATTTGATTGGCAATCTATTTTAGTAGTAATATCAATTCTTACAATGACACTTGGAAATTTTTCTGCTCTTTGGCAAAACAATTTAAAAAGAATGCTTGCTTATTCCAGCATTGCGCATGCCGGATATATGCTGCTTGGATTAGTTGTATTGTCAAACCAAGGATTAATTGCAATTCTAATTTACTTCATGATTTATCTTCTGATGAATCTCGGTGCATTTTTAGTTGTAATGTTAATCGCAAATAAAATAAATTCCGAAGAGATTGATGATTATAATGGCTTAGGATTTACTTCCCCATTACTTAGTGTTTCTCTAGCAATTTTTCTTATTTCTTTAACGGGCTTACCCCCTACTGCCGGCTTTATTGGAAAGTTATATTTGTTTATTGCATTAGTTGACGCTAAAATGATTGCAGTAGCAATAATTGCACTTCTTAATTCAGTTGTTTCACTATATTATTATGTTAGAGTTTTAAAACATATGTATCTAGTAAAAGCCACTGCATCAACACCAAGCATAATTCCTTCTACAAGTAATGCAATTCTGCTTTTAGTATTGGTTGTACCAGTTTTAATATTTGGTGTATATTTTCAGCCATTAGTTGAATTCGCAAAAGATTGTATTGTCATACTTGGAATATAATTATCAAATTTGTCTTTTTGAAAAACCTTTCATACTTTTTTCTAGTAAATAATTGAAAGAATAGTTTTGCCCTCACTATCTCTTCGAAAAATTTAAATCTAATTAAGGAAACAATATGGATTACTTATCAAATCTTAAAAGCAATTATGAAATTTTCTTGAATTTTATGAAAGAAAAATATCCCGTGTTCAACAATTCGAATATTTTTTTAAGGGATGTTCAATATTCACTCAGAAATTATTTTCAAAAGAATCTTCGTGAAATGTCCAACTCTGAAGCAGAAAAAATAGCACGTGATCTTACATCTTTTTTAGAGGAAAAAGAAGTTTTGAAAAGGATTTCAAAAAATTCATGGAAAGTGAATTATTCCTTTAAAAATGTTGTTATAGATAATACAAGTCAAAATAGTAGTTAGGAATGCTATGATAAATAACGAAACGGCCTTGAATCAAGAAATAGATATTACCGAAAAGGCAATAAAACAAGTCTTACGAATAAAAGAAGAGAATGACATCCCCGAAACATTTGGTTTAAGAATTGGTGTTAAAGGAGGTGGGTGTTCTGGTTTAACCTACACGTTAGGATTTGATGCTGAGCCAAATGAAGGCGATGTTGTAATTGAGAAATCTACAGTTAAACTCTTTATTGATGTCAAAAGTCTTTTCTACTTAAGTGGTACATCTTTAGATTTCAGTGATGGACTTAATGGAAAGGGTTTTATTTTTAATAACCCAAATGCAACAAAAACTTGTGGTTGTGGAGAGTCATTTGGTGTTTAATGAACCGGCGTAAGTTTATCAATTCACTTGGAATTATCACTATTGCAAGCATTTCCTATATTCAATCAAAGACAAAAACTTATAATAATAGGAGTACTATAATGAGTAAATTTGAATTACCAAAATTACCTTATGCATTCGATGCCTTAGAACCGCATATCGATGCACGAACAATGGAAATTCATCATGGAAAACATCACGCTGCATATGTCAATAATCTGAATAAAGCAATTGAAAACTCAGAAATGAGTGGAAAATCTCTAGAAGAATTATTCTCTAATATTTCAAAATTGCCAGCTGCTGTTAGAAATAATGGAGGTGGACATTACAATCATAGTTTGTTTTGGGAAATTATGGGTCCGCAAAAAGGAGGAGAGCCAACTGGCGTATTTAAAGATGCAATCACTGGTAGTTTCGGTTCTTTTGAAGCTTTCAAAGAACAATTTAATAATGCTGCTGCAACTAGGTTTGGTTCTGGTTGGGCATGGTTGGTTCATTCAAATGGAAAATTAGTTGTTTCTTCTACCCCAAATCAAGATAATCCAATTATGGATGTTGCAGATGTTAAGGGTACGCCAATTCTTGGCTTAGATGTTTGGGAGCATGCATATTATTTAAATTATCAGAATAGACGTCCTGACTACATTTCAGCTTGGTGGAATGTTGTTAATTGGGATGAAGTAGCCAAAAGATTCTCAAAATTATAATCTAGTTTTATAAAAAAACATGAGTCGTCCTAAAAAAGGTTGACTGTTATTTATGCACCTCTCTGCGTAGCAGAGAGGTATTTTTTATTCCATTTTTTAATTTGTATTGAGTCTTGCTGATGCATTTCTTTTGGTGTTAACATTGAACAACTTAAATGTGGTCGCTTAGTATTGTAGATCATTATTGATTGCTCAACATGCATTTTCACCTGCTCAAAACTATCAAACTTTTC
>VGVY01000126.1 GCA_016873835.1 Ignavibacteria bacterium
AGATGCCCTTACTTTATTTAAGGTATCTTACTCCTTCTGCAAGTTTTTTTGTATAATTACTATCAAGCGGTTCTTTAACTTTGCCTTGATCGAATAAACGATTATAATTTGCTATAAAATTATCTGCTAATACTATTCCTCTAACATTCCATTGCAAATCAAAATTATATAACACAGCACCAAAAATATTTGGCAAACCACCTGGAGCTTCTTGAATATATGCAGTTATTGTTTTCTCTTCTTTTGATACAAAAAATTGCTCAACCATATTATAATCAGTACGACTTACAGCTTTTAAGTAATTTGTTGTCGGAAAAAGTATGTATTTCAAAGCAGAATTTTTTTGTAATTCCTTTGGAATAAAAACCTCTGTTGAATAACTAAAACCGAATACACTATCGGGTTTAAATACTGCAACAAAAGCACAACTAAATGCGTTATTTATACCACCCAGAATTATTTCTTCATAGCCATCATCATCAATGTCAAATAATTTGGTAGCAGAAATACCACCTGAGTTATAAAATTCTTGTTTAATATTACCCGTAATAAAATCCAATTCAAAAATTTTTGTAGGTGCAAAATTTGTACTTGCAACAACAAACATTTTTTTCCCTGTAGCTGTATTAACAGTAAAATAATCATTAATAAACCAATTATTGTGTTTCCATCGTGGAGTATTAAAACTTCTGAATGAACCACAACCATATTTCCAAACTAATTTCCCTGACGGGTCAAAACAATAAAGTGTATCACTCGCAAAACTTCCTAGTCCTGGATGTTTACCAGCTATCAATAACTCGTTGATTCCATTACCATCTAAGTCATCAAGTAATAACTCTCTGGATCCAAATTGTAGAATTTGACTATCAACTGGTAAGTCTGTTCTAAAATCAACCATTCCCGGTACACCTTTTTTCCACATCAAATCACCCATTTCGTTATAAACAGTTAATACATTGTCCTTAATAACTGCCAAGGTTGGGTTAATATATTTTGTTTCTGGTTTTTTTGTGAAAAGAAAAAGAGCAATTAATAAACCGACAAATGCCAGTGAGCCAGAAAAACGATATGGATAAATTCTTATTAATTCTATTGCCCTTCTAACTAGTGAATCTTTTTTTGATTCGATAATCTCATATTTCCCATCGTACACTTTTACAGCTCTGTTATGTTCATTCAATGTTTTATTTTCATACGGAAGAGTATTTGAGCCAAGAATTTTATTTGCTAAAGTTTCATCTTCTTTTTCTTCAGCATGAATATTTGTTTCGATAAATGCATAGAATTCTTTGATCTTATTAAAATTGTCTGCACACGCCGAACACTCGGAAAGATGCTTTAGAATAAAATCTCTTTCTTTTTCAGATTGTTCACTGCTGTTTAGCAGAAAAAGTTCTAAATCATATTCGTTGATATAAGCCATCCATTAAAATCCTTTCTTATAATTATAATTAACTCATCTATTCAATTATGCAGAAAACTATAATTCTTGTAGCATATAATTTGCAAATTCTTCTCTGGCAAGTTTTACAAGGTATTCAATCTTTGTTCTATAATTTTTAAGATACAATTCATGGCTGATGCTAAAGTGATTTTTTAAATATTCATAAATGGAATTTTTAGATATAATTCCAGAGCACCAATCACAGATTATATCATTCATTGTAAAAAAGATAGCTTCTGCTTCTACTTTGTTTAACTTCCCTTTCAGAAAGTAATTGATCATAATTTTTTCTTTTATGAAATATTCAACTTTCTGTCTGAGGTTTTGAATTTCATATTCTTCGAAACAATCCCCATCGATTTTTGAAAGTAGAGAACTTTCATCGATTTCATAATCATAATTATACTCTGAATTAAAGTAATTCTTAAAAAGAAGAACAACATCAAAAAGATAAACACTTTTCTTAAACTCGGATTGCTTTTCCAAAGTATTATAAATATGCTTAAGCAATTCTGACGTTTGAAGCGTTCTATTATTTCTCTCAATATTCAGTAATAATTGTTCAATGGGGAAATCAGGATTGTTATTTTTTCTTTCGTAATTCTTTACTTCTATCTTTAATCCTTTCAAATCTCTCGTGATTCTGAGTTTGTTCGATTGACCAACTGTTTCTTTAATATTTCTTAGTATTTTAGCCCCAATTGGATCTGTTTGTGCATACAATTTTGATAACTGAGCATTAGCAATTTTTATTAGATAACTCTTGTAAGCAAGAAAAAGATTTGCTGGCTCAATTATTTCTACGCTGTCTCTTAATGAATTTATGAATTGATTAATAGAATAAAATTTTAATTCTTTATTCCTTCCGAAAGCATCTGCGATACAATCATATGCTAAATCTATTATTGTTATTCCATTCCTATTAATTAGCTGCATTACATTTGAACGATAATTTATAATATAGGATTGAATTATTAATCAAGAGATCTTAACCAGATCAGTCAATTGAGAATGAGTAATAGAATCAACAGCAACAGAATTTAGGTATTGATGAAGTTTTAATAAATCTAAAGTCATAAGTTTAAATAAAACAAATTGTATCTTACAATAAAATAATCTTTTCTACTAATCTTTCAAGTACAAAATTAGATTCATATGAAAATCTTTCTAACTCAAGATAGCGGTTTAATTTCCTTTTCATTTCGGTTACGAAATCTGCTTCTGCAGATTTACCGGAAATCATTTGAAATGAGAATAACCAGCTCAACAGTTCATCAAAACTTTCTTTGTTGTAATATGCAACTCCTTCGTATTGATTTACACCAAGGAATAATTTAACTGACTCTAATTCTAATAATTGTTGAATAGGTGACTCAATTTTAAAATCTAAATTTTCCATTTTTACTTTTTCCGAAATATTTTTTTCATCTTCGAAAATGAAATCAGATTGCCCTCCAAACTCTAATAAAATACTTAAAAGAAGAATCTCTTTTTCTACCTCATTTTTCCCTTTGCCGAGCCGTTTAAGAATATTTTTAATTGGTGTACTCAAAATCATTTTCTCAATAAAATTATCCGGGTTGAGTTCACAATTGCCATCAAATAAATTTTTCAGATTAGAAATAACAATATATAGAAGCAGCAAAGTTGAATTCTCTTTGTAGTCCGATTCGGTACTTAATACATAAGGATGATAATTATTTCTATGAATTGAATCCGGTTTAAAAGACAAATTACTGTTGATTAAAGAAGACTTCTCTTTCACTTCATTAATCAAATTAGAAAATGCATTTATATTGTCTTTACTATCCTTGCCCAGTACGAAATGATTAATAATAGCTTTTGTTAATCGATTATATTTTTTTGTTAGAACCTGGCAGCATCCATTCGAAATTTCTTTTCCACCTAAAACAATCTCTTCGATAAATTTTTGAATAGTTTCTTCATCAAATATTTTTTCAAACGCTGAATGTACCGGTTCAAGTTTCATCTCAGCCAAAGCTTTTGGAATACTAGGTACGCCGTTACCATGCAATTTTCTGGCAAGTTTTTCATATTCACCTTCACTATCGTATACATCACGGAAATCCAAATAGACCAAATACTTAAACGCATCAAGTTCTACCCGGAATCCATCGAAAGCAATCTCACTACCGGATTTTAAGTATTCAAGATTGGATATATGTTCACGATAAATGTAATAATGTTGTAAAGTGGGATTTACACCAAGTGCTTGGCCAAGTGTTTTAGTCTGCAATTCTTTTTTACCATCGGAAAAAATCAATTTTGGAGAAGATCGAAAAATGTTCCCAGATGCATTTTGATATTTATTATTAAATAAAATTAATGCACGCTCGCCTCTTTCGCTGTTTGAAAATGCAAAAATATTTTCATTCAAGTTTCCATGAGAATCATAAAAATCAAACAGCCAAAAATTTGTAACCTGACTAAATAAATATCTCTTTTTCATCAAAGGAAAAATTTCTCTTATGTGCCGGTTGACAAGCCATTGATTTGGTGCTTCATGATAATATGCGCGCTGATATTCCATTCCATACTTTTCATGATAACCCTCAATTTGTCCGTGTGCAAACATTGGCAAACCCGGAAGAGTTACCATTAAAATACAGACTCCAAAATATTTGTCGTCTGTTCCGAATTGCTTAATTGCAGTCTCTTCATCTGGATTGCTCATAAAATTTACATAGCGTTTTAAAATTTCCGGTTCGAATTCAAGAGTATTAGAAATTAAATCCCGGTATTTTGCATTTTCTTCTTTCATCAACATGTGCATAAACGCTGAATTATAAACACGATGCATCCCTAATGAACGAACGAAATATCCTTCCATTAACCAAAAAGCTTCCGCAAGTAAAAGCGTATCTGGGATTTCAGTGTTTATTCTATCGACAACTTCACGCCAAAATTCTTCCGGAAATAATTGATCAAATTCTTGCTGTGTCATTGCATAATCAGCACGGGAAGGGATGTCTCCACCCTTACCAGGCTGTGGAAACCAAAGTCTTGAAAAGTGACGCTTTGTTAAAGTCATTGCAGCATCAAAACGGATGATCGAAAACTTGCGTGCTACTTCAAATATTTTTTGTATCACTGCTTCTCTAACCTCAGCACGAATCATGTTTAACTGTGCAGTATCATTCCACGGCATATTTGTTCCATCGTTTCCGTGATAAATATATCTTACAACTCCGGAATGATTATCAATTCGTTGGAAAATTACGGCTGCATCACTTCTACTCCAATATCCATCTTCAACTCTTATTTGAACTGAAGGATCATCAGATAAATCTGGTCCGCTAAATCTATAGTTTGGAAATGGCGGATAAGTTGATTGAATGAAATATTCTGGATGTTCAATAGTCCATTTTGAATAAATTCCAGTATGGTTTGGCACCATATCGCTTGCAAGTCTAATACCCCTTTTTCTTGCTCGTTCGTTTAAATTATTGTAAGCATATTCACCGCCAAGTTCCCATGCTATTTGATAATCATACAACGAATAAGCTGAAGAAAC
>VGVY01000127.1 GCA_016873835.1 Ignavibacteria bacterium
TCTTGAAATTCCTTCTCGAAGTCCTTCTTTATAATTTTCTTCAGCAAGTAATCGTCCGGATT
Organism: Ignavibacteria bacterium; assembly: GCA_016873835.1. Taxonomy (GTDB): domain Bacteria; phylum Bacteroidota; class Ignavibacteria; order Ignavibacteriales; family Melioribacteraceae; genus DSXH01. The sequence goes on from VGVY01000127.1 coordinate 63, forward strand.
TATAATATGAAATAACACTACCTTCTAATTTACCATTTCTAAAAACTCGTTCTGAGTAAAGCTCGCCCGACTTATAAAACGTTTTTGAATTTCCTTCAAGTAGATCATCATTGTAATTGTCTTCACTAGTTTTGATTCCATCCGTACTATATTTAATTGATAATCCATTTTTCTTCCCATTAATGTAAAAAGCTGTTTCTGCAAGAATTCCACCATCGTAATAATACTTGCATGGGCCTTCAAGTATTCCATTTTCATAGATTAAATTTGCCCTTAATGATCCGCTGGGGTAATAATAAATAATATTTCCATGAAGCTTTCCTTCTCTAAAATAAAGTTGTGCTTTCATTGTTCCTTCATCATAAAACTCAGTAAAGCTTTCTTCTATCTTATCAAACTTCCCTCCAATATCGTAACGAACACGTTTTACAATTTGACCTTTTTCATAAGTGTCTTCAACTTTAATTGATCCGTCTGGATAATAGAAATAGGAAGTTCCATCAAGCTGGTCATTTTTATAATTGGCTTCAAGTGCAACAATTCCAAAGTCATAATATACTTTGCTGATCCCTTCCAGTTTATCATCAACATAATTTCTTTCAACTTCCACTTTTCCATTTTCAAAAAATATTTTTGAGATGCCATTCAGCTTTCCGTTTTCGTAATTCCAAATCGCTAAAAGTTCACCAGTTTTGTAATAAGTTTTATTGAATCCTTCTTGGATATCGTTCTCATAATTTGGTTCTGCCCACAATTCACCGGTTTCATAAAACCATTTTGATAAACCTTGTAGCATACCATTTTTGTAATTCCATTCCATACTTTTTGTGCCATCTTCAAAATACCAAGTTGAAACTCCTTCTTCTTTCCCATTTTCAAAAAACCATTCTTTCCAAATCTGTCCATTATCATAATATTCTTTATATAAACCGCTCTTTAAACCATTTTCAAAAAAACCTTCTGATTTTAATTTTCCATTAGGGTAATGTTCTCTGCGGATTTCTTGAGCATATGTTGAACACCCAACTATAAGTATGAGAAATATTATCTTGTTCATGAATTCAATTGTTGGTTATTGAAAATATACAAAAGTTTTTAAGTATAATTTTGTGAATGGAATTATTAACTGATAATTCATAAGAAGTTTTATAAATTTGAATGTAATAAATGAGCTGAAATAATGTTTAATACAAAAATAACAGTAAATTTTTTTGATGCCGATCCAGCTGGTATCATCTTTTATGCAAATCTGTTTCGGTTTGCACATACCGCTTATGAAGAGTTGATGCTCAACATAAAAACAGAAAAAAATTATTTTTTCGATAATGATTATGTTTTGCCAATTGTACATGCTGAAGCGAATTACATAAAACCGATTAAAGTTGGGGACGATTTAGATGTTAAAGTTATTGTAACTAATTTGAAAAAGAGTTCGTTTGAATTAAGTTATTCATTTGTTAACAACAATGTTGAGGTTGCGGCTGCAAAAACGGTGCATGTTTGTGTTGAAAAAGAAAAATTTGAAAAATCAGAATTGCCTGAAGAATTATATAATAAGCTCAAGCCTCATTTGACTTAAGACTTGAGAACAATCTTTCTCTTAAAACTTTTCCTAATTCGCTCCGTGGAATTTCCGTAACAAAATAAAACTTCTTTGGAATCTTATAACCAGCTAACGATTTTTTAAGTGTTTTTATTAAAGTTTCACTATCAATCTCAATATTTAATACAATTGCTCCGCAGATAATTTGTCCCCAAGTTTCATCATCTTCACCAAATACAAAGGCATCATTAATTTCTGGAATATTTAGAATGGCATCTTCAACTTCTGTTATATTTACGTTTTCACCGCCGGTTATGACAATATCTTCTCGGCGATTTTCGATATACAAATAACCATCAGAATCTAAGAATCCATAATCACTTGAATAATAATACCCGTCTTTTAGAGCTGATTTAGTTTGCTCATCCTCGTTATAATATTCTATAAAATTACTTTTACTTTTTATAGCGATTTCACCTATCTGATTTGCACCAAGAATATTTCCATTACTATCAGCTATTTTAATCTGTGTATCGCCTAAAGGTAATCCAACTGAATTAAGTTTTGTTGGATTTTTGTCTGGTTGCAGCCCTGAAATCATTGAACAAGTTTCAGTTGATCCATAAACTTTGCAAATTGGAAATCCTTTTGAAATAGCTTTTTCACATAATTTAGTTGATAAGGGTCCGCCGCCGAGATACAGTTGTTTCAATTCACTGTTAGGCTTTAAACTATTTTTCAAAATATCTTGCAACACCGTTTCAATAAGCGAAATGTGAGTTGGGTTATAAAGTTTCATCGCACTAACAATATTTTTAGTCTTCAAGCCTTCTGGAATAAATAAGGAGGAACCAGTAATTAGTGAGCGAACAATAATCATGAATCCGCCAATGTGATAAAAGGGGAGCGAAGCCAGCCATTTATCATTTTCAGAAAGATTTGAAAATTGGACGGTCAGCATTGTACTTTCAAATAAACTGTTGAATGTATGGACCACTGCTTTAGCTTTTTTTGTGCTTCCTGAAGTAAATAGTATTAGTGCTATATTTTTTAACGAAAAAGACGGAAGAACTAAATTCTGTTTTGCACTACTTGCTTCAATTGGGAAATAATTTTGTAATGAGTTCGCTTCAAAATTGAAATTATCTTTCAATTCCTTGTGAATATAAAGATGCTTAATATTAATTATATTAATCGAATCCGAAATTTCTGCTGCAGTATTTCGAATGTTCATTGGGACTGGGATGGCACCAATTAACCATAGCGCAAAAACTAATTCTACAAATTCTTTTTTGTTTTCGCATAAAATTCCAACTTTATCTTTTTCGGCAACTCCAGAAAAGTTTAATTGAGAAGCAATATTTATTACGGTATTGTAAAGCTCGAAAAAATTTATTTGTGCGTTATTATCATGCAAATATTTTTTTGATGGGATAACTTCAGCAACTTCTTCAAGCCAGTTTTTATTATTTGAAACATGGATCATATTTAGTACAGCAAAAATTTTGGAGGGTAGTTCTGCTCATCAAATTTAATTTTTCCATTTAAAACCGGAAAGTGATCTTCGCAAACATCATTTACAAATAATTCAGAAGTACTAAGCCCATGAGCTAAATTGTGTTTTGAACTTGCCGCTAGTAAGACTAGAGCACTTTTTCCAACGGCACTTTCAAAAGATGATGATATTATTATTTTTTTGTGTTTTGATTCTGCTGTTTTAATTAATTGAAGAGTTGAAACAATTCCACCTAAAATCATAGGCTTTAAAACAATAAATTCAATTTTGGAATCATTAATAACTGAAACAGCATTGGTAATGGAACGGATTGATTCATCCACAGCTATTGGAATTCGCGAATTATTGGCAACATTTTGCAGTGAGCTGAATCCACTGCAAGGTTCTTCGATATATTGAATATTAAATTCAGATAATAAATTTAAATATTGTTTTGCTGTATCAATGTTCCATTTACCGCTTGCATCCAAGCGAATAAATATACTATTGCCAAATTTCAATCTGATTTGTTTTATTAGTTCAAAATCGTCGTCAAAGTTAGGGCGGCCCACTTTAACTTTAATAGTACTGTAACCAGAATCAATTTTTTCGCTTATTTTATGTAAAATATTTTCAGTACTATCAAATCCCACCACTGCGTTTACATTTATTTGTGGTTGAACTTCACCAAAATTTTCAGTTAGTAAGTTTGTATTTCTGTTTCGTGAGATCAAAATGCTAAGTATCGCTTGTTCAAAAGCAAAGTGAACAGATGAAGTAAGATCATAAGCGGAGAATTGATTGCTAATGGCAAGTAAATCAGGCATTACCTGAACTTTAGATAATCTTAATTTAAGTTCGTTCAAATTATTGCTTGCCAGTTCAATAGATTCTTTGCTGAACTGCGGGAGGGGGGAACATTCACCTATTCCGATATTACCCAGTTCATCTGTCATTGATATGATGAATCCAGATCTTTTGTTCAGAGTTTGTTTAGAAGATTGGAATTGTGTTTTAAGATCGATACTAAAATGTGTTGATTTAAAATCTTTTATCGTCATAAAAGAATTCCTACGGCAAAAAGCAATCCGTATATCGCAGATAGTTTTGCAGTTAATTCTAAAGTTTTATTCAGTTCTTTCCCTTTGAATGCATAAATCATTTTAACTAATTTAATTGAAAGAGGTAGACTTAAGAACGGTAGGAATACAAAGAAACTTTTTTTGAATGTAAAAAAGACGACAATTAATATTGCATAAGAAATAATTGTAAAAATCAAATACTGAATTCGTGTAAATCTTTCACCAAAAATTACTGCTAAAGTATTTTTACCATTCAAACGGTCTTCTTCTCTATCCCTATAATTATTAACTACAAGAATGTTTGTAATTAATGCTCCAACCGGAACTGATGACCAAAAGACCAAACCGTTAATTTCAAACGCTTGTACATAATAAGTTCCAACAGTTCCTACAAATCCAAAGAAAATTAAAACAGCTACATCTCCTAAACCATTGTATGCTAAAGGAAACGGTCCAGCAGTATATGCAATCCCAGCAAGTATAGATAATACTCCAATCAAAAGAATGAACAATCCTCCGACATAAACTAAGTAGAGTCCGAAAATAAAACTTAGTCCGAAAGAAATAATTATCCCAATTCGCATTTCAAGTACTGAAATTAATCCTGAAGCAACAGCTCTTTGCGGTCCAACTCTATTTTTTTTATCACCTCCGGCTAAGAAATCATATAGGTCATTTACTAAATTTGTTCCAATTTGTATAA
>VGVY01000128.1 GCA_016873835.1 Ignavibacteria bacterium
TGGTAAGAGAAACATCATTAACAAAAAATGATTTGATTTATCCGCTGTTTGTTGTACCAGGAGAAAAAATAAAGAAAGAAGTGAAATCTATGCCGGGCGTTTTTCAAATGTCTGTAGATCTTGTCGTAGAAGAATGTAAAGAAGTTGAATCTCTCGGTATTCCCGCAGTTATTCTATTTGGCATTCCTAATCATAAAGATGAAGTTGGTTCCGGTGCATTTGACCCAAATGGAATTATTCAACAAGCAATTAGAGCAATAAAAGTAAATGTAAAAAAACTTTTAATTATTACTGATGTATGCCTATGCGAATATACCTCGCATGGTCACTGCGGAGTATTACAAGGAGAAAATATTTTAAATGATAAAACTGTTTCATTACTCGCAAAGGAAGCTGTATCACATGCAGAAGCCGGCGCAGATATTATCGCTCCTTCAGATATGATGGATGGACGTGTTTATGCAATCCGCAAAGCATTAGATTACAAGGGATTCCAAAATATACCAATAATGAGCTATGCTGTAAAATATGCATCAGGATTTTATGGTCCTTTCCGAGACGCTGCAGAATCAGCTCCGGCATTCGGAGACCGCCGTTCTCATCAAATGGATATTGCAAACTGCAATGAAGCATTAAGAGAAGCCGAAAGCGATGTTGAAGAGGGTGCAGATATGATAATGGTAAAACCAGCCGGTGCATACTTGGATATCATTTATAGAGTGAAGGAAAAATTTGGAATGCCAACTGCTGCTTATCAAGTTAGCGGTGAGTATGCGATGATAAAAGCCGCTGGAAAAAATAATTGGATTGATGAAGAACGTGTTATGATTGAGTCATTGATTGCAATTAAGCGTGCTGGCGCTGATATGATTTTGACATATTTTGCAAAAGATGTTGCAAAATTTTTAGACAATAATTAATCTTTTTCTAAGATGGAGATGATTTGAATACATTAAAGAGTAAAAATTTATTTGAAGAGGCTAAAAATTATATTCCAGGGGGAGTAAACTCTCCAGTCCGAGCCTTCAAATCAGTCGGAGGAACGCCAAGATTTATTTCTAAAGGAATTGGCTCAAAGATATATGATGTAGATGGAAATGAATATATTGATTTTATCGGTAGCTGGGGACCGCATCTCTTTGGTCATAATCCATCCTTCATTAAAGAAGCATTATTAACAGCCATAGAATCAGGAACAAGTTTCGGTGCCCCGACAGAAATAGAAGTTGAAATGGCTAAGTTGATTTGCGATTTAGTTCCTTCAATCGAAATGGTAAGAATGGTCAACAGCGGAACAGAAGCAACTATGAGTGCAATCAGAGCTGCTCGTGGGTTTACAAACAAAGAAAAAATAATAAAATTCGAAGGCTGTTATCATGGTCACGGAGATTTCTTTTTGATTAAAGCTGGAAGCGGTGCACTTACATTCGGAGTACCTACATCTCCCGGTGTAACCAAAGGTAATGCTGCAGATACTTTGGTCGCCGATTTAAACAGTATAGAATCTGTAAAAAATCTAGTAGTTAAAAATAAAAATGAAATTGCTGCGATAATTATTGAGCCAGTTGTTGGAAACATGGGGACCATCCGATCTAACGATTTATTTATCAAAAAACTGCGCTCAATATGTAATGAGGAAAAAATAATATTAATCTTTGATGAAGTAATGACTGGATTTAGACTCGCAAAAGGCGGCGCTCAAGAAATTCTTGGAGTTACACCTGATCTTACAACTTTTGGAAAAATAATAGGCGGTGGATTGCCAGTAGGTGCTTACGGCGGAAAAAAAGAAATAATGGAAATCATTTCTCCAAATGGACCGGTTTACCAAGCCGGAACATTGAGCGGCAATCCTCTTGCTATGAGTGCCGGCTGTGCTGCACTGAATTATATTAAAGAGAATCCTCAGATATATAATGTCTTAGAAGAAAAATCCTCCTACTTAGAAAATGGAATAATGAGGGCAATTAAAGCAACTGGAAAAAGTTACCAGCTTAATCGTGTCGGATCGATGATGACTTTATTCTTTACAGAAGAACCCGTTATAGATTACAACACCGCTGTAAAATCTGATACAAAGTTATTTGGAAAATTTTTTAATGAGATGCTATCAAAGGGAATTTACTTCCCTCCGGCTCAGTTTGAAGCTTTTTTTGTTTCATCTGCTCATTCTAAAGAGGATTTAGACAAAACAATTATTGCGGTTGCCGAGTCATTAAATAATATTAAATAAAGTTGATGTAATTTGTTAAGTAATTTCACAAATTACTATTAAGAATTAATTTACTTCTAAATATGAATAGGAGAAATACATGGATCACCTTGATAATATTAATTTAGATTCCCCGCCAAACACCGAGCCGACAATCATTCCGCCAACAATGTTTCAAATGACATTTTTGCAGATGGTAAAAGATATGAGATTCGTTGGAATGTTTATTATCATCTATGGAGCCATTAGTTGCCTTTCAATTGTTGGTGCGATAGTTGGCATCCCTTACATTTTCATTGGAATGAGAATGCGTGAATCTGCAGATCAGTTTGAAATATTCAAAACTACAAACAGCTCTCAAGCATTAAGAATTGGATTTGAGCTTCAAGCAAAATATTATCGAATTATAAAAATCCTTATAATAATAATGCTTGTTTTAATTGTTGTAGGAATAATAGCATTTTTTGCAATCCTTATTCCAATAATCTCAAGTATTTATGATATGCAGAGATATGGCTGATAATTTTGGTGAAAGAAATTTTGTGTCAAATGTTAAATACTACAAATTTGCATTTGCTCTTGCGGTTATAACTGTAATTTATAATTTGGTCGAAGGGACATTCTCAGTAATACTGGGACTCGAGGATGAAACATTATCACTGTTTGGATTTGGAGTTGATTCATTTGTAGAAGTAATTTCGGGTATTGGGATTTGGCACATGATTTTACGAATTAGGACTTCTGGTGAAATACACAGAGATAAATTTGAAAAAACCGCTCTTAGAATTACTGGGAGCGGTTTTTATGTTTTAACAATTGGTTTGGTTATAACTTCAATTTATAATTTTTCAACAGCGCATAAACCTGATACAACTTTCTGGGGAATTGTAATATCAAGTATCTCTATTTTCACAATGTGGATCTTAATCCACTACAAACTAAAAGTTGGAAATGCATTAAATTCGAATGCAATTATTGCAGATGCTAATTGCACTAAAACATGTTTATACCTTTCTTTAGTATTATTAATGGCAAGTGTAGGATATGAATTAACAAAATTTGGTGGAATTGATTCCCTTGGTGCTTTATTAATTGCATGGTTTTCTTTTAAAGAAGGGAGAGAAGCATTTCAAAAAGCAAGACTGGATGTTAATTGTAGCTGCGTTGAAGATAAATAAAAAAATGGGGGCGATTCAGCCCCCAAAATAGATTACTTAAAAATCCCTTCAAGCGCTTCATATTTTGAATGAAGTATTTCAGCAGCCGCACTTATCAATTCTTTGTTATCACCTTTCATTACAATTACATTAAAATTAGCAACTGACATTCCAAGTTCATTTCTAACTTCAAGAAATTTTTCTTTTTTTGATTCATGTCTTTTTGGGAGTTCAGCTTTTTCAAGTGTTTCAAATTTTGCCTTCAACCCGAGCACCGACTGCTTAATCATTTCATAATTGTACTCTGGTAAATAGTAATGATAAAGCATATAAAGAACTTGATGGAATTCATCTACTTCCTTCATAACGGGTCTTATTACTCTAACCAGCATTTCATATTGTGTGTGGAGCTTTTCAGTAGCATTCAACAAACCAACAGAATCATTTTTTGATGAAGTAGATAAATATTCTTCAACATAGTCTCCTAATTTTATAACACCTTTCTCCCAGTTTTCTTTTTTGTCTCGTAAAATTCCTGATAGCTTAACATTTTTGATTTTACTATATCCATCTTTTACATCATTTGCTAGTGATTTCAAAAGTGGAATATCCTTTTCTGGCCAACCATTATGCCACATTTTATAAATCACATCATGATACGAAGTTAACTCCGGTACAGAAGAACTGGTTTCGGTTTCATGCTGAGCAACTACATAACTACTTAGACAAATAAGTAATAAGGCAAACAACCTTTTCATTTTTTACACCTCTATTTATTAAAGCAAATTATATACAACAATAAATCCCGACATAACGATAGCAACCATACTCATTAGTTTTATTAATATGTTTAAACTTGGTCCAGATGTATCTTTGAAAGGATCACCAACAGTATCGCCAATAACTGCTGCTTTATGGCTGTCTGATCCTTTACCTCCCAAATGACCTTCTTCAATATATTTTTTTGCATTATCCCAAGCACCACCAGAATTTGCCATAAATATAGCAAGTACAAATCCACTTGCTAAACAACCAGTCAATAATCCCATTACACCGGCAACTCCAAAAATCAATCCAGTGATAATTGGAACTGCAATAGCCAAGCTAGAAGGAAGAATCATTTCAACTTGTGCACCTCTTGTAGAAATTTCAACACATCGTGCATAGTCCGGTTCAGCTTTGCCTTCAAGAATTCCGGTTATTTCTTTAAACTGTCTTCTTACTTCATCAACCATTTTTGAAGCTGCACGTCCAACTGCATTCATTGTTAATCCACAGAATAAGAATGCCATCATCGAGCCAATAAACAATCCAATCAATACTTTTGGATTCATCAAATTAATATCATAGTATTCAACTAAATCAATTATACTAGCTTTTTTTGTTTCTATCATTACACCATTACCAAGTTCTAAAAATTCATCGCCAGCTCGGATTAA
>VGVY01000129.1 GCA_016873835.1 Ignavibacteria bacterium
GGAACACTTAGAAAGAGAAAATTTTCTGATGCTTTGATTACAAATCCAAAAAAAGCCGCGGAACAAGTGCTGTCAATTGTTAAACATGGAAAAGTACTCTCTGTAACTGGAGAAGAAGTTAAAATTAACGCACAGACTATATGTATTCATAGTGATACTGAAAATTCATTATTACTGATTGAAGAAATAAAAAAAACCCTTCAAATAGAAGGGTTTAGTATTGGATTAAAAAAGTATTAGCAGTTTAACAATCTTGTTCTGTCTTTATCAATTTAGTTACATCAAATCCTTTAGTTTTACATTTCTCAAGTAATAATTTATAAATTTCTTCATCTAGAGTTTTATTACGTGAAAGTATCCACATGTATTTTCTGCTTGGAGTTCCAACAACTGCATATTGGTAATTCTCATCAAGTTCTATAATCCAATAATCTCCTCTGAAAGGCCAGAAAAATTGAACACGAAGTTTTGCATTATTACTTCCGGCAACTATAAAAGCTTTCCCTTCAGCGTCATCCATTTCTCTTTCCTTAATGCATTTATTTACTACACGTAAAGTTGTAGAATCTATCAATTCGTATTCAGCAGTTGTACAAGAACAGCCATCTTGCTGGGTAAAAGGAAGCCGTGCAATCTCGTACCATTTACCAAGATATTTATCAACCTCAACCTTTTCAACAACGCGAAGTGGCGGATAATTTGAAGCTGAGCAGCCATAGAAATAAAATAAAATTAAGAATAAACCGATGTTAAATTTTCTCATGATATTTTTTAGTGTTAAATGAAAAATAGTTACTAATTATCATAGTATGGAATTAATTCACTCCCAAGAAATTTCATAACTGCAGTAATTACTCCAAGGTCATCAAGATAACCAACTAAAGGAGCTAAATCCGGAATAGTGTCAATTGGACTAATAAAATAAATCAACGCTCCAACAACAATTGATTTTCTATACCATGGTACGTATTTATCTCGCATGTATTTATAGAGCGCTTTAACATCTTTTGCAAAATTTATTTTTTTACCAACTCGCTCTAATTTATCCCACAATCTTTCTTCAACCTTGTTTTCAGCATCTTCTACTTTTTCTAGTGAGTCATACTTTTCTTCAAATTCATCAAGTTCGTAATTCATTTTTCTATTCCTTTAATTTTTCTTGAATTGCTCGCACCATTCAAAAACTGTTTTCCACCAAAGACGGGCATTTTGAGGTTTTACAACAAAATGATACTCATCCGGGAAATATAAAAATTTACTTGGAACACCTTTTCTCTGCAAAGTTGTAAAAAGTTCAAACGCTTGTCCTTCTGGTACTCTAAAGTCAAAAGCACCATGAACAACTAAAGTAGGTGTTTTGAAATTATTTGCATATCTGTGCGGCGACCATCTTTCATACATCGCTCTATTTTCCCAAGGAGTACCTTGAAACTCCCATTCTGGAAACCACAATTCTTCAGTTCCACCATACATACTTTCCAAATTATAAACTCCGGCATGACAAATTAAAGCATTGAATCGATCAGTGTGCCCGAGAATCCATGAGATCATATATCCGCCGTAAGATGCGCCAGAAGCAAAAGTATTTTTTGGATCAATGAAATTGAAATTCTTTAGCGCATAATCATACGCGTTCATTAAATCTATATATACTTTTCCTCCCCAGTCGCCAGAAATTTCGTCAGTGAATTTTTGTCCATACCCGGTGCTGCCTCTTGGATTTGTTGCAACAACAACATATCCTTTTGCTGCAAACATTTGTGTGTTCCAGCGATAATGAAAATCATCAGTCCAATGACCTTGAGGACCTCCATGGATCAAAAACATCATCGGATATTTTTTATTTGCATCAAAGAAAGGGGGTTTTATTATTATCGATTGGACTTTAGCTCCTTCTGCACCATCGCTCCAAAAGGTATTAAGCTCTCCAAAAGTAATCTGACTTAACAACTCCTGATTAATATTTGTTAATTGTTCACTTCCTCCTCCCTTTGTTTTAAGAGAGAAGATTTCATAAGGTACAGATGACTTTTGTCGTTTAAAGAAAATTGTCTGCCCGTCTTTAGATATTTTCATGTCGTTGTTAACAGATTCCTTAACGAATAAAAGATTATTTCCATTTGATATATCAAGTCTGTAGATAGAATTATTAATTTCGTTTGCAGCATCGTAAAAAATGTATTTATTATCTGGAGTCCACACAATCTGACCAATAGAAATATCAAGGTTATCGGAGATATTTTTCAACTCTCCATTTAAACGGTTATATAAAACAATAGTTTGTTTATCAGCTTCAAATCCAGCACGAGCCATCGAACGAAATGCAATATATTTTCCATCTGGCGAATAAACTGGCTGGTTATCGTTTCCTAAACTTTTTGAGATTTTTTTGATAGGTGTAACCGAATTTTTTTTCACATCTCCAATGTTAATTATAAAGATATCATTGTTAGTACTTGCTGCAAGCATTTTATCTGTATTCATTACAAATGCAATTTCTTTTCCATCGGGTGAAAAAGAATAATCTTGAGAACTTCCTAAATCAATGGGCGGACAGTCTGAAGTGCTTCCTTGCATTAAATCAAAATATTCTTTCGATTCGAGATCGTACAAAAAGAGATGGCTGCGTTTATCGCCGCGCCAATCATTCCATGTTTTATACATAAGTTCAGTTATAATTTTTGCTTTTACTTTGCTTTCTTCAGCGGCTTTATCTTTTTGCTCATTACATTCTTGTGTTGCGCAGTCTGGATAAACAGAAGAAACAAATAAAATTTTCTTTCCATCATTGGACCAGACCAAACCCGAAGCGCCGGAATAAAGATTAGTTAGCTGTACTTCGGTTGATCCATCCAAATCGCAGATCCAATAATTTCCTTTTTTTGAAAATGCAATTTTCTTTCCGTCAGGAGTAAACTTAGGATCACTTTCATTTACCTCAGTATTTTTAAAAGGACGTAAATTTTTTCCATCGGAATCTATCATCCAGATATCTGTATTGCCTTTGTTTGCCTCCATACTGTAAGTAGTTATTGCAAATGCAATGGTCTTTCCATCTGGGGTTACGTCATAAGAACCAATCCTCTTCATATTCCATAAATCTTCTACATTTAGCGTTCTTTTATTTTGAGCATTTAGATGGAATGCAGATAGTGTTATCATCAACAATAAAATCAGTCTTTTCATTTTTTCCTCAAGTGTTTTTGTAATTCAATTGTCAATTTATAAAAACGTAATTGTAAATTAAAGTGAATTAAATGATGTATAATGAATCGGAAAATATTGTAAACTTATTTGAATGAATAATCACTACAATTTTATTGAATTCTATTATAAAATAATTTAAATACGAACTCGAAAAAAAAGCCCTCCACAAAACTACAAGGAAGGCTTTCTCAGGGAGGGGCTGAATTATGTAGTAGTTAAGAAATCATTTCATCACAACTAATTTTTTAGTAAATGAAAAACCTTCAGCGATCATTCTATAAATGTAAACACCGCTCGCTAATTTAATTTTTGAAATTGAATTAGAATCAAAATTGATCTGATATTTACCCGGTAATTTTACTTCATTAACAAGAACTGCTACTTCTTTTCCAAGGATATCATATACTTTCAAGCTAACGTGACTTGTTTTAGGAATATGATAGTTGATTGTAGTAGCTGGGTTGAATGGATTCGGGTAATTTTGAAATAATGCAAATTCAGTTGGGAGCTGCAAATCATCAACATCTGTTGGTGTGTTGAATGGAAATGCAGTTGACCAGACTGACCATCTTAAATTATGATCTCTGTATTTAACTCGATAATAATGTGTTTTATTAGGCACAAACTTGGAAATTGGGAATGAAAGTTTTTTCAGATCAAGTCCAGCATTTTTATTAATTGGGTTATAGAGTGCATCAACTCCGTAAATATTCTTCCAATGTATCATTGTATCAATAACAGATTTTACAAATGCTGCTTCTTGTGAAATTTGAACTCGAACAGTCATCAACGAATCGCCACTTCCAATTTCAGAAGAGTTTAAAACCATTTTTCCAATTGCAAATGTTGGCGCTTTAAGAGTTGGTCGTACCGGTTCAGGTTGGTTTAATTTTTTGTACCATGAATCAAGTACTTCATTATTACGAGCTTTGCTGGAGTTGCCAAGACTATACATTTTTGATTCTAAGATTCTGTTATAAACATCAATTTCTATTAACTGATAGAAATAATTATCTAACGTAATATGAATGTTTGGAACATCTTGATTACGAAAGGCACCCCATCGATCAGTAGCACCTCCACTGCCGCCGCCGCAAACAATTCTAAAATCTCCCCAGCCATTTTCAATCATTGATTCAATCGTTCCGCGTTCAAATCCATGAGTATGTCCATATGATAATTGAATTACTTTTGGAAATCTTTTAAGAATTGGAACAATTTTGTTTGCGATGTATGCTGGGCCGCCGTCATAAGTAATTCCTTCAACCCATAATTCAGTGGTAGGGAAATGATGAACGATTATAAATACAAATTCAATTGAAGGATCAAACTGAGCAGCATTTAGTTTTTCTTCTAGCCAATTCTTTTGAATATCGCCTAAATTTGTCGTTATATTGGAATTTAAACCGATAACCATCAAACTTCCGGTGGTAAATGACCAGAACCTTTCGTTTAGAGATTGAACTGTTGGGTAATCAGAAAACTCATCATATTTCATATACTTGTAATAGTTTTCATGTTCAACTTCATGATTACCAGTAACAGTCA
>VGVY01000130.1 GCA_016873835.1 Ignavibacteria bacterium
CTACTCTCTTTTTCTCTTTTAAAATATCTCTTGCTGCCGCCATTCCTAATGCAGCAGAAATTGAAGTAGAAGCATGACCAGCTCCAAAAGCATCATATTCACTTTCTGATCTTTTTAAAAATCCACTAATGCCCTTGAATTGTCTGATCGTACTTAATTTATCTCTTCTTCCAGTGAGTATTTTGTGAGGATAAGCTTGATGACCCGTATCCCAAACAAGTAAATCTTCTGGAGTATTAAACACTTTATGCAAAGCTACAGTAAGTTCAACTGTGCCAAGTCCGCCGCCAAAATGACCGCCAATTTCTGAAATTACATCCACCATGAATTCGCGGATTTCTTTTGTAAGCTGTTTTAATTCAGTTAATGAAAAATTTCTGATATCTTCTGGTGAATCAACTTTAAATAGGAATTTATATTTCTCTTTATCAACCATAAAAATTTACACCATTATTTCTGTTTGACTTTAACTTCTAATTGTTTTTTTAGGTCTGTTACTTTTAATTCTGCTGTTTCCAAAGTTTTATAGCAATAATTGGCAAGGTTAATGCCCTCTTCATAAATTTTAATTGATTCCTCAAGTCCTATTTCTCCTTTTTCTAAAATATCAGAGATCTCTTGAAGTCTTTGAAGAGAACCTTCAAACGATATTTCTTTTTTCTTAGTCATTTTTGATTTTTATATCTCCATCATAAAATTTTAGTTCCAATGATTTTGCTTTTTCAAATTCTTTGAGACGTTGAATTATTTTCCCTTCTTGTTTGGCTATTACAAATCCTCTCTTTAATATTTTTTGAATATCATAAGATTTAAGCTTGCTTTCAATATTGGTATATTGATTTTTTTCAAAAGTAAAAAACTGATCAAACAAAGTATTTAACCGAAAAATTGTATTGTCTAACGATTGGTAATTATTTTTTATCATATCCAATGGAGTTCTAAAGCCATACGAAGTTACAGCTGTATTTATATCACTTTTGAATTCGTCAATTATGCGCGAAATATTATCCGTTAAATAATAGGAAAAATCACCTATAAAGGCAAAAAGGTCAGTCTTATTCGGTGTCGATAGCTCAATCGCAGCGGATGGAGTTGGTGCCCTCAAATCAGAAACAAAGTCAGCAATTGTAAAATCTATCTCATGCCCAATACCGCTTATAATTGGTATTTTAGATTCAAAAATTGCACGTGCAACAATTTCTTCATTAAATGCCCATAGATCTTCAAGCGAACCGCCTCCCCTTCCAATGATTATCAAATCAATATTTTTTTGAGAGTTTAATAATTTAATACTTTCAACAATCTCATCTGCTGCGCCTTCCCCTTGAACTCTGCATGATGCAATTACAAATTCTGCTAATGGATATCTTCTAGATGCAATACTTTTCATATCCTGAAATGCCGCGCTATCAATTGCAGTTACAATTCCAATTTTACTGGGGTATTTGGGAATTGGTTTTTTGTGAATAGAATCAAATAGACCTTCATCAGATAATTTCTGTTTCAATTTTTCAAAGGCAAGCTGCAATTCCCCAACACCAGCCGGTTTCATGGAACGAACATCAATTTGATAATTACCACGCGGAGGATAAACGGTAATTTTCCCTTTGACTATGACTTTCATTCCATCTTGAGGAGTGAAAAAAACATAATTGTTAAGTCCTTTCCACATTGTACAGCTAATCTGAGCATTTGCGTCTTTAAGAGTAAAATACCAGTGACCAGAAAAATGCGCTTTGAAATTCGAAATTTCTCCGACGACATCAATTTCATCGAATTGGTTTTCAAGTACAGATTTTATCTGATTAGTAATTTCGCTTACTGTTAGAACCTTATTAATCTCATTCATAGTATGAATTGAATAATTCAAGGATAATCTTAACTATTATCCAAAATAATTAAAGCTAAAGGATATTGACTTCAAAAACTTTACTCTCTAAATTTACTCAGGAGTAGAAATTAAAATTAAAAATCCTATAACGAAGTATGTATTAGACTAAAATTTTTCGTCCTCAAATTAATGCTAACTGGAAGAATAAACAATTAGAATAAATTCTTCCTTTTCTGTTTTCTTTTCCAGAAGACAATAATTACAACCGCATTAGTTGGAGGGCAACATGTTTACAAAAAAATTAATCCTCTATCTGGTAATTATTTTATCACACATACAATTTTCAACTCTACTTTCACAAATACTTGTAACCATTAATCCACCTCCACCAAATCAACTAAAAGTTGAAAGTCAATGGAATGTAACACTCACAAATTCAACTTCAAATCAATTTGAAGTGTTTTTAGATATTGCCATTGATGATGGGTTGTGGCGGTTTGGAGCAACGACTAAAATATTTTTATTACAACCAGGATTAACAAAATTAAATCTTCAATCAATTAGTCCAATCACAGTAAATCATATTGACAAAAAATATGAAGAGATTTTTATAAGAACCGGAAATCCACCTGATGGGGAATATGAGCTTTGTATAAAAGTAAAAAGAGCAAAAGACAACCATGAATTAGGTGAAGGATGTATTATATATAGAATTCGACAATTCAATCCCCCCGAACTTATAGATCCAGTGAATGATAAATACTTAACGGAAGTGGAATCAAAAAATATATTTTTCCAATGGCTTCCATCAACTCAATTACCGAATGAACAAGGATTGAATTATAAAATAAAGATAGTAGAATTATTTCCAACTCAAAACTCAGAAGTTGCTATTAAAAATAATCAAGTGTGGTTTGAACAGTCGGAATTGAAATCTCCTCAGTTTAATTATCCTTTAACAGCACCGAAATTTAATGAGGGTAGTAGTTATGCTTGGGTTATATATACCTTACAAAACGATCAGCAAGTTTCTGAAAGCGAGGTCTGGACTTTTACAATTGCACCACATCCAAAATATATTTCAAAAATTCAACTTATTTCCCCAGAAAATAATCGAAGTGTTCATGTATCTGATCCAGAAGGTGATTGGTTGGATATTGATTTCAAATGGAATTCACCAGAAACCGATTTAAGAAATATTTTACAATTCAAATTAAAAATCGTGGAAGTAAATAAGAATCAATTAATTCAGGAAGCGATAAAAGTTAATCCAACTTGGTTTGAAAAAGATGGAATAAAAAATACTGAATACAAATATTCAAGTAAAAATAAAGCATTTGATAAAAATAAAACCTATTCTTGGCAAGTTTATGCAGTTTTAGAAAGTGGAGAAATAATCCCAAGTGAAGTTTTCAGTTTTACTTGTTCTGTTGAATCTACAACTGTAACATCGTGTGGCTGGCCAACTTTGACAAATGAGTTTCCTATCAAAAGCGGAAGTTCAGATGAATTGTTGAATGGCTGGCCCCCCACCATTTCAACACCAGCTTATGTAATACCTGGATTTCAAGCAGATGAAGTTTGGGGTGGTGCAATTGGATGTTTTGATGCATCACTATGGCCCCCTACTTCAAATATCTGCTGGTGGCATGACCTCTATGAAAGAGGTGCATGTTGGATTTCTCCTAACAGTGAGATTTGGAATAACTCAAGAACATTAGCACAATACATATTTAGAAAAAACATTAACCTCTCTACTGATGTTGAGAATGTTAGATTATTTATTGCTTCAGATGATAGGGTTGATGTTTATATTGATCCTGATCCGACGTCAGGATTAAGTCCTATTAATCCATTAGCAAACTTTGTTGTACAAGATAATAATTATCGCCCACCCGCAGTAAGTTATAGTTTACCTAATTTGTTTTCTGGAAGGCATGAAATAGTTATGGTATTGAATAATTTTCAAGCAAATGCTTGTGGTTTTATATATGGTATTGAATATGATGAAGTTCTTATATCTGAAGTTCCAGAAGAACTTGAACCACCTGAAATTTCAGTTCCAGAACCAAGGCGAACTTTATGTGTTGATTCAGAAACTGGTACTTTTGAAGTAAGAGCCGGGCTGACTGGAAGAATAAATCGTTCTTGTACAACTATGACATTCTCTCAACCGGATGGAACTGGCAGTAGTTTGATTTATACTACAGCACCTCCAACACCAAACTTGAATATCGAAGACCTTGGAATGGGAGATGGAGAAAGAAGATATTCAATTTTCATTAGAGAAAATGCATCAGACTTTCTAAGAAATCTAAACGGCTATTCAAAATTCTGTGATACAGTCCTTGTAACCATAAGAGCTGGTAATTCGGATTGTAGTCGTTTTTCGGAATATAGTTGGACTATGATTATTGATGCTGATAATAGAAGACCAGAAATTAATTTTATCACGCCAACGATCACTCCAACTACAATTAATACTTTTGTAGAACATAGCCCAAGAACTGATCCCCCAACTTATGATTTAATACCTTGCACAAGCACTGATGGTTGTTACTGCATTCCATTCCCAATTCCAGCAACATTCGATATTGACATTTTGTGGGCTAGCGGATTAAATCCTGAATCGATGATGCTAGAAGTAGTGTTTGAAAGGCAAGACCCATCCCCACCACATTTAATTTCTGTTCAACAATTATTTGACATATCCAGAGGTGGACCATTA
>VGVY01000131.1 GCA_016873835.1 Ignavibacteria bacterium
TCTTTATTAACTGAGAGATAATTAATGATTACAAATCGCTCTTTGATAATAATCATTATGCTGACAGCGATACCGATAAAAGCCCAGACTTATTCTTCGACCAATCATCACATCGAATATTCCATTGAATTAAACCAAATCAAAGAGGAAAATTTAATTCCTAAAGTACATTCAGGCGCAACTCACTTCACTATTCCGGTGCCGCTGTTGATTTTCGCATTAAAAACATTCCAGATGCTTATGACGTTGAATCCGTTGCATTTTTAATTCGTGAAAGGTTAACTAAAGATTATCAAATTATTCTTGAATCAACTCACATTCACATCGAATATCATCCATCTTTCTAATCGTCGCTCTGAATTCATCGAAGAGTCTATTCTCAACAACCAACCACTGACCACTAATCACCAACCACCAATATCCCTATTGCTCTTTTAAACATATTCTACTAATTTCCATACGCCCACGTAACAAAGTTAGATTAAGCTGTTGAGCTTAATTCTGATTTTTCCCCAAGCTCACTTTGACATAAATTTTTAAATAATTAGATGTGAGTGATAGCAAGCGTAAAAGTTTATTTTTTCAAAATAATCAAAGGAAATGCAATCCATACAAGGATAATAATAATGTTGGTGTAAGCTATCATATATTTTTTTGCCTCAACTTCGGATAAAACACTTAACGTTATACACACAAATTATTATGAATAAAACAATCTCAACAATTGAAAATGGTATTAAACTCTTTGACTCTATTCATAAAATATGGAAGTCCGGCAAAACAAAGATTCTAAACCAAATTCGTGAACCAAAGAGATTAGTAAAATTATCTGATGAATTTTTTAATTCAGAAATCCGATATGGTTCTTTAATCACAACAAGTGGTTTCCTATCTAATTATGGTTATACATATCGACCCAAAACATATATGACAACTATTCCTGATAGAGGGAAGGATGAAAATGCTGGACTAAAGTTCGATAAAAAAATGGGCAAGATAGTAGAAGAACATAAAATGACTGTGAGATTACGTTTATTCCAATTCCCAGTTCAAATCATACCACCATTTGAAAACGAACTTGGAAAGTTTCGATTGTTATATCTGTATCCAGAAGAATTTTCTTCTTTTATCCTCTCAGAAGATGGTGATAAAAAGAAGAACAAAATACTTTCTGATCACTTAAATATTACAAAAAGTAATATGGCCATTCCAATTCTTCTGAATGAAAGTCAAGCCAATAAATATTCTAATTCATTTGTAAAAATCACCGGAGTTATATCACCTATTCCCAATGATCAAATAGAATACTTTAGTAATTATTTATGCGATACGAGAAGGCAGTTCTATTATAATTTTTATCGCCCTTTCTCACCTAATCTTTGCTATTGTATCGACTGTCGTGACTATCTTGACTATGATATAAAAATATTAAATCGTATTGATAATCTTTCTGGCGCATTATATGTCGAAGCCCACTTTGAAAACTTGGATGATGCTAAGTATGGCGCTTTTATCGATAAAGCTATTCCTAATAAACTAGCTTTTAATTTTGCTTACGCTGATGTGCCTGGAATAACCCATTACATAACTGATAGCGATGTATCTGTTATTGGCATAAAACCATACACCTATGGATTTTATATAGAGACAGACTTAATTGATAATAGAAAATTTGAGATATCTTTAAGAAAACTACAAGCGTCCTACGATATGTTTAGGAAGAAAGCTAGTGCACTAATTAGAAATGAATTTTCTTTAGAAGCAAAATTGAAACCAGACTTTATCTTTGATTTTCGGAGACAAAAACTATTTCATCCTGATGGTGTTCTTGTATCAAAGGAAGTTGAAAATATCTTGGAAAAAGATCAAAACCTTTTTGATACAATACGATGGTTAAAACAATAAGTGTGTATAACCGCTTAAAAAAGGATTTAGTCAAGAGGTAAAGAAATTTTAGAGAGCAACAAAAGTTGTTCTAAAGAAATTGTTCTTTGAAAAGTTCAACAAAATAAATAATCAAAATGAGCGTAGTCTGTGAGACCGAAGTCAGAAAATTGGGATGAAAAATCCCAAGGATAATCTTTTTTTACTTGACTTTCTTTTCTATAGACCACACCGTTATATGCTTAGAGAATAAGCTTGAAGTTGTCGTAATATGGGCTTATATTTAGCCCAGAATAAAGACAATATAAGGATATAAAAATGAAAAACATCTTAGTGGCAAATGATATAATTCCAGTTGGTCAATTCAAATCCGGATTGGCTAAATACCTTAAAGAAATCCAGAATAAGCGGAATTCTTTGATAATAACACAAAATGGTAAACCTGCCGGTGTATTAATCTCTCCATCGGAATTTGATGATTTAAGACAAACTAAAATATTCATCGATTCAATTTCACGTGGTTTATCTAATTCTGAAAAAGGAGAAGTGTTTTCAACTTCACAGCTTAGAAGTGAATTGCAAAAAACAAGATCTGGAAAAGAATAATGAAATTATTCTGGACAAAAGAAGCACTTATTAGGCTTCAAGAAATTGAAGAATATATTTCGAGAGATAATCCCATTGCAGCAATGGAGTTCATTGACAAGTTAATTTCGGTTGCAGAGAAAATAATAGATTATCCAGAGAAAGGCAGAATTGTGCCAGAATTATCTTTGGAAAATATCCGTGAGTTGATATATAGGAATTATCGTATTGTTTACATATTGAAGAAAAACTCGATAGATATTCTTACGGTATTTGAAGGCCATCAATTGTTAAAGAAAGAAGAAATACTTAAAGGTAAAAATTAAAAACGCATATAACCAGCCAATCAAGACGGACGCCGTTTTTCAGTGAGGCTTTATTGTAATTATTGTGTTTGGTTTACAAAGCAAAGTTGCTTTTTAATGTTGGTTGTTCTAAGAAACATTTTTATCCCGCAAAAAAACTGCGGGACAAGTAAATAAAAGTTGTTGCAGTTAATCAGCATTCTTATTCTGGGCTGCCGGTTAGCGGCAAGAGCGTTATACGTTTGGGAAAATTATGTATCGATTAATTGTGGTAATATTTATAACAGTATCACCGTGGATTATTTATTCCCAACAATTTGGGAGAATTAAACATTTCAATACATCAAATTCTTTAATACAATCTAATACGATATTTTGTATTGAAGTAGATAGTAGTAATAACAAATGGATTGGAACGGATAAAGGACTTGCAAAATACGATGGTATGACGTGGACAATTTTTAACATCGGGAATGGGCTGCTAAGTAATAAAGTTACATCAATTGCATTTGACAAAAACAATAATGTCTGGATAATTGATAGTGTCTTGTCGAAATATGATGGGAAAATATGGAAACATTATTATGAACAAAATAACCTTGGTGAGCCAGTAAATTCAAAACATCTCATTATAGACTCAATTGGTATTAAATGGTTTGTAAAAGACAACTACAAATTGGTTTCATTTAATGATATTGTATTTACGACTCATCTAACCACTCCTTCTTTTATAAAAACGATAGGATGTTTTGGAAATCAAATATGGATTGCTGATATCCTTCAAGTATATAAATATTCCAATGGGGAACTAACAGATTGTAGCTATGACAAAAACACAAACAAAAAAATAATATTAAACATTGACGATATGAAGATAGATGCAAAAGGTAATAAATGGATTTTAGGTAATTACTATTTAACAGTCGGGAATGATTCATGGACTTACGAACTCCACTTGTTCCAATTAAAAGGGGATAATGATTATTCCGAAATAAAATTGCCTGTTAAAGATACTTATGGGTTAAATATTGATTTTGAGAATGAGACGAAATGGATCGGTGTATTACACTATGGTTTGGTTAAATTAACCAATACCAATTGTTACCTATATAATCACACTAATGATAGTCTGTTGACTAATGTCGTTGGAATAATTGCAGTTGATAAAAAAAGGAATAAATGGATATCAGCTACTAGTGATTGGCATAATATGGGTGTTTCAGTATTTAATGAAAATGGAGTAATTCTTACATCACTTAAAAATGAAGATAATCTTCCATCCTTATATAGTTTAGAGCAAAATTATCCGAACCCTTTCAATCCCTTTACGAAAATTAGTTTTACGATTCCAAAATTTTCTCATGTTACTTTAAAGGTGTTTGATGTTCTTGGAAAGGAAATATCTACGCTGGTTGACAAAGGATATATTGCCGGCAAATATGAAGTTGAATTCCATGGGAATAATTTATCAAGCGGAATCTATTTCTATACATTAAGAACAGATGATTATAAAGAAACGAAAAAACTATTGTTAATCAAATAAACGTATAACAAGTTATTCAAGGCCGACCGCTTTAAACATTGCGGCATTTGTTATTTATAATATTTCGTTGCAAAAGTTAGTTGCTCTTTGAGTGCAGTGAACAAAACAAATTAATAAATATTAATTGGCGTTAGTTTTTCAAAGCTGTATAGCTGTGTTGGGCGGCGGCTTAAAAACCACGCCGTTATGTGCTTCTAAAGGAAAGGTGAAATATGG
>VGVY01000132.1 GCA_016873835.1 Ignavibacteria bacterium
GCTTGTGGAATTAAACTTACCTTCTTTTTATTTTGTTATTAAATAAATCTCTTTTTACAATTGTAAAAGAAATAGAGGGATGTAATGAAAAGATATAGCCGATTTTTATTTATTCTCGCAATCTGTTCTTCCGCATTGATTGCCCAAGTTGATTTACCAAAACTAAGCCCTAGAGGTACGGCTACCCAAGAAATTGGATATACAACAATTACAATAGATTATGGCCGTCCTTCTGTCCACGGAAGAAAAATCTGGGGAGACCTGGTTCCATTCGATAAAGTTTGGCGTACCGGCGCAAACGAAGCAACCACAGTTCAGTTTAATACGGATGTATTATTTGAAGGAAAAGAGGTTCATGCCGGTAGATATTCATTATTTACAATCCCATCAGAAAAAAAGTTCACAGTTATTTTAAATAAAATTGATAAACAGTGGGGTGCGTTTAATTATAATCAAAAAGAAGATTATTTAAGAATCGATGTTGAACCTAAAAAATCTGCCTTTGCGGAGAGCATGCTCTTTTATTTTAGCGACCTTGAGCAAAACTCTGTAAAGCTAAACTTCTGCTGGGAATACTTGTCATTCACTTGTAAAATTGAAGTAGATGTTTTATCGCAAGCATATAAGAAAATTAAAGAAGCACTTGCTAATGCAAAAAGCGATGATTGGCAGATTTATTCAGCAAGCGCAAATTTTGCAGCAGACAATAATGTTTATCTTAACGAAGCGCTTCAATGGGCTGAAAAAGGAATTTTAATCAATCAGAACTACTATTCTTTCTTTGTTAAAGCGAAACTGTTGTATAAAAAAGGGATGTATATCGATGCGTTAAAAAGCATTGAAAAAAGCCGTGATGCCGGAAGAAATGATAAGAATTATGAGTTCTTTGTTGCTCAAATCGATATTCTTGAACGCGAAATTAAATCTAAGCTGTAAAAAATTTTTGCATGAAGAAATTTGACATACCAGATCAATACAAAAGCTCTATAATTGCAAAAATAAAAGACCTTCGAAAACATGAAGATCCTCGCAAAAAAGATTTTGGCCCCACGGTTCTTGATTTCGGTAATGTAGAATTTTTTGTCGCCCGTCACTTTGGTTTTTGTTTTGGCGTAGAAAACGCTATAGAAATTGCATACAAAGCACTCAATGAAAATCCTGGAAAAAGAATTTTTCTTTTGAGCGAAATGATTCACAACCCTCACGTAAATGCTGATCTAAATAGTCGCGGTATAAATTTTATTATGGATAATTATGGGAAGCAGTTCGTTAATTGGGACGAATTAAAACAAGAAGATATAGTTATTATTCCAGCGTTCGGAACAACTGTAGAGATAGAAAACATATTAAAGCAGAAAGACGTTGACATTGTAAAATATAATACCACTTGCCCGTTTGTTGAAAGAGTATGGAATCGGGCAGAAGCATTAAGCAAAGAAGATTATACAATAATAATTCATGGACAGCATAAGCATGAAGAAACCAAAGCTACATTTTCAAGAAGCGTTATTAAGTCTCCAAGCTTAATAGTCCGCGATATTAAAGAAGCAGAGTTTCTTGTAAGCACGATGCTTAACGAAAAAACTCAGGAGGATTTTTTAAATTTTTTTGCCGGTAAATATACAAAAGGATTTGATCCGGCAATTGACTTGGTTAAAATTGGCGTAGTTAATCAAACCACAATGCTTGCTAGCGAAACAGAAAAAATTGCTGAGTTACTTAGAAAAACCATGATTCAAAAATATGGAGTTGACAGAATCGATTCTCATTTTGCCGATACAAGAGACACGCTTTGTTACGCAACAAACGACAATCAGCTTGCAACTTTAAGTCTTGCAGAGACAAGAGCAGACCTTGCGTTTGTAATTGGCGGATATAACAGCTCTAACACATCACATTTAGTTGAAATATTAGAAGAAAAAATTCCAACTTATTTTATTTCTGACCCAGACAAAATCATCTCTGATAAATCTATAAACCATTTTAATCTGACGACAAAAAAGGAAGTTGTAACAGATAATTATCTTCCAAAGAAAGAAAAAGTAAAAATAGCAGTAACAAGCGGCGCCTCATGTCCGGATTCGATAGTTGACGAGGTTCTTAAAAAAATCGTGGCGCTTATAAATCCTAACTCTGCCATAGAAATTACACCCACAATAAATATTTATTAATCTTTTATTAAAGAATAAAAAATTCGAACACTTGCCGCATAATTTTGCTCTTGTATTGTAAGAATAATTATAAATACGTGACAAAAGAAAAACAAATATTATTGGTACTAAGAGCTCAAACCGGCGATCTGGAAGCATATAATACCCTTTTAAAATCAATACAAACCAAAGTTTATTGGTATATATGGAAATTGCTCAACGATAAATCTTTAGCGGACGACATACTTCAAGAAGTATTTATAAAAATATTTCGAAAGCTTTCATTATTACGACAGCCAGAATTTTTTCTTCCGTGGGTATTTCGTATAACAACAAGAGAGCTGTTCCGCCATCTTAAAAAGCAGCGCATTAAATATGAGTCTAGTTTAGAGGAAGATTCTATAGATACTTATAATATTGAAGAGGACAAAGCAGATATTGACGTAGAAAAACTAGCTAGACTTATCGACAAACTTTCACCAGCAAGCAGAGCAGTAATTACTTTACATTATAACGAAGAAATGACAATAAAAGAAATCTCCGATGTTTTAGAGATACCTACTGGAACAGTTAAATCCAGGCTTTCTTACGGATTGAAAATGTTGAGGGCGGGCTATGGTTAATTTAGGCAATTAAATGAAAAATAAAATAACAAATTATCTGGAAGAGAAAAGAATTGATAAGTCATTGATTCTGATCTTGATCATAGTTTCACTTATTGAGCTTGGAGCGTGGGCATTATTATTAATTAAAATTTTATAACCAACATAACATAGAGGAAGAAATGAAAACGGACTTTAATCTTGACGAGGAAAGAAAAAAAGCTTTAAATGAAATTGAAAAAAATGAAAAGAAACTAAAATATGGTATCGCGGGAATTGCTCTTTATGAAGGAATCTTCTTATTGCTCTTTATAATTCTTGCCGATTGGAGCGATCGGCTTCACCAATTATTATTTATTTCTGCTATGCTGGTTTATGGCACGCTCGGATTCGGAATCGTTGCGCTTGGTATGTTTGTAAAAATAAATATAGGCAGAGTTCTAAAAGCAATAGAAACGGTTGCGTTCAGCGAGCTGAATGATTAAACAAGATCTGCAATTGAAGAATAATCCGGGTCAAATAATCTCCGGTAAGTTCTCATTGCATATGAGTCTGTCATCCCGGCTATCTGATCGCAGATTAAACGTGCACGTTTACTTTTGTTTTTTTCGCTTCGAATAATTCTATCAGTAAAATCTGGAAGCAATTTCATTTTTCCGAGCCTTGTTACATAGTTTTCTTCGAATAGCCGAAACATCTTTTCAATCATGTATTTCCCTTTGTATTCCATTTGATGAAGCTGTGGGGATCTAAAAACAAGTTCAACGGAAATTCTTTTATATAGCTGTGCTTTCTCTAAAATCGATTTTTCAATTTCGAGCTCATATTTATAACGGTTTGTAAATTTATCAAGAAAAGTTCTCTTCTTTTTTAATGAGCACGCTTTTACAAAATCACCAATCTGCATTCCAAATTTTGGTTTGAATTTTCCGTCTTTGATCCACTCAATCATATCGCTAACAATTTTATGCTGGTATTCTGTTAAATTATTTTCGCTTTGCCACTGCACAAGTTTAGCAATTGTAATAAATCCGCCTGAAATGCTGTCTACAAGATCATTAACGGCGTAAGCAGTATCATCAGCCCAGTCCATTATTTGGCATTCGATGCTTCTGAATTTATTTAGTTTTGAATATGATCCGAAAATTGAAAGCACGGTCTTTCTTCCGAATACAAAATCAATATATTTTTTTTGTTCGTTATAGAGGAAGTGGTTTTCTGGTGAAAGAAAATTTTTATATAAACATTTGTATTTTAAAATTCCATCAAGAAATGCACGGGTAGGATTCATCCCCCTTCGGCCAGCATCAGCACGATAAAAAATTTCAGTTATTAATCGCAGTGTTTGAGCGTTTCCTTCAAAGCCGCCATATTTTTTCATTAAGAGATTAATGGTTCTTTCGCCAGCATGTCCAAATGGCGGATGACCAAGATCATGTGCTAAACAGATTGATTCTACCAAATCTGGATCAATAAAAAAATTTTCATTAAGAAATTCGTTTTCGGTTGAGAAAAGATAATTGCAGATTGATCTCCCAATTTGAGCAACTTCGATTGAATGGGTTAATCGGGTTCTATAAAAGTCATATTCACCCGGTAAAAATACTTGTGTTTTTCCTTGCAGCCTTCTGAACTCTGACGAGTGGATTATTCTGTCTCTATCAATTTGAAATGGGGAGCGATAGTCGTCAGTTCGTGGACTTTGTTTTAATCTTTCTAGATCAAAT
>VGVY01000133.1 GCA_016873835.1 Ignavibacteria bacterium
ATATGCAAGGAATTACATCGGAAATACTTTTCGAAAAATTCGAAATCATTGAAGTACTTAAGAAAGATGAACATGCGGCGGTATTCCTTGCCAATCACATCTATTTGAGCAAAAAAATAATTTTAAAAGTTCTAAACACTCAAAAAATTTCCGACCACGCTTTAGTTGAAAGATTTAAAAGAGAAGCAAAGCTTCTTGCCAAACTCGATCATCCAAACATCATTAAAGTTCTCGATTTCGGGATGGCAAAAGAATTCTTCTATATATCATTTGAATATATTGAAGGAAAAAGCTTGCGCAATATTTTAAAAACCAACTCACTTTCTTTCGATCAAAAAAAACATCTCATGGTACAATTGCTCAAAGCTCTCGACTTTGCGCATAGCCATCGAATAATTCACCGAGATATTAAACCTGAAAATATATTTGTTGATAATTCATTCAACTGTAAACTTGGGGATTTTGGGTTAGCACTTTCTGCCGAAGACAATTTTATTACAAATCCTTATTCAATAGTTGGGACTCCAAGTTATATGTCGCCAGAACAAGTCCGCGGTGCGAAGCTAACAGCAAAAAGCGATCTATTTTCTGCTGGAGTAGTTTTTTTCGAAATGTTTCTAGGAAAAAATCCTTTCTTAAAAGAGAACGTCAGCATTACACTCAATGAAATAATGAGTTATGATGAATCAAAATTAGTTGCAGAGATAAAAGAGATTCCAGAAGAGATTAAAGAAGTGCTTGTTGGCTTGCTAAAAAAGAATTCCGAGAACAGATTTCAGTCTGCTGCAGAAATTTTGCAAAAGTTAAATGTTCAATATGAACAGCCGACTTTAATTATTAATGGATTTGACAAAAAACCGAATCAGAAAAAAATGTTAATTGCAGTTGCAATAATTGTAATTATGGGACTCTTCTTAGTTATTAAATTTATGGACTCTTTGTCAGGAGAAAATGCAAATCAATCTATTTTATCACCGCAAGATTCAAGTAAAGCTATAGGCAATAACACTTCTGATAAATTAAGGGATACGGTTCAAAAAGATAATGTTGATTTAACAACTCTGACTAAACCGCTCATTGAGCAAAATCAAAAAGACAATAATGAATCCACTAATGTTCAAATTAGTCAGCCGGTAATAAAATATGGCGGATTATTTGTTGAATGTTTACCATGGGCAGAAGTACATGTAGACGGTGAAAAAGTTGAGACAACTCCAATGACAAAACCACTCACTCTTGCTGAAGGGGAGCATACAATAAAACTTATAAACGAGGATTACCCGGTTTACACTAAGGTTATTCAAGTTGCACAAGGAAAGGTTACAAGAATTAGCGTATTACTTGAAGCATTAATGGGTTATATTAATTGTGACGCACGTCCATGGGGCGATGTCTATGTAAATGGAGATTACAAAGGTCAAACACCACTTCGAAATTTAATTAAGGTTAGACCGGGATTTATTAGACTAACTTTGAAAAATCCAAATTATAGTGATATCGATACAATGTTAAACGTCAGCATGGGCGATACACTTACATTAAGACTTAACTTCAAGAAATAGCTACACTAAACTACATTTTAGAATTACAAAGTTAATTTCAATTTAGTAAATTGTAGATAGTTTTAATATAGTATTGAATCAATTTTAATATTACTGTTTTCTTAATGAAAAAAATCACCCTATTATCTTTTTCAATCTTGTTTATTTTTTCATTTGCCACGCTCGCACAAGAAAATACATTTGAAAAAATCAAACAAGAATACGAAGCTTTTCAATATGCAAAAGTTATCGAGGTCTCAACCAATTTTGCTTCTCATGGTAATATGTCCGATTCATTAAAGATAGATATCTATTTGATGAGAGCTGTTTCGTTTTATTCGATAGGAAAAGAGGATTCAACAAGAAACAATTTTTTTGAAATTCTCCTTTTAAAGAAAGACTATAACCCTGACCCAGCAAAAATTTCTCCAAAACTAATTTCAATATTTAATTCCGTTAAAAACGACTTTATTAAAACGCATACTCCGCAAATAGAGCAGATTGACTCTACTGACAATCAATCAGCTTTAATACAAATAAATCCAGCTTTTAAATATTCGATTCTCCAAAATTTTATTGTACCTGGATGGGGTCAAATTAAAAGTGGTAGTTTAACTAAAGGAATTACACTTGCAACATTATCGACTGCGAATCTTGCTGCGATGATTTATTTTATTTCCAATACCAACAAGAAGGAGCATGATTATTTAATAGAAACAGATAAAAGTTTATTTCAACAGAAGTATGACAGTTTTAATTCCTCGTTCAAAACAAGAAATATTCTAATCGCCTCATATGTAGTAATTTGGCTTTATAGTCAATTAGATTTTCTATTTATTTCCGGCAGTAATTCTTCCGAAAATAATTTTATCAGCACAACGCGATTGTTAATAGAAACGGCTTATTACGGAGTTCAATTAAGTTATCGACTTCCATTGCAATTCTAAGCGTTGAATATTTTTCGTTTGATGCGAAAATTATTCACGATTCATCGAAATTGAAAACTTGATTTATTCTCAAAATCAACTTTAAAAGCAGTTTTGTGAACAAAAACAAAAAATTTTAAATCAACTTTTAATGGCATCAAAATTGTTTTTTCTACTACACACAAACAGACTCCGTTCTTAAGATTGGCGAAGGATATAAAGCTTTTAGGCATCCTTCGCCTTCTTTTTTAATTGCGACATTCGTTAAAAAACCGTTAACTCCAAATTAGAAGAATAATTTATCCGCTGTTTTAGGTTTTTCTAATTATTTATATATTAACAGACAAAACTATTATCTTCTTACTAAATAAGTTACTTGATGGAATTTAAATTAGAGAAAACCGGAGATGTTGGAGTAGTACATATCTTTTTAACACGCGCAACACTAGCCAAAGCTGTCGCTTTTAAGGAGTTCGTATCGGAGATTATTGATGGCGGTTCAAACAAGCTGATTGTTGATTTAAGCATCTGTGAATATATCGATTCAACGTTTCTCGGGGCGATGGTTGCACTTCTTAAAAAAACTAATACCAAAGACGGAGATTTAAGATTAGTTTATAATAAAGAAATTCCTTCACTTTTATTTGTTTTGACTAGAATGGATAAAGTTTTTAAGACCTTTCCAAAACTCGATGAAGCGTTGGCAAGTTTTAACATCTCTGGAACGAAGCCAACACTAAATTGGAAGTAATTAAATATCAGCATTAATAATTTTATAGACCTTGTCGTTTTCTCTTATTAGAGGCTCACACTCAAATGTTACATTTTCACCTTTAACCGCAGATGTAACCTCTAGGTCTTCTCTTATCATATTTGAAATATTAATTTCTACAATTCCCGTTGTATTTCCACTTATATAAACAGAATCACCCAATTTAATTTTATCAGCCTCAATTTTTACATAAGCGATTTTTTTTCTCTTGTAATAATTTAATACTCTTCCGATGTAAACCTTTCTAGTTGTAGCAATGCTGCCGTAAGTTTTGGCATAGCTTTCTGAACCGGGGTCACCAAAATAAAAACCGGAGGAAAAACCTCTGTTATATACTTTCTCTAACTCAGTTTTAAATGTGGTTTTAACTTCATCGTCGAGCTTATTGTCAAAATAAAGATCAATTGCGTTTCTATAAATTGAAACAACTTTTGTAATATATTCAGGGCTTCTTTTTCTTCCTTCAATTTTAAAAGCGTCAATATCAGCTTCTATTAATTTGTCTATAAAATCAATTGTACATAAATCTTTTGGTGACATTACATAATCTTCACCAAGCACAAATGAAAATTTTTCATCTTTATCAATAATTTCGTATTCTCTTCTGCATGGCTGTATACACTCGCCTCTATTTGCGCTTTTATCAAAAACCTCATGACTCATAAAACATCTGCCACTTAAAGCTACACACATAGCTCCATGAATAAACGTTTCGATTTCAACTTTAGTCTTCTGTTTAATTTCAATTATTTTATCAAGCGTACATTCACGTGCAAGCACAATTCTTTTTGCCCCTAGACTTTGAAAAAATAGAGCCGCTTCAGAATTTGAGACAGAAGCTTGTGTGCTTATGCAAAATGGCATTTCATAAGCCTTACACTTTTGAATAACCGAAAAATCCCAACAAATTATCAAATCAATACCGCAATCTTTTGCAGTGGAAATTATTAGGTCTAATTGAGGCAGTTCATATTCATATATAATAGTGTTTAAAGTCAAATGCGATTGAACATTATGATTTTTACAAATTTCAACAATTTCCGGTAAATCACTCAATTGGAAGTTATTTGCTTTTGCACGCATATTTAAGTTTTGAAGCCCAAAATAAACAGCATCTGCACCGGCATTAACAGCAGATCGAAGCATTGTAAAGTTGCCAGCCGGAGCCAACAACTCTGGTTTC
>VGVY01000134.1 GCA_016873835.1 Ignavibacteria bacterium
GACAATTCGCCGCTTTATCCTTTTGGATATGGATTGAGCTACACAACATTTGAATATTCTAATTTATCCTTATCATCAGACAGAATAAAAAAAGATGGAACTATAACTGTAACTGTTAATGTAAAAAACTCCGGGAAATATGAAGGGGAAGAAATTGTACAGTTATATATTCGAGATTTAGTAGGAAGCGTAACTCGTCCAGTAAAAGAACTAAAAGATTTTAAAAAGATTCTATTAAAACCACACGAAACAAAAACAGTTCATTTCTTAATTACTCCTGACAAACTTATGTTTTATGATATTAATATGAACTATACTATTGAAGCTGGTGATTTTAAAGTATTCGTCGGAAAAAATTCTGTTGATGTTCTTGAAGCTTCATTTTCAGTAATTGATTAGGTGAGAATATGAAATGTTTTACTAAATATGTTTTCTTATTCTTTTTGTCATTGATGATTATTAGTTGTTCTAATCATGTTGAGAAACGTGATGATTCTAAACAAACAAGTTTTAGTTTTAGCGGAAAATACGTTGAAAATGTTAGCATTAATTACTTGCTCTATTTGCCAAAAGATTATTCTGAAAAAGAAAAATATCCTCTAATGTTATTTTTGCATGGTGCTGGAGAAAGGGGAAATAATTTAGAGTTAGTCAAAAAACATGGTCCTCCAAAACTAATTGAGCAAGGAAAGGATTTTCCATTTGTAATAATATCTCCTCAATGTCCGTCGGATGTTCGATGGAATACTAAAACACTTATTGCATTGATCGATGAAATAGTAGAGAACTATAAAATTGATAAAAACAGAATTTATGTAACTGGTTTAAGCATGGGCGGCAATGGAACTTGGCGATTAGCAACTGAAATTGCAGACCGGCTAGCTGCAATAATTCCAATCTGTGGTTGGGGCGATCCGTTTGATATATGTTCAATTGGAAATCTTCCAGTGTGGGCTTTTCATGGTGAAAAAGATGTAGTAGTTCAATCAAGTAGTTCACAAATATTAATTGATCGCCTTAAATTTTGTAAAGGAAATGCTAAATTAACAATATACCCAGAAGCTGGTCATGACTCATGGACAGCAACATATGACAATGATGAGATTTATAGTTGGTTATTGAATCACTCACGAAATAAAAGGTAACTAATGAAAAAAAATCTAATTGCTTTCTTATTGATCATTCTTGTTGCACAACAAAATAATTCGCAGCCAAAAGATTTTGCAAAAGCATCAGGTAAAATTTTACTTGACGGAAATAATAAAGAAATTCTTTTAAAAGGCATAAATCTTGGTAATTGGTTGAATCCTGAAGGATATATGTTCAAATTCCAGAAAGTCAATTCCTTTCGATTGATTGACAATGTTATTAAAGAACTTGTAGGTGCAGACGATGCACGAGAATTTTGGAAGTCTTTTCGAAATAATTATATAACAAAAGAAGATATAAGTTTCATAAAAAAACTTGGGCTTAATCATATCCGTGTTCCATTCAACTTCAAACTCTTTTTAGTAGAAGATCATCCTGATATTTTTGTGGAAGAAGGATTTAAAAGATTAGATGATGTTATAAAATGGTGTAATCAAGAAAATCTTTATGTAATTCTTGACTTACATGCTGCACCCGGTGGACAAACTGGAGATAATATTGATGATAGCTGGGGCTATCCTTTCTTATTCGAAAATGAAATTGCACAGCATTCAACAATCAATTTGTGGAAAAAAATTGCCGAAAGATATAAAGATGAGAAAATTGTTCTTGGTTATGACTTATTAAACGAACCAATAGCACATTTCTTTGAAAATAAATCAGAGCTCAATAAAGAATTAGAACCGCTCTACAAAAGAATTGTGAGTGATATCAGAGCGGTTGATAAAAACCACATTATTTTTTTAGGCGGGGCACAATGGAATACAAATTTTGAAATCTTTAGTTCACCATTCGATAATAATCTTTGCTATACTTTTCATAAATATTGGATGCCTACCAAACAAGAAGAAATTCAAGCATATATTGATTTTCGAGATAAATATAATGTCCCAATTTGGCTTGGTGAATCTGGAGAAAATGATGATGAATGGATTAATTCTTTTAGAGAATTATTAGAAAAAAACAACATTGGTTGGAGCTTTTGGCCTTATAAAAAAATGGAATCGACGAGAGGTATTGTGTCTTTTCCAATAACTGAAGTTTGGGAAGAGGTTATTAAATATGCAGAAGGACAACGTGAAAATTTTGAACAAATTAGAAATAGCAAACCTAATCGTGAAATTGTAAACAATGCATTGAGCGAATTATTAGAAAATATAAAATTGAAAAACTGCACAACGAACCTTAGTTATTTAAAAGCATTAGGGATTGATTGAATAATTGTATACATATAAAAGATTATAAAAAAAATCCGATTCAATGTATAGAAAGTATATTTATTATATAATTTCCTCCTTGGTTTTAACCAATATTTCAAATGGACAAGTAAGTTTTTCATCATCCAATTTGCCAATTATGGTAATAAATACTCATGGTCAAACAATTCCCGATGAACCAAAAATTACCGCTATTATGGGAATTGTTGATAATGGTCCCGGCAACAGAAACTATTTGACTGATCAATTCAATGGATTTAATGGGAAAATTGGAATTGAAATACGCGGGCATAGTTCACAAATGTTTGATAAGAAACAATATGGAATAGAATTAAGGGATAAAGATGGAAATGATTTAGACGCTTCTTTACTTGGGTTGCCAGCAGAAAGTGATTGGGTATTAAATGCATCTTATATTGATAAGTCTTTGATACGAAACGTTCTGACATATAAACTTGCGAATGATATGGGAAGGTATGCATCTCGCACTCGTTTTTTTGAACTTGTAATCAATGGCGAATACAGAGGAATTTATATATTACAAGAAAAAATTAAACGGGGTAAAAATAGAGTTGATATAAAAAAAATGACTACTTCTAATAATTCCGGCGATGCATTAACTGGAGGCTACATTGTAAAGATTGATAGAGTAGATCCTGGTGATAAGTATTGGACTTCACCTTATGCTTCTATATTAGGTAGTAGTAAATCACCGGTTACATACATTTATGAGTATCCCAAAGCAGATGATATTACTATACAACAACAAAATTATATTAAAGATTATATTACGCTTTTTGAGACGTTAATGAATTCTAATTTCTTTCGAGATCCTTTTGCTGGTTATCATTCAATTATAGATTTAGATTCATTTGTGGACTACTTTTTAATCAATGAATTTTCAAAGAATACTGATGCATACCGGCTAAGTACGTTCCTATACAAAAATCGTGATAGTGAAGGTGGAAAATTAGTGATGGGACCAATTTGGGATTATGATATTTCTTTTGGACTAGCTGATTATGGTGATGGTTATAAACCAGAAGGATGGCAAGCTTATATGCATTATGATGGATTATGGAGTAGTCCGTTTTGGACAACAAATTTGATTAATGAAACTGTTTTTAAAAATAAACTTGCAAAAAGATGGTATGAACTAAAAACTACCATTCTTAGTACCACATCCATTTTTAAATTTATTGATGAAGTAGTTGTTTTAACGGCAGAAGGTAGACAGAGAAATTTTGAGAAGTGGAAAGATCTTTTTAATCCAGCTGTATATACTTGGCCAAATAAGAATCGTTTTTCAAATTATCAAGAGGAAATTAATTATTTAAAAAACTGGATAACTCAACGCTCAAATTGGCTTAGCGCAAATCTTTCTTCACAATATTCGGATGTTGAATGGTTGAGTCCGGATTTATCAAAGGTTACATTCGAAATAGGGAAACAAAAAAAACTCCCACTCTCTAATTTTGTTAAAAATAAAATAAATATTTCATCAATTGAATTTCTTTGTTTAACA
This sequence comes from Ignavibacteria bacterium, assembly GCA_016873835.1. Lineage (GTDB taxonomy): Bacteria > Bacteroidota > Ignavibacteria > Ignavibacteriales > Melioribacteraceae > DSXH01. The sequence goes on from VGVY01000134.1 coordinate 3,892, forward strand.
GAAAACTTAGAAATTAATTTAACAGCTGATACTCTTTCATTAAGAGTTAAACAAGCTGGAAATTATTTAATGAAAGGCGTTGGAAAAAATCAAAATGGAATATTTTCAGTATCACCTGATTATAAATTTAATGTTAACCCAACATCTATTGAATCTGATGTCACAGATGTTAAACCGTCATATATACTATATCAGAATTATCCAAATCCATTTAATCCCAGTACGGTAATTTGCTTTAACTTACCTTCGAGTAGTCATGCCACATTAAAAGTATATGATTTGCTTGGTAATGAAATAACAACTCTTGTTAGCGAAACATTAAATCCTGGGATGCATAGTAGAGAATTTACATCAGATATGTATTCACTTACAAGCGGAGTATACTTTTATGAAATTAAAATTGGAAACTATACAGATAGAAAAAAAATGATATTTTTAAAATAAACTGAGTCTACATGCTTTATTTTTTATTCCATTGAGATATACTTTATGCTCCCCAT
>VGVY01000135.1 GCA_016873835.1 Ignavibacteria bacterium
TTTTTAAAAAAAGGAAGTTTATTTGGTTTTATTAGTAATAGTTTTTAATTGTGTAAATAAGTCAATAGCGCCTGGGTAATTGTTGTCTTTTTGTAATACTAATTCAATTTTATTTAATGCTTTATTAAACTCTTCATTCATTGCATATGCACCAGCCAAATTGTACAGTGTTTGAGTATCTGACTGATTTAATGTGAGGCTTTGTTCCAGAAATTTAATGGCTTGAAAAATATTTCCTTTATTCAACTCAATTTGTCCAAGCCATTTAGATGAAAATGAATTCGGTTTGATACTATACTCTATCAATAAAATTTTTTCAGCATTCTTGTAATCCTGAATTTTTAAAAATCTCATTGCAACATCTTCTAGCTTTAAAAAGTTTTCTACAATTATAGGATATTGATACAAAAGTGATTTCATTTGATTTAGATAACCGTCAAGATTTTTTTGATAAAAATACCAAGCTGCAGATTCCTCAATTCCTTTACTCCAGTTTATTTTGCCTGATAAAAAATCAATAGCCAATGAATCAATTTTTTTTGTTGGATTACAAATTTCATAGTAACTTTTTTTGTAAGTTGGATCAATGAAAGGCCAATCATTTTTAAGCAGTTTTATTCTATAATCTGCAACAATAAAATCAAACTCTGATATCACAAATTGCTCTCTTGTTAATTTGTCTTGTTCTTTGATTGGAATAGTTTGAATTGATTTTTTTGGCAGAAAATTATACCCGATCATTTTCTCATAAAATAAATTACCTATTTCATGATATCCTTCCAATGTTGGATGAAGGTGATCAGTCATTAAATTGTTGCCTACAATATTATTTGGACTCAATGAACAAAAAAGAGAATCAGAATCTATTAAAGCAACATTGTATTTAGTTGCTAGTTTTTTAATAGTAGAATTTATTTTTTCAGGGGCTCTAAATCTCAGAGCGTCTAAATCTTTTGCAAGACGGAAAAGGGAATCAGCTTTCTTAAAGTTGTTGGATGTGTATTCAATATTTGCATCGTGATAAATATTATCTGCTGACAAATTATTTTCATTATTTGCAGAAATAAATGGACTCTGGTCTTTTAAATTGCTCGTCAATGTTGAAATAATAACCGGAATATTTGCATTAGTAATCAATTCAAGAATTTCATTCATATTCCCTTCGAATTGTTCTATACCTTGATTGTATTCTACTGAGTTTAAGGGAATAGATTTATTTTCTGCCATTCTTGCCATTAAAGTTCCGGTTGGAATTTCTTTTTCAGAACTAATAAATATTGCACTTATCAATTGAATGAAATCCTTAACCAGTTGAGTTGTTTTATATTTATTTAAGTACAAATATAAATTGACCATCTCACGGGAACTGCTAATCGATTCAAGAGAGCCAACGCCTAATGCTCCATAATATTCATTGTGACCAGAATATATTAAAATCAAATCCGGCTTCTGTTCGATTACACTTGGAATTAAATCTCTTACGGTATAAGTATTAGTTGCAGACATAGACAAATTGACCACTTCAATGTTCGTTCCGGGATAAACTAATTCTAATCTTTTTCGAATATATCTTGAGAATGAACCCATAGGCATGTAAGGATAACCGGCAGCACTGCTTCCGCCAAGAACAAACACTCTAAAAGTATTTTTACTCTTTTCCTTTAAAAAAGTATCTTCAATTGAAGTTGGGACATTTTGGACTGTTGTAAAATATCTGCGAGCAACATCCGGATTTAAAATTAAATAATCATCAGTTACATTTACCCAAGTGTCGTAATTATAACCATAATCAAATATTCTTAAACCAAGTTCAATCAAAACGAAAAATACAATTGGAATAAGAACCATAATCAGATAAAAATAGAACGGAGATTTTTGCACAGAGATGTCTATAATTTTTTGCACTTCGTCAATTGGCAAATTTAAATCTCTTGCAATTTTTTCAGCAGAATAATTGTTAATATTTTTTTGGATATACTTTATTTGTGATTTAGATAAACCCACAAAAACTCCGGCATAACATTATACATGAGCAATTTGATAATTAAAATAATAAAAGTGTTCATGCTGAAAAAGTTATTTTATATAGCAAAACTTGATTAGAATGGTTTTAATGTTTAGTATTTAGCAGTCAATATTCAAAAATCAGGAACTTAATGAGCAAACTATCAACTCTAGCTCAGCTTTGGACATTCCTACGAGTCCGAAAGAAATGGTGGCTATTTCCTATCATATTTTTTTTAGTACTGCTTGGAGGATTAATAATACTTACTAAAGGATCTGCATTAGCGCCATTTATCTATGCGATCTTTTGATTAAGTATTGGTTAATTCCTGATACAAATCTTTATCAGTTTTACAGCTATTTTAATACAATAATTTGGAGTGGGTTCAACAATAGGCTTTTATCAGATTGAATAATATTATTAGTTATCAAATCAGTAAATAAAGTTTTATTTGATAATACTTTGATTTCTTTCAATGAAATCTCTTCTTGAACAGTAGAACTGTTTGCTATAATAATGATGTATTTATCATCCAATTCACGTTTGTAAATTAGAATGTTTTCTTTACCATTAACAAATTCAAATTGAATACTGCCATGTGATAATTCTTTATTTGATTTTCTAATAGAAATAATTTTTTTATACCACTCAAACAAACCTTGATCAATTTTAACTTCATCTATTGGTTTTGATTCGTTATAAGGATGAACAGATTCTGATTCATAAATAAAATTGCTCCAAACCATTGGTTTACGGCAGTCCGGATCATCACCTCCCCACATTCCAGTTTCATCACCATAATAAATTGTAGGTGCGCCAGGTAATGTAAATTGCAAAGCAGCAGCAAGCATAATTTTCTTTTTTTCAGTTTCGTTTGGTTTTCTAATATTAAAATATTTGTTATCTCTTATGTTTCCTTGATGATCATATTGACCATCCGGGTTTACAGCTAATGAACCTAATCTTTCAGTATCATGGCTTCCTAATAAATTCATCATCACGTAATAATTGTCTCTGTAATTATTCATTATACTTTTTATTGTATCTGCAAAGGCAACAGCGTCATTTTTTATTTTGTCTGCTAGAACAAAATCTTTTATTGCACGGGTAAATCGATAGTTCATAACCGCATCAAATTGGTCTCCCTTTAACCAAGGCGAAGCGTTGAACATTTTATAATTACCCCAATCTTCCCACCACACCTCTCCAACCAAATATGCATTTGGATTTATTTCTCTAACCCATTTTCTAAAATCAACCCAAAATTTATGATTGACCATTTCAGCCACATCAAGTCTCCACCCATCAATTCCATCAGAAGGATCACCATCGCCATTTGGGTCCATCCATCTTTTTACAATTGCTTTTATATGCTCTTTCGGCCCCTCAACTATTCCATTTTCATCTTCTTTTATTTCAGGCAAATCTTTAACACCATACCAACCTGAGTAATCAAATTCATTTTCTGGTGTTGAAGGATCATCTAGTTTATTAATAAAATACCAATTTTTGAATTTTGATTCACTTTGGTTTTTAACAACATCCTTAAAAGCCCAAAACCGAGTTCCGGTATGATTGAATACGCCATCAATAATAATTTTCATACCTCGCTTGTGAACTTCCTTAATTAAATTTAGAAAAAGTTTGTCGGCTGAACTCCATTGCCATGTAGTGGGAATTGACGGATTTTCTTTAGACCAAATAATTCTATCTCCCTCAGGATCGGGTCCAAAATTATTATCAATATGATGATACATTGCGGCGTCGTATTTATGCAGTGATGGAGCTTCAAAAATTGGATTTAGATAAATTGAGTTAATTCCAAGTTCTTTTAAATAATCAAGTTTATCTATCACTCCTTGTAAATCACCGCCGTATCTTCTGATATTTACAATATCATAGAAATTTTTATTTAGATTTTTTTCCCAAGGCTGCAGTTTGTACCAATCAGAAGTCCAAGGGTGTATTTGCCAACCATGAGGAGTAAAATATGGCCAAGCACCTTCCATATCAAAAGCTTTAGGATCATTTGATTTATCTCCGTTTGCAAATCTTTCTGGAAATATTTGGTACCAAATGGCTTCTTTAGCCCAATCTGGGATTAAATCGATTTTATTTATTGATTGAAACGAACATTGTAATGATGTAAATAGTAATAGTGAAAGAATTGTTTTTAATTTCATGTTAATCTCATAGATATGCTTAATATATCCGCAATATATTTATTTAGTATATAATATTGCTAAAATCTAATTGTCAATGGAGATTTTGGATGATTTTTCGTAATCTTGTAACCGCTTTTTGAAAATCTTTGCATCGGCTAGGTAAA
>VGVY01000136.1 GCA_016873835.1 Ignavibacteria bacterium
CTTGATTGGGCGGTATCACATAAACTTCATTCTGTTGATTCTATAAATGAAAGAATAAAAAATGGAGAGTTCCCTCATATAGTACATGAAGCAGAATCTTTTTATGAAACACAGCTCGATACTGCAGCAGAATTAATTAAAGAACGGAGCTCAGAACTTAAAATGGTTATGGTAAGCGGACCATCATCTTCAGGAAAAACTACTACAACTTTAAAACTTGAACAAAGATTAAATAAAATGGGAATGAAGTTCGTTCCGCTAATTGTCGATAACTATTTTTTTGATCTAGAACTTCATCCTAGAGATGAATTTGGCGATTATGATTTTGAAACACCACAAGCACTTGATCTCGAGCTAATCAATGAACACCTTAAATTATTAGCCGATGGAAAAGAAGTTTCAATTCCTTATTATGATTTTAAGTTGGGGAAAAGATACCTTGATAAGACACCTATGCAAATTCACGAAGACGAAGTATTGCTGATAGACAGCCTTCACGGGTTATTTCCTGAATTCAGCAGAGAAATTCCAGCCCCACAAAAATTTAAATTGTATCTAGAACCGCTACTCCAAATGAAAATGCCGGACAGCCAATATATCCGGTGGACTGACTTAAGGTTAATCAGAAGAATGCTTAGAGATTCAGTTCATAGAGCCTATAACCCTGAACAGACTCTTCTTCACTGGCATTATGTTCGCTCATCCGAAAAAAGGAATATCCTTCCATACTGCAATACTGCAGACTATATTGTTAATACTTCTATGCCATTCGAAGTACCGATTTATAGACCTAAACTATTAAAACACTTTAAAGAATGGGAAGTTAAGTATCAAGGTGATCCTTTAAGAGAAGATGCTTACACTCGGTCATCCCGTGTTCGTAAAATGCTGGAAGTAATTGAACCCGTTGAAGATGATTCCCCGATTCCAAGCGATTCGGTTCTAAGAGAATTTATTGGCGGAAGTTCTCTAAAATATCATTAATAGATCTTATAGATAGCGCAAAATAGTTTGCTGATACGTCAAAATGATGTATCATTATTTGGGGTGGTTATGGGACTACTGAAAAAAATTTTCTTTTTAATTTTACTGCTACCGTTAACATTATTAAGTCAAACCAAGATTTCCGGGAAAATAACAGATACTAAAAAGAACCCACTCCCCGGAGCGAACATTTATATTAAAGATACTTATGATGGCGTAACTTCAAAAGAAGACGGCAGCTTTTCATTCAAAACTGACGAACAAGGAGATGCAATCTTTGTAGTAAGTTATATAGGTTATAAAACTTTTGAGAAGAAAGTTTTTCTTTCAAAAGAAGAATTAAGAATTGATGTTATACTCGAAGAACAAATAACCGAAATGAATGCAGTTGTAATTTCGGCTGGAGCATTTGAAGCAAGCGATGAAAAAAAGGGAGTGATTCTTCGTCCGCTTGATGTAATTACAACCGGGGCAGATGCGGATATTTACAATGCCTTAGAAACTTTACCCGGCACCCAACAGATTGGAGAAACAGAAGGCCTCTTTGTACGCGGCGGTTCTGCCGCCGAAACCGTAACAATTGTCGATGAAATGGTCGTGCAGAAACCATTTTACAGCTCAGTGCCGGATTTACCTTCCAGGGGAAGATTTTCTCCAATGTTATTCAAAGGGACTGTTTTTAGTACCGGAGGATATTCTGCACAATATGGACAAGCACTCTCATCAGCTTTAATATTAAAATCTCAAGATTTGCCGCCGCAGACAACAACTGCAATTAATTTAATGGTTTTTGGGCTAGGCGGCGCACATGTTCAAAGATGGGAAAATTCAGCTCTGGCATTCGAAGGAGGGTATTATAATATATCTCCATATAATAAAGTAATTAAACAAAGAACGGAATGGGATAAATCACCAGAAAGTGCCGAAGCAAGCTTCAACTATAGATTGAAAACTTCAAAAACTGGAATGCTGAAATCATTTTTTTCATATGGACTTTCAGACCTATCGCTTTTTATGCCGAATCTTGACAACGTGAATATGAAAGATCATTTTAAAATGAAATCTGACAATTTTTATTTCAATACAAACTATAGAGATATTATTGGTGACGATTGGACTTTATTTGGCGGAGTGTCGCACAGTTTTGATGGAGACAAAATAAATTTCACCAATGATAAAATCGAAACTTCAGAACGGTTAACTCAAGGAAAAATTTCTGTAAGCAAAAAACTTTTTGGAGCTTCATACATTACCTTTGGCAGCGAACTTCATAATATTATTTATGATGATAAGTTCAATCAGTATTCTTCAAAGCTGACAGAGGTTTATAAAGCTGGTTTCTTAGAAACAGACATTTTCTTTACGAATGATATTGCATTAAGAATAGGTATGCGGGCAGAACATTCTAAATTAATTGACAAAACTAATTTAGCTCCAAGAATTTCTTTGGCTTACCGGCTCGGAACATTTGACCAGCTCAATTTTGCATATGGAAAATTTTATCAAACACCAGAAAAAGATTTTCTCATTCAAACTAGGAAATTGGACTATGAAAGAGCAGAACATTTTATTTTTAATTACCAATATATTGGCGAGGGAAGAACCTTCCGGATAGAGTTTTATTATAAAGATTATGATAATCTTACCAAAGGAACTGTTTTTACATATCCGTATTTGAATTTGCCCTTGGTAGAGTTCAGCAATTCCGGAAACGGTTATGCAAAAGGGATCGATATTTTTTGGAGAGACAGCAGATCAATTCCTCAATCTGATTATTGGATTTCTTATTCATATCTTGACACAAAACGGAATTTTAGAAATTATCCGGCCATGGCGTTTCCAACTTTTGCCGCACCGCATACATTTTCCATAGTATTCAAAAGATGGTTTTCAGAACTTAATGCATTGCTCGGGTTAACCTATCAACATGCATCGGGAAGGCCTTATTTCAACCCAAACAATCCAAAATTTTTATCTGATAGAACAAAAGCATTTAATAATTTTAGCATGAACGTAAGTTATATCACAAGCGTATTTAACAATTTTACAGTTGTCTTTTTTTCAATTGATAATGTTCTTGGATTTAATAATGTTTATGGATATAGATATTCATCGGATGGAAAAGTGAGCGTTCCGGTTTTATCTCCAGCATTAAGAATGATTTTTATTGGGATGTTTATCTCACTTCAACAAGAGAATCCGTATCAGTAAATTAAAGAGGGAATATGAAAACTATTATTACAATTATTTTTGTTTTTTTGATTGTCGGCAATTCCAAGGCAGAGGATCCAAAATATGTAAATGCTATGAAAAAAAATATTGCGAATATTGATTCGCTAAAAACGGTTCAAGATTTTATTGACGCATCAAATGCTTTTCAAAGAATAGGAAAAGCGGAAAAAGATAAATGGCTGCCATATTATTATTCCGCTTATCTAACAACTCTTGCAAGTTTTGTCGATACTACTTCAAGCAAGAAAGATTCATATTTAGACCAAGCTAATGAAATACTTTTAATGGCAGGTTCTCTACAGCCCAACGAATCTGAAATCTATAATTTAAAAGGATTAATTCTTCAGGGGAGATTACAGATTGATCCAATGAATCGATACATGCAGTTTAGTGCCGAGATGAATGCTGCGTTTCAAAAAGCACAGCAACTAGATCCAACAAACCCAAGACCAGATTATTTAATGGCTATAATAATTATGTATACACCAGAGCAATTTGGCGGCGGTGGAAAAGTTGCTAAGCCGATGTTTGAAAAAGCAATTCAAAAATTCGATCAATTCTTACAGAAAAGCGACCTAATGCCAAATTGGGGAAGAGCGCAAGCAGAAAATTTTATGAAGCAGATTCCGTAATTGCAAATAAAAATTAGAACTTGCTCATTTTGGCGAAAGAAAAATTATGGACGTAATTCATATCATCGGTTATACTGCATCAATTTTAATTGCAACATCATTAATGATGAGCTCAATAGTTAAGTTGAGAATAATTAATTTTTTTGGTGCGGCAACTTTTTCAATGTATGGTTTTATTATTGGCGCATATCCGGTTGGAATTCTTAATGGATTTATTACTTTGATAGATATTTATTATTTGTCAGAAATTTTTTTCAAAAAAGAAAAAGAATTCTTTCATGTTCTGGAAATAAAACCCGACTCAGACTATTTGAAATATTTTTTGAATTATTATAAAGAAGATATCAATAAATTTATTCCGTCATTTGAGTTTAAGCCTTGCGGCGATTGT
>VGVY01000137.1 GCA_016873835.1 Ignavibacteria bacterium
TATTAGGAAATGGCAAAACAGCAGTCGTTTGCTGATAAAGCAAAAAAGAAAGTTCATACAACTCAAGTGAATGTCAAATTTATTAAGACAGTAAAAACTGCTAACGGATCTTATAAATTCCAGGAAAAATTTGTAAAACTTGACGATGTAAGTAAGGTCACAGATCTTAAATAAAAAAACCACCACTTTAGGTGGTTTTTTCTAATCTATAAATTTTTAACAATCAAACCTTAGTTGTATTCTAAAATTTGGCATTTACTTCAAATATTTTATTTTGTTAATCATTATTACTTGTAGCATTTTTTAATTAACATGAGAGAGAGTAGAAGATTTAATGATAGAAGAAAGGAGCTAATCATGAAGACTTACAAAAGCTACTCACTTCGAAATTACATTGAGATACCTCAAATAGAAAACTTATCTCGAGGTGATAAAAAAGTAATAGAAATAATTGGAAGTATTCTTCCATTTAAAACAAATAATTATGTAATTGATAAGCTTATCAATTGGGAAAATATTCCGAATGATCCAATTTACACACTTACATTTCCAAGAAAAGAAATGCTTAAACCAGAACACTTTGATAAAGTTGAACAATTAATTTCCTCTGGAAAGGATAAAGACATAATTAATAATGCAATTTATAATGTTAGAATGGAATTAAATCCCCATCCGGCCGGACAAAAACACAACGTACCTAAAATTGATGGAATTGAGTTAACTGGTGTTCAACATAAATATAGAGAAACAGTTTTGTTTTTTCCGAGCCAGGGACAAACATGCCATGCATATTGTACATTCTGCTTCCGTTGGCCGCAATTTGTGAAGAGTGGGAAAAATCTTGCAATAATGGCTCACTTCAATCATCCAATCGAACTTTCAACAAATGAAGTATGGGACGCAATGCAGAGAATAAGGTCAACCGGTGCACAAATTAGAAGTCAATCTCCATTATTAAAGCATATCAATGATTCTTCTGCTGTTTGGGCAGATGTGTGGGGCAAACAAGTAAACTTAAATTGTATTCCTTATTATATGTTCCTTGCACGCGACACCGGAGCTCAGCATTTTTTTGAAATTCCTTTGGTTGATGCATGGGAAATTTTTAGAAATGCTTATCAAAGAGTTAGCGGAGTCTGCAGAACTGTCCGTGGACCAAGCATGAGTGCAACACCTGGGAAGGTTCAAGTACTTGGCATTTCGGAAGTAAATCATGAAAAAGTAATGGTTTTAAGATTCTTACAAGGAAGAATTCCCGATTGGGCAGCGCGCCCATTCTTTGCTAAATATGATAATAAAGCAGTATGGCTTAGTCAATTAAAGCCAGCTTTTGGTGAGGAAAAATTTTTCTTTGAGGAAGAGCTCGATAAAATTTTCCATGAACATATTTATGATGATGAATGGGAAAGTTTTGAATAAGTAATTCCGATTTGCAAATCTAATAGCCAAAAAAAAGTATCCTTTCTAATTGATTCTCATGCGGATTTTTCCAATTTTCAGCCAATCAAAGAATTGATTAATGATAACATTATTCAACAAACAAATAATCCGTTATAGATTTTTCTTTTTATTCTATATGTTCATCTGGCAATTGATTTTTTTCGACTGCATTTGCACATATCAAGTTGATGAATTTAATGATACGATGGAAACTGTTTATGATCGGGAAAACGACCTTACTATTTCTCAAGTGTTTAATGCAAATTTGGATAATTTCTTTAAATCGCAAAATGAAAAAGAATCAACCAAACAGTCAGAAAATAAAAGAGAAAGTTTAGACAAACAGTTAATAACAGATTTTTCTTCTCCGTTATTAATAAAATTCATTTCTCAAAATTATTTTTCACTTAATCATTTCTATTCATCATTTAATTATCAAAAGATTCTCCCCAGAAGTCCGCCGGTTCTAATTTCTTAGAACAATAAGAGTTGCAATAATTAACAAACACAATTAAATTATAAATTCCTTTTCGGAGGATAGATGAAACGACAAGAATCTTGGGGAACGAGAGTTGGTCTTGTTCTTGCAATGGCCGGCAACGCTGTTGGTTTGGGTAACTTTTTACGCTTTCCAGCTCAAGCCGCACAAAATGGCGGCGGTGCATTTATTATTCCTTATTTAATTTCTTTTTTACTGATGGGCATTCCGCTGCTGTGGGTTGAATGGACAATTGGAAGAAATGGCGGAAAGTTTGGTCATCATTCAACACCCGGAATGTTTGATGTGATGGGTAAAAAGAAATGGCTTAAATATATCGGCGTCTTCGGATTGTTCACAAATTTAACAGTTGCTTCGTATTACTGTTACATTGAATCATGGTCTCTTTCTTATGTGTATCATTCAATTGTAGGAACTTTTTTTGAAACTAAACCGACTGAATTTTTTCCAGCATACATTGGTACAACCGGGAATAATATTTTCGCTTTTCCCCAAGAAGCTTTGTTCTGGTTTTTATTAACTCTTGGATTGAATGTATGGATTCTTTCAAGAGGATTAGTAAAAGGAATTGAAATGGCTGCTAAAATAGGGATGCCGTTGTTAATTCTTTTTGGTGTAATTCTTGCAATAAGAGGTTTGACTTTAACTACTACAGATACTGGCGTTGTTCAAAGTCCGCTTGAAGGATTAAACTTTGTTTGGGAGCCTCAATTTTCCGGATTAACAAATCCAACGACTTGGTTAGCTGCAGCCGGACAAATATTTTTTACTTTATCGGTTGGAATGGGATCAATACATTGTTATGCTTCATACGTTCGAGAGAAAGATGATATTGCTCTTAATGCATCATCAGCCGGATGGATGAACGAATTTGTTGAAGTTTTGCTTGGAGGTTCAATTTTAATTCCGATAGCAACAGCGTACTTAGGTTTGAATATGGTTCAAGCTGCAACTGCCGGAGGAAGCGGATTTGGAATTGGATTTTTGACATTACCAACACTTTTCAATAATTGGGGATGGTTTGCACCGATTGCCGGCGCAATGTGGTTCGGGCTTTTATTTTTTGCCGGCATTACTTCTTCGCTTGCAATGGGTCAACCAATAATGGCTTTTCTTTCTGATGAATTTAAATTCAATAGAAATAAAAGCGCAATTTCATTTGGCGCTCTAACATTGATGTTGGGATTAGTTTGTGTTCTTTTTTATCCAGGCGGTTCGTTTGACGAATTTGATTTTTGGACCGGCACTTTTTCATTAGTTGCTTTTGCACTGCTGGAGATTATTGCATTTGCGTTTATTCTTGGTATTGACAAAGGCTGGGAAGAATTGAACAGAGGTGCAGATATAAAAATTCCGACCTTCTTTAAAGTTGTAATCAAATATGTAACCCCAGTATTCATATCTATTATATTTATTGGTGCATTAATAAAACCATCGACCGATTGGCTCACAGCATTTTCTAATTTATTCAGCGGATTAGGCTGGCCATTTGCGCCGGAGAGTGTCATTGGAAAAATCTTTCATGTTGGTTCAGATAAATATAAATGGGTAGTTGATGGAATGTTTACAAGTGATTTTGTAAAAGACATTACAAGGCTTCTATTAGCGGCAACTTTTATTCTTATTTCATATATGGTTTACATTGCTTGGAAGAGAAAGAAATTGGAGGTAAATAAATGAAAACATCTGCAATTATAATGTTAGTAATAGCATGGTCTGTTATTGCTTTTTTTACTGTTAGGTTTTTTATAAAGGTTTTGAAAACGCCAACAAAGGAATGATTTAAAACAAAAAGATTCCATCTATATACAGATGGAATCTTTTATTATCTGCCTACAAAATCAATTAGTCCGATACAACTTCAATCGCCGGATTAACTTCTCGCTTCAATAAATTTTCAATTGCAACAAGAGTGCCGCGTATTGCACTTGGGCAGCTTCCGCATGCTCCTTGATAACGTATTTTCAGTGTTAATCCTTCCAGTCCCCGAACTTCCAATCCGCCGCCGTCTCCGGCAAGTGCTGGACGAACGCGCTGATCCAAAATTTCATTTATCTTTTTGAGTAGTTCGGTTTCTTCTTCTTTTGTTACTACAATTTCTTCTTCTTTAGGGATTAAATTTTTATCAAAGTTTTTGATGAATTCAACAAATGGTCTCTGGATTTGTCCCCATTGAACTTTTGTATCCTTTTCGATTGTAATGAATTTATCCATATAAAAGACTGAAACAACGCCATCAAGATCAAAAATACCTTTTGCAAGCGGATCATTT
>VGVY01000138.1 GCA_016873835.1 Ignavibacteria bacterium
AGTATTATAACTCGATTCAGCAGCTGAATTAGGGTCCGTGGGATTAACAGTGTATTTCCCTGAAGTAAAACGGTTATACATAATTCCAAATTTTCCGAATGGTAATTTTATACTTCCGCCAAAACTGGAAAAGTTTGCATTTTTTACCGTGTTAATCCATCCGTGTGATCGATAATTATAAAATATACTGATACGTTCTCTATTAAAAAGTGCAGCCGGATTTTCAAAAAAAGAATTTGGGGCATCATCATTTGCTACAAAAGATTCTCCAAGAGCAAGATTCTTTGCATCAGTAATCATATCCAACGAGTTGAATTTAACGGTGTTGCTGCCGATCAAGGATTGAGAAAATAAAATTGTTGAAGTTAACCCCCAAAAGATCAATACTATTCTTTTCACTAAAACCTCAAAATATTTCGGTAACAACTAATTCGTACAATCAGTTTATATTTTTAACTTTTTCAAATAATAATTCCGTAAAGATAAAATCCGGTGAATTTGGAACTTCAATCGTGAATTTTTGAATCTCTGCATTGAAATCCATTTCAAATTTTACCCAACCGCGAGTTAAAAATTCGTCATCCCAGTCAATATAAAAAGTATCGAAGTGGTAGTGTTTTAAAACTCCGTGAAATGTTTTTGATGGCAGAAATTGTAAAAACAATTCTCCGTTAGTTAGAGAAACTTCTGCTTTCCCATACATTTTATCTTCGTAAATGCCGCAATATTTATCGAGAGGAAGTGAAGGATTTGTATCTTTAACTCTAACTTCATCCCTACGTGTGTTTTCTTTTTCGTAGCTATCAATTCTTTTTTGAACAGCTTCATGAGAAGTTTTGCTATAATCTTTTGGCTCAGCTCCAGTGAATAAGTCATAGATATAATTTCTTATCGCGCTAGTCATTGAAATGTCTGTATTGCTTAGTATAACAACGCCAAAATTAATTTCTGGAATGAACGAAACATCGGAAATCATCCCCGGCATTCCACCGCCATGATTAAGTACTTTCTTGCCGTTCCAATACCTTATAAACCAACCGAGACCATAATTAAGTGAGCCCAAAAACATGTGATTCGATGTCATTTCATTCCATTGCCGCTCACTAAATATTCGTTTATTATCAATTTTACCTTTTCCCAATTGCAGACGTAACCATTGTGCAACATCTTTAATACAAGAATTTAAACCGAGCGCACCACCGGCATTATCATTTTGGTTATCTGAATAAATTTTAATCTCGCCATTTTTTTCATAGTGAGCTTTAGAAACATTTTCTGAATTCCGCATGTCCTTGTATGTTGTTGTAGTGTTATTCATACCAAGGGGATTGATAATATGATATTTCACATAATCACTCCAAGCTGTGTCTGTTACAGCTTTAACTATTTGTGCAGCAGTAATGAACATAATATTTTGGTATCCATACTTACTTCTAAAGCTGGAAGTTGGTTTTAGAAATCGTGCTCTGTTTACAACTTCTTCACTAGTGTAATCTGAACCGAGCCATAGAAAATCACCGCTGAATGTTGCAAGTCCGCTTCTATGAGTCACCAAATCTCGAATAGTTATTTCTTTTGTTACCCATGGATCATACATCTGAAATGTTGGAAGATATTTAATTACTGGGTCATCCCAATTCAATTTTTTCTGATCAACCAATATTGCAAGTGAGGCAGTTAAAAATGCTTTTGAACATGAAGCAATAATAAATTGAGTTTTTTCATTTGTTGGATAGTCCTTTCCAAACTCTTTTGTTCCGTAGCCCTTAGTAAAAATGACTGAGTCATTTAAAACTATTCCAACAGCGAATCCTGGTGTTTTCCAATCAATCATTGCCTTTTTTATATAATCATCAAGCTGTTTTAGCTTTGCATTTTGTGCATTTAAAATTGTTAGAAAAGAGAAAAGAATTGTAATCAGCCAAAAAAAGTTTTTTCTTTTCATTTATAATTCTCCCGGGAAATTGTTTAATCTAAAATAGGTTCTTTAAAGTCATGTTACAATTAAAGAATTTTAACTCATAAATCGTTTAATTACACAATGACCTATCATTTCGGCAATTTCAACATGACTTAGAAGATTAATATTTATTACGGCATGATAATGATGAGGCTCGTCAATTTTTTTATGAAAAAATTTTGAGATATAATTTTTTCTTGCTTCATCTTCGCTTTTAATAAAATCTGATGCTGTTTTAGAATCAAGATTATAAAGTTTCATTGCGCTTTCAATTCGATAATTAAGCGGTGCAACTAAGCGAACATGAAATGATTTTTCATGATTAGCTAAAACAATATTTGCACCTCGTCCAACGATAATTACATTTCCATATTCAGCTAATTGTTTTATTGTTTTAATTGTTTTATTGAGCAACATAATCTTAGAAGGACTAATCCCAAGTATTTCTCCAAACCAAGCATCAAGCTTTGGCGGTTTCTCTTCTTCAAGAAATTTTTTAAAATGAGATGGGAGATTATGATCTTCCATTATCTTACTAATCAAATCTTTGTCAAGATAAATCCAATCTTGAGTTCCATTTCCAACTTTTTCCTTAAAATATTCAATTAGTTTTGTACAGATATTTGCTGCACCAATTCCAGTTTCTCGCGAAATCGTGATTGTTGGACCAGTATTTAGACTAGTTTTTTTTGAAGAGGCAACATCACTTTCTTTGGAATGTTTGTCGATATATATGAGTGCTTTTTCATAAGCGCCAAGGACTTTCACGTTTTCCTCCTTGGTTAATTGAATCTCAACATCAATGTAATTCTTAAGCTGTAATATTTCAATTCATTTAAAATTCGATTTAATTATCAAATATCTTTTTATATCTGATAATATTTTTACTAATAAACTTATTTAATATATTGTTAAGCAATAATTTGTATTCAGCAAAGGTAATATGGAACAGTTTGCGGTAATAAAAGACATTGTAATTATTTTGCTCGTATCCATTCCGATTATTTATTTATTCAATCGAATAAAAATACCAAGCATAGTCGGTTTTTTAGTTTCGGGTATGTTGATTGGTCCTTCCGGACTTCAGTTAATAATCGGGATTAAGGAAATCGAAACTATGGCAGAGATAGGGGTGATACTTCTTCTCTTTTTTATTGGTTTGGAAGTATCGTTAAAAGAACTGATGAAGATGAAAAGATTTTTGATTATTGCCGGAGGATTACAGATATCTCTAACGGTAATTATCTTTAGTGCGCTGTTCATGATATTGCAAATTGAGATTTATAAAAGTATTTATATTGGAATGCTGATCAGTTTATCAAGCACTGCAATTGTCTTAAAGATATTATCTGATCGAAATGAGCTTGATGCACCGCACGGCAAAATAGCGCTTGGCATTTTAATTTTTCAAGATCTCTCCATTGTTCCAATGCTCATTTTCCTCCCGATTCTTGGAGCAACTTCAGAATTGGTAGTGTCTGATATCTTCTTGAAATTACTTGCATCTGTAGCAGCGGTTGCAGTTATTGTAATGTTAGCAAAGTTTTTAATGCCAAAAATACTTATTCAAATAGCAAAGCTGCGTGTTAGAGAAATATTTACTGTTGGAATTTTACTGTTACTACTCGGAACGGCTTACTTGACACATTCAATTGGTTTGTCCTTTGCAATTGGAGCGTTTCTTGCTGGTTTAATTTTATCAGAATCAGATTTCAGTCATCAAATCCTATCAGAAATAATTCCTTTTAAAGATGCATTTAACACTCTCTTTTTCGTATCAATCGGGTTGATGTTGAATTTTAATTTTGTAATACAAAATCCAATTATACTTACCACCTTAACACTAGGAATAATAGTATTAAAATGTTTAATTGTGATAGCTGTGGTTATTGTAATGAAATTTCCTTTACGGATTGGAATTATCACGGGATTAACTCTCGCTCAAATCGGAGAGTTCTCATTTGTTCTTTCTCAAGCTGGGATGAAATACGATTTAATTGAATCATCATTTTATAATGCGTTCATTGCTTCATCAGTGTTTACCATGGTTTTAACACCATTTGCAATATATTTTGCACATAACTTGTCTGCTCGGATAAAAGTTAAATCAATTTTTTCGGGGAAAAACA
>VGVY01000139.1 GCA_016873835.1 Ignavibacteria bacterium
AGTTTGATAAAAAACACATTTCATATCGGGATTACTTAAATCTTGATGAACTGGTTTGCCATAAGTATTTACAACATCATTTACGCTTTTGCCTATCATCTTGCAATATTTAAGTTGCTGCCCGTGTGTTAGGGGTTCTGAAAGAAACATTAGAATTGTTACAAGTAAAAGATATCTCTGCGGCTTCATTTGATCACCTTTACGAAAGTAATTAAACTCACTTATAAAGAAAGACCAATTTATTTTTTTACAACTAATATAGTCCGAAGAAGAAGCAGAGGAAAAGAATAAAAAAGGAATATTTTAAATAACAACCCCCTTAAATCCTTTATATTAATTTAAGTGTTTGGCTATTTATACGTCAATCTTACAATAATTCTTGGATATGTTCAATCTAATTTTTAAACCTCAATTCTAGTTACAACTCCGTGGAGTTTTTGATAAGGAAGGTCTAAAAATTGAACGAAATTGGAAGATACTCGTTTTATGAAAGCAAAAATTTTAAGCCATGGTTTTTTTGTTTGTATATCATCTACACCGTAAAATATTACATTTGAATTAATATCTAATTCCTCAAGAATTTTTGTAATGTCTATCTTCTCAAGATATCCGGCTTGAATTTCTAAACCAGAAAGTCCTTCAGTAATTTCTGGTTCGAATAATTTTTGAATTCCGAATGGTTTATCCATTGTAGCGATTGAAAGTAAAATATTTTGTTCGTAGATAATTTGTCCGCGGATTGTACTATGAACCATATACGGAGGAATCATATACAAATCTTTTGCAAAGTACAAAGCAGTGCCGGGAAGGATATTTCCCTTTTGATATAGTTGATTAAAACTTTCTAAGTAGGTATCAATTGGAAGAGAACGAAATGCTTTATGAACCGAACGATTCCCAAGTGACCAAATTTGAATTATTAATAAGGGAACTGCAGCAATAATAATAGACCAATATCCGCCATGAGGAATTTTTGTAAATACAGCGGCAAAGAAAATCAAATTAATTATTAGATTAAATCCTGAAAAGAACGCTTTTAATTTATTATTCTTCAATGTAAAAATCGTGAGCATAAAAATAGAACTGATAAGCATCGTTCCAGTTACTGCAAATCCGTATGCAGCAGCAAGATTTTGTGATTTTTTGAATATTAGAATAATAAGTATTACTGCCAACAATAATCCCCAATTGACTGCGGCAATATAAATTTGCGACCTCATGTGAGTTGAAGTGTATTTTACTTTCAACAATGGGAAGATGTGAGTTCTAATTCCTTGGTAGACCAAAGAGAACATTGCGCTTATCATAGCTTGAGATGCAATTATTGTTGCAAGTAATGTAAGAAGCAAAAACGGTACATATAAAAATTCAGAATGATGCTTTATCATTTCGAAAAGAATATTTTTCTTAAATCCATTTTCTAATACGAAAGCACCTTGTCCTAAATAATTTATAACTAATGCAAAGAACACGAGATACCAAGCTTTGCGAATTGGCTCTCTTCTAAGGTGACCCATGTCTGCATAAATTGCTTCGCCTCCAGTTGCACATAATATTACTTCTGCTAAAATGAAAAATGCAGCAATGCCATTTTCCATTATAAACCCAATTGCATACCAGGGACTAATAGCTGTGACTATTTCAACATTGTTAATCAAAGAGAAAAGACCAGATAATAGCAGCGAAGAAAACCAGACAATCATAATTGGTCCAAAAGAGGCTGCAACTTTATCTGTCCCTTTAGACTGAAATGAAAAAAGTAAAACTGTTATAGCAATCGTTATTAAAATTATCGTATTCTGATCAATATGCCCAAGACCAGGAATTAATTCCAATCCTTCAACTGCAGAAAGTATACTGATGGCTGGTGTGATTACACCATCACCCATTAATAGCGCAACCCCCAAATAGCCAGCAAATGCAACTAGTCCCGCTTTCTTTCCTTTTTTAACAACGCTATTCAGAATTTCTTTTAATACAATTATTCCGCCCTCTCCTTTAGAACTTAAACTCATTGCAAGTATTGCATACTCAATTGTAACTAATACAACCAATGTCCAGAAAACCAGCGATAGAATTCCTAAAATATGATGCTCTGTAGGAGGAGTTATTAGAAATATAACGGTTAGGGTGTAAATTGGACTTGTTCCAATATCGCCAAACACAAGTCCCATAGCTTTAATTACTTCGCGAGTAGACGATAATTTTTTTTGATCGGAAGTCATTTTAAGTATGTAATGCCATTAATGATACTAATTCACTCTCAAGTTTATTCGAAAAAAAGAGAATATAACAAGTAGCCAAGGATAGTGATAACACTAGAACCTAATATTATCATTAATAAATAGAATGGAAGGTCAGATATTTTATTTGTTTTTTCTTTATTATCCATAAAGATATTCGCTTTTAATTAACGAGCGAAAAATAAGTAAAAGAAATCTAATAAAATAAAATTATTTAATAATTATAGCCCGCATTAAAAATTTTAGTTGATTTCTATTTTTATTTTTAAGTTATTCAAGCAGTATATTGAAGGCGAAATGGCTGTATTGAAATTTTAATCTACATTATTAATATGACATGATTGATTTTAGCAACTTCTTATTTTAATTTTGAGCACTTCATTGAAATACTAGAGACTAATTTTTTTCTAAGGATTTTAATTTGAACAATCAGGCAAAGCCAGAGAATCAAACTCAACCGCAACAGCAGCTAGCCCAAGCCGGTAAAAAGAAATACAGAAAGTATTACTACAAGAAAAAAAGGAAAAGTTATTCAGGTCATCAAGAAAACATACAACATGAAGTAATTAATTTTCAGTTTAAAAAGATTTCTGTTATTATTCCTTTATTTAACGAGGAAGAATCGATCAGGCCTTTATTTGTTGATCTGAAAAAAGCTTTGCGTGGAATTTCTAGTGACCATGAAATTATTTTTATTGACGATGGAAGCAGCGATAAATCACTCCATATAATAAAAGACCTGGCTAAAACTGACAACAAAATTAGGTACTTCAGCTTTAGAACTAATTACGGTAAATCTGCGGCTCTTCAAGTTGGATTCTATAATGCCACCGGAGATGTGGTTGTAACGATGGATTCCGATCTTCAAGATGATCCGGTTGAAATTGCAAATTTATTAAAGAAACTTGAAGAAGGATTCGACCTTGTTTCCGGATGGAAAAAGAAAAGGTTCGATCCTCTTATAAAAAGAATTTCCTCACGGTTTTTCAATTTTGTTACGAGAATATTAACTGGAATTAAAATTCATGATTTTAATTGCGGATTGAAAGCCTACAGAAAATTAGTAACTGAATCAATAAATGTTTACGGAGAACTACATAGATATATTCCGGTTTTAGCAAATTGGAAAGGATTTTCAGTATCTGAGGTAATTGTTAAACATCATCCGAGAAGATATGGAAAAACAAAGTATGGTCTTTCTCGGTTCTTTAAAGGATTTATTGACCTTATTACTGTAATTTTTACAACCCGATACGCTAAAAGACCAATACATTTATTCGGTTTTGTTGGTTTATTAACTGCAATCGCTGGTTTGGGAATCAGCTTGTGGTTAACTTATGAAAAATTATTCTATAATATCGGAATTAATAACCGTCCAATATTTTTCCTTGGAATTTTATTGATTATCGTTGGCGTGCAATTTTTTGCAATTGGATTAATTGGAGAACTTATCGTTCATAATACACAAAGTGAAAAAGAATACGTGATAAAAGAAAAAAAATAATTATATTGTATTAGAAATTATAAGGCTATGAACAAACTAAAAATCATCCCAATATTTGAATCAGAAAAAAAAGAATTAGAACTTTGGCCGGAAGGTAATTCGAACGAAAGTATTTCTTCTACAAATGAAGATTCAGAAAAAGTTAACAACACAAAATCTGTTACTCTTAAACTTCCTGAATATCTTCTTTCCGAAATTCAATCGATAGCAAGCAAGCTTGAAGTTGATTATAAAACTCTTATCAAGATATATCTTAATGATAGAGTAAATGCAGAATTAGATAAACCTCTTCCAAAGATTTATTCGAATCTCAAATAAAATTCTTTTCTTA
>VGVY01000140.1 GCA_016873835.1 Ignavibacteria bacterium
AATAACTTCAGGGCGTGAGATAATACGCTTGATGATCTTATTACCATTTTATTTCGGAAATATTTCTTCAATGAAGATAACCTTATTTTCTATCTCACGCCCTAAACAAATGCCGCAATGAAAAACGCTGTCCGTGTTGAGTCCACCATTACTGCGTTGCCTTAAATCTCTTTTTTAATGAACCGTCTTCATTTTTTCCTAAATATCTCACTTTTTTATTACGGTTCATTAGCAGCGGCGGGTTATGTTGCCATTTTACAACTTATTTATTTTTACTAATATTTTATCTGCCCTCTTACCATCCATATCGACAACTTCAAATTTATAAGCACCATAATCTATTATATCACCTTCGGTTGGTATTCTCCCAAGTTGTGACATTATAAATCCACCGAAAGTAGAATAACCCGCAGAACTAAGTTCAATTGAAAAATAGTCTGCAACTTTCAGGATATCTGTTGTGCCATCAACTAAAAAGGTTCCATCCTTCCTTTTGAATATATTTTGTTCAGGATCTTCAAATTTTTCAGGCAGTTCTCCAAAGATATTCTCTATTAAATCGTGCAAAGTAATAAGCCCTTGCGTACCCCCGTATTCATCAACTACTAAAGCAATATTTGTTTTATTAACGCGAAATTTTTCTAACAAATCAAAAGAATAAATTGATTCCGGAATTACAAGAGTTACATTTAAGATACTTTTTATATCAAAAAAGGATTCGGTTTGATATTTAGTTAAAAATTCTCTCGACTCAATAAACCCCAATAAATTGTCGATATTATTCTCACATAAAAAGTATCTGGAATAATTATGCGAGGAAATAAATTGAAATATTTCTTGATTTGTTAAAGATGAATCAATCCATTCAATTTCATTTCTTGGAATCATAATAGATCTAACCTTTTTATCATTAAATCTGAATATTCTGTTTATCATTTCGGTTTCTTCTTTTTCAAAGGTCCCGTGTTTAGTACCTAATTCTAATAATGATTTTAATTCCTCTTCTGTAACGGGGGGTTCTTCATTTTTTTTTATACGTATAAAAAACAATAATATTTTTGTTGAGGCGCTCAAAAAGGCTACAAAAGGTGAAAATATTTTGGTAATAGAATACATTAATGGCGACATAAGAATTGTAATTTTCTCTGGATTATTTAGCGCAATACTTTTGGGCACAAGTTCACCAATCACTAATGATAAGTAAGTAATTAAACTAACTACAATAGCAAAAGATATTTCAACAGAATATGGCTTGATAAAATCAATTTTTTCTAGATATGGAGTTAAATCTTCAGCCAATGCATATCCGCCAACCGCGCCGGCAAGTATTCCTACTAGCGTGATCCCTATTTGTATTGCAGACAAAAATCTTTCAGGTTCATTCAATAACAAAAGAGCTTTCTTTGAAGAAAGATTACCTTTTTTAGCTTTTTCTTCTAGTTTATAACGCTTTGCAGAAACAAAAGCTATTTCACTCATTGCAAGCAATCCATTCAACAACAAAAGAATTATTATAATTATTAATTCATACATAAAATTTTGGTTTCCGAAGATTTTAACAACATAACAGCGTGGTTGCTAAGGTACAGCCCATATCAACTTAGCCAATTTTATTAAACAACTTTTTATTTACTATAAACATTCATTTACAAAATAGAGCCAAACAGTAAAACCAAAACGGTAGTACAAACTTTTAAATGGTACAATTGCCAAATGCGAAAAAGGTTTCGGCATGAGGCACGGGATATATTGCACTTTGATATATAAAACAAATTTCTACTTTCTTGATTTACTAAACCACCTAGATATTTCTCTCCAAGTTGGTTCTTTTCCATACATCAGTACAGAAAGTGCGAAAATTTTTCCAGCTGCTTTTCTTAAATACCAGGTAAATACCAATAGCAATAGCAATGAAATAAGAATTTCTATTATGCTGACTTCTGTTAAAACCATTCTTGCAGATATTACAGGAGTTGATGTTAGAGGAAATAGTGACAACAGTTTCATTGCAACGGAATCAGGATTTCCAAGAGTGAAAAAAGCTATTGCTATTGGAATAGCAGGCACCATCATCAGCGAACCTCTTGCTGAAGTATTTGGATCATTAATGGTTGCTGCAATTGCTGAAAAGAAAGTATTCCAAAAGAAAAATCCGGCAAGTGAAAAAGTAAATAATCCAATAATCAATAACGGATTAGTAATTGTTATGGGTATCGACCACCCACTGCCAAATAACCCGGAAATAAAAACAAACATAATTGAAGTTATAGAATAAGTGATCAGCATTGCCAGAGATAAAAAAGATATACCCAGTATTTTCCCATCTATCCACGTTTGGGGACTAATAGAAGCAACAATAACTTCTGTTATTCTAAGCTGTTTTTCCCCGGTTATCGCTACAAATTGATATGCTAATCCTAAAAAAATACCTACTAGCATTAGCCCTATAAATATACCAGCTGCAATTTTTTCTCCGGAACCGCTTTTCTCTTTTTGCAGTTCGGTATAGTTCAGTTTAATGTCTAACTGCTTAAAAATATCACTTAACCGTTCTGCTGAAATATTAGATTCCTCAATCTTAATGTGTTGTCGTTCTCTGGTTAAATTTTCTTGAATAGTATTTAACCAGGATGGCTCTTTATTAACAAATAGTTCTGCATTATCAATGTCAGTAATTATAAGTATGCCGTCAATCTTATTTTCAATTAATAAGTTTTTCAAAGAATCTAATTGGCTGATTTCATTTTCAAATAATTTTATTTTGGTTTCCTTATCAAGCTTTAGTTGAAGTTTAGAATTATTAATAAATGCAATCTCTGTCTGCTTATCAGAAATTTTTGTTAATAAGGACTGGCTTCCAAAAATTAATAAACTAATTAATGCACCGACAACTATAGTAATCACTTGTTCTTTGAGCTTAAACCACCGCTTAAATTCCCATTTAGCAACTTCAAAAACTAGTTTTACATTTTTATCACTTTTAATTTCCATTGTTTCTCTCTTTGTCTTGATTGACCTTTTCGATAAAAATGTCGTGCAACGTCATCTGCTCTGTTTTTACTGAAGATATTTTTAGGTTTGAAGCAGCTTTACTTAATAATCCGGATAATGATTTATTCTGCTTTATAAAAATTTTAACCTCACCTTTTGTATTGTTTTCTATTTTTTCCACTGCTTCATCGTCTTGAAGAAAGGAAAGATCTGGTTTACCATCAAATGTTAGAATGAGTATTTCGCGGGCGGAGTTTTCATTTTTAATTTCTTCTATCGATCCTTTAGCTATACTTCTACCATTATTTATCAAAAGAACTTTATCAGCAATTTTTTCAACTAGGTGCATTTGGTGTGCACTCAACAAGATCGTAGTTCCTTTATCACGAAGTTCTTTGATTATCATTAAAAATGCTTCTTGGTTTATGGGATCAAATCCAGAAAACGGTTCATCTAAAATTGCAAATGATGGATTGTGCAGAACAGAAGAAATAAACTGAATTTTTTGTTGATTCCCTTTTGATAGAGTACTTAACTTTTCATTTTTTCTATCGAGAAGTTCTAATTTGGAAAGCCACATATCAGATGATTTTCTTGCATCAGTTTTGTTCATCCCTCTTATTATACCCATATATTCTAATGATCTAATTATAGGTATCTCTTGATAAAGTCCTCTTTCTTCTGGTAAATAACCAAGCTGTGTAGGAAGTGGAGCTCTGGATGTTGCAGAATCAATCAAGAAGTATTCAATTGACCCACTATCAGGTTTGATAATATCCATAAGCATTCGAACGGTAGTCGTTTTACCGGCACCGTTAGGGCCAAGCAATGCAAAGATTTCACCTTTTCGGACAGTAAAAGAAAGATGATCCACCGCATTAAGCTTTCCAAATTGTTTAAGAATTGAATCTACCTTAAGAATTACTTCCAATTGTTACTAAACTCCTTATAATTATTTAGAACTTTATGCAATATAACGGTGTTGT
>VGVY01000141.1 GCA_016873835.1 Ignavibacteria bacterium
GAGACGAGGTCGACGAGAAATCTTTAAGATTCTTTTGTCCGTCACTTGACGGACTCGGAATGACAAATTGAATTATAGTTGTTGGATTAAACGGATTCGGATAATTCTGAAAAAGTCTAAAAGTATTAGGAATTTTGTCATCATAATTAATTGAAGTTTGTTCTGATAATACTATTCCCTCGGGAACGCTTGCGCTGTCTAGCAAAACTTCATAAATAAGATTAAACGAAAAGCCATCATTGCTTTCTGCTTTCCACACGTTATGCCCCGCTGGATTTTGTACTCCAGTATTATTAAAACTTTTCACAAACATTATGTATTTACTTCCAATTTTAATAACGCTTGGATCTGCAACAAAAATGGTTGTTGCTAGCCGCACACCATTTTCTTTTTGCCAAGTTAAACCATTATCCGTAGAAATGTGAGATGCGATTCCGCCCGGTCCATTATAAAATAATCGTACATTTCCATTTTCCAGCTTAAGAAGTTCAGGAATGCCGCCAAATGGAACATTGGAGCCAGTAGAGTTAAAGTTTAATCCATTACTGCTTTTAGCAAAAATAATTTCTTGTCCCCGAACAGCAGCAAGCAAATAATTTCCATCATTCAAAATTGTAATGGTTGGGTCTGTTATGTTATCTGCTTCAAACACTTTTGTTTCGTTCGAATAATTTTTACCATCGTACGAAACAGCACAAAAAATTTCATGGGTTTTAAATCCTGGCGGCGGCGGTGTAATAAAATAACCCTTATAATAATATAATCGATAAGATCCATCGCTTAGTTTTACAATGTCCGGATCAACGGCATTGCCATCAAATTTTCCATTTATAATTATCTTACTTCCTCTTTTCCATTTTCCAGAAACATCTTTTTGTGCAAGATAAATTCCGTGATCCCCTGAGCCGGATACATAAAGGAATGAATAATTATTCGAAGTTTGTAAATGTATTTTGTTTGCTGAAAGAAGGAAGAATAATAAAAATAATCTTAAGACTATTTTCATAATTACCAATTAGAGATTTCGTTTATATTTTCTTCTTCGCCAAAAAGAATTAGTTTATCATGTTCAGTTATAGAATAAGAGGCTGTTGGAACAACATAATCTGTTTCTTCTTCTTTTTCTGAATAAGCTGAAATTGTTTTTTTAATCATTAGAATCTGAATGCCGTATTTATTCCTGAAATTTAATTCTGCGATTGTCTTTCCGATAAATTCACGTTTTGGATTTTTTTCAACAATAGAAAATCCATCCAATACTTTTATGCTTTTTACTTGTTCAACATTTTTCAATTCACGCGCAAATCCTTCGGCAATATTTTGTTTTAATGATTCTTTATTGTATGCGGCAATAACATCTTGCCGTCTTATTGCTCCTAATATTTTTTCAGAATCGTGACTACTGATAACCGGGAATTCATCCGCATCTTTTTTTTCAAATAATTTCATTACATAATCAAGATCATCATTCTCTTTAACAGTAGTAACATTTTTAGAAGCAATATCGTTTGCAACTAGCACTTCTCTAATATGTTCGTATTCAGTAATTATTGGTCTAATTTCGCTTTCCGTGATTGTCCCCAATATTTTGCCCTTTACATCAATAGTGTAAAAAGTACTGTGGCTACTTTCCATTAAAGCGCTTATAACTTTTGGTAAGGGAGTTTCTTCGGGAATTAGTACGATATCTTTAATTAAAACATTCTCAACAAAAACTGACTGCAATAAATTTGCTTCTTTCCTTTGCGCAATTCTATATCCTTGATGTTCAAGGTGTTGTTC
This sequence comes from Ignavibacteria bacterium, assembly GCA_016873835.1. Taxonomy (GTDB): domain Bacteria; phylum Bacteroidota; class Ignavibacteria; order Ignavibacteriales; family Melioribacteraceae; genus DSXH01. Next base: position 1,783 of record VGVY01000141.1, read on the forward strand.
GTGTATGGATTTCTTAAGAACTATTTGCACAATCATAGTTGATGCTACAACTGCAAGCATTAGGGGAAGAATAAAGGAATAATCTTTTGTCATTTCAAAAATTATAAGGATTGATGAGATTGGAATTGAATTTATTCCGCCCAGCATAGCTCCCATAGAAACCAATACAAAAGCCGTTGTATCAAATTGAAATCCGAAAAAATAATTCAGACCAGTTGCATAAAGAAATCCTATACATGCACCCATAAAAAGAGAAGGCGCAAATATTCCACCGAAACCGCCGGAGTTAAGTATTAAAGGAACAAGAAAAAATTTTAGAACAAATAAAATTGCAACGACTTTCCAAGTTATTAAACTTGCAAGAATATGATTAATTCCATTGTAGCCGATTCCAAAAATATCTTTATAAAAATACCCGCAAAGCCCCATAAGAAAACCAACAAAAGTCATTTTAAGCCATTGCGGAAGTTTCTGTAAAAAACGTTTTTTAAATATTGAATCCAGTGAATATGAATACCGAATAAAAAGAATGGATATAATTCCGGCAATTAAACCTAATATTAGGTATAAATACAGATTATAATAAGCCCCAACTTGCGGACTGCTGAAAATAAAAATTGACTTGTTGCCAAGAAAGATTCGTGAGATAGCACTTGATGTAACTGTTGCAAGGATTAATGCAGAAAAAGTTGTTGCTTGAAATTCATTTAGTAAAATAATTTCCAAGGCAAAGAAAATACCGCCGAGCGGTGTATTAAATATCGCTGCAATAGCTGCGCCGGAACCAGCAGCTGTAAAAACTCTTTTTCTAGAATCGGATAAATTAAATAGGTGTGCAAATTTATTTGCTAAACCGCCTCCTAATTGTGCGGCTGGTGCTTCTGGTCCAACTGTATTGCCAGAACCAATGCTTAAAACCGGAGCGATGAAATGAAAAATTGTAGAACGGAGCGGTATTCTTCCCCCCTTTTTCGCAACCGCTTTAATTACTTCAGCAACACCGCGTTGTTTGGATATATCCGGGGCAAATTTAATCATCAAGCTTTGGATCAGCATTCCAATTGACGGGAGTGCTATAACAGCAGCTGCCCCAAGAAAAAACAAACCGCTTGCTGTCTGTTCAAAAAATATTTCATTGAAAAAATCGATTGCATCATGAAATAATACTGTAGCAAAACCAACAACAGCTCCAGTAATAATTGCAAGTAGTGTGAAGATGGTATATTCCGTTTTTAAAATTTTGTTTATCAGTTTTGCAAACAGATTCTTTGAATGAATGAAAACCTTCGCGGAAAGATTATCCGAATTAGATTCTATACTAAAATTTTTCTCCATCGGAAGTTAAAATAACAAATTCTATATTAATCTTTGTTCTGAATTGGAAATGTTGACGAGCGAATCAACTTCCAGTTTCCAGTAATTTCTTTTTCCCAGATTTGAATTCCTTTGTCGTATGCAATTGCGGCTTGGGGTGAAAAAGTTGGTTTTATTGTTGCTGTCAAAATCATGCTGACATAAGCAAAATTTTCTTTTTCTGTTGTTTCTAATACTTCGAGCTCTAGCTTTGCTGATAAATTTTTATTCTTAAAAATACTTTCATATTGTTCTTTTATACTTGTGAAGTTTTGATCAGGCTGATTTGGATAATAGCCGATAAACTTTTCAGAATAAATTGATAGCGCTCCAGAAAGATTTTTTTCATTAAATGATGTTATCCAATTTTTAAGAATTGAGTTAATTTCGCCAGAATCATTTTGAGCAAGGAATAAAGAATTAACAAAAATTAGAATCGAAAATTGTAGAAACAAAAATTTTTTCAATGTATCCCTTTCAATTAATCACGTTTATTAGTACATCTCTAACGTCTGCTAAATTTTGATCGTCTATAATTTGTACCCTTAATATCACTGCTCCAAGGGTTCTTGGAGTACAAATAATTTGACTTTCAGTAGTTGCAGAAGTTAACACCGCATTTCCAGTAATTACTTGCCAAAAATATGAAATTTTTCCGCCTTCTGGATCTGTGGCTTTACAAGTAATTGTAACTGCGGTATTTATTTTCACAGTATCTTTTTCGGGTTTTACCCACTCAATAATAGGCGGTTTATTCTGAGTCTCCACAAC
>VGVY01000142.1 GCA_016873835.1 Ignavibacteria bacterium
AAAATTACAAATCAAGGATACAATTTTGACCCAGCATACATTGAACGCAATGGCCAAAAAGAAATTTATTTTATTGGAAATCACAATGGTTATACTTCTGTATTTCAGATGAAATATGATCCCGAAACTCAAGAGTATGTTAAACCAAAAGTAATTATTGAAGGTGAAAGGGAAGCTGAATTTGAAGCATTTCATTTATTGGAGAACTCACTTGATGTATCCTATTCTGGAGAAATTGCCTTTGTAACAAAATCTCTTAATACAGATGTAATTCATATTTATTCATTAGAAAATGAAAAAATTACAACCACACTCCGCTTTGATGAATTAATTACATTAAAGTCCCCAAGTTTTTCAAAAGACGGTAGTCTATTGATTTTTTCTGGAATGGATAGGAAAGGTTACTCAGATCTTTTCACATATAAATTCGGGACAAAAGTATTAACAAGGCTTACAAACGATTATTATGAAGATATTGATCCAATTTTTGCAAACGACTCAAAAATAATTTTTTCTTCAGATAGAACTGCCGGTGATTATCAACAGACCTACAACTTATTTGAATATGATTTCAACACAAAAGAGATTTCTTACCTAACGTATATAAATGCAAATTTAAGTACTCCGAAAATCAATCCGACTGGAGAGGTTTTATATTTCACTTCTGATTACGATGGCACATACAATATTTGGAAAATGAAATACGGCTCAAGTGATGATTCAAAAATCGAACAAGTAACAAAATTTGTAACGAGCGTATATGGATTTTCTTTTGTTAATAATAACACAATCATAACATCAGCATTTGAAAAATTTTCATTTCAGTTCTACAAATTCGATTTATCAAAAACGAACTTGCCTAAACCTAATGTTTTAATTAATGATTTTATTTTGGCTCGATCAAAATGGAATGCTCCTAGAATTTCAGCATCATCACAAAGTGAAAGACTTGTCTATGAAAATGAATACGCATTAGATTATGCAGTAGGTCAATTAATAACAGATCCAGTATACGGTTCAAGAGGTGGAGCCGTTTTAACATTAAGTGATTTATTAGGAGATGACAGATATTTATTCTATTTCTATAATACTGCTGAAGTTCAAAGTGAGATATTGAAAAATTTTAATGTTGCAATGACGAGAATTAATTTAAAAGAACGGACTAACTACGGTTATGGTGTTTTTCATTATGCTGGAAGGCGGTATGATATAAGAGAATCGAACGAATATTTTTATGAAAGAGTCTATGGCGGATTTTTTGAGTTATACTATCCATTCTCGAGTTTTCAAAGACTTGAAGCTGGAGTAAGTATTGCTAATTCTGATAAAGAGCTTATTGGGAATCTAATTACTAGAAAATCGCTCCTTATAACAAATTCACTTTCATTTGTTCATGATAATTCTATCTGGGCTCCATCTGGTCCGATTGATGGCTCTCGATTTAGGATATTACTTGGCTATACAAGCGATGTAAAATTTAGTAATGTTAATTATTATTCATTCATTGTAGATTACCGAAAATATTTTAGGCTTGGATTGAGAAGTGCTATAGCAACTAGAGCTGCTTTATTTGTAAATAATGGTAAAGAAGCAAGAAGATATTTTGCGGGTGGAAGTTGGGATTTACGAGGCTGGCCTCGTTGGTCTATTCGAGGAGAAAAACTATGGTTGTCTTCAGTTGAATTAAGATTTCCGTTAGTAGATCAGCTAAATATAAAATTTCCATTTTTTGGTTTAAGTTTCTTTAACATAAGGGGAGCTGTTTTTGCCGATGCTGGCTCTGCATGGGATAACAAATACAAAGAAACAATTGGAAGTGTTGGATTTGGAATTAGAATAAATTTATTAGGTGCACTTACGTTTAGATATGATATTGGTAAGAAAATCGAGAAGAATTTTTCACAATTTCAACCAGAACTGTTCTATCAATTTTTCTTTGGGTGGGATTTTTAATGACGCAAAGTTTAATAAAATATTTTATTACAATAATAATTTGCATTGCTTTACTTAGCTGCAGTAAACCAATATTCTTAAAAAACATGGGGAGTGACGAACCCGGCTATTTTATGTTTGGCAGAATTCCAGAAAGAAATTTTTATCATGAAAAAGCAATTACAGAAAATTTAGAATTACTCTGGAATGCTCAAACCCATGGAAGCCATTCAAATACATCATTTGTAATTTATAATGACCATTTATTTATTGGTGATTTGTCGGGTCGAATTTATGTATTTGAAAAAAATTCTGGCAAATTAATTGGCTATGAAAAATTTAATGGGTCAATTGACATTTCTCCAGTCTTATATAAACTCAGATTTTATTTTGTACTTAACGATAGGGAAGAGTTTTACTCAAGATTTATTGTATTTGATTTTATAAATGGTAAAATATTAAGTGAAGATAAAATATTTAGCAGCGTATCAAATGAACTAATTCGTCTTGAAGATGGGATAGCTGTTTATTCTGATAATGGAGAAATTATAAAATATAATTATGCTGGTATACGGGAATGGACAACTCAAACAAAAACAACATCATTAAGTTCTCCATGTTCGGATGGAGTAACAATCTTTTGTGCTAATACAAAAGGGGAATTACTATTTGTTGATACAAAAAATGGCGATATTAAATATCAAGAAAAAATATCCGACCACTTTGAAAGCGGATTAACATTTGATGGAGAAAATTTATTTTTAGGAAATAATAACGGTGTATTACTGTCTTTTCATATACAAACAAAAAGAATTAATTGGCTCATTAATACTGGAGCAAGAATAATTTCTACTCCGGTATTTGATAATCAAAAAATCATTGTGGGGAATTTATCCGGTAATATCTTTGCTGTTGATAAAAAAAGCGGTAAGAAATTATGGAGTCTCAAAACAAATGGTATAATTAATACTACACCTCTTCTCACCAAAACATTTCTAATCCAACCGGACTTGAACAAAAAATTGCATTTAATTAATCCGCATATAGGTGCGATTGTAAAATCTATAGATTATGAAGGCCGCGTGAAATTGTCTCCGATTATTTTTGATGATATTCTTTATTTAGGTTCAGATAGAGGACAGATATTTGCATATAAAATAAAGAATGCTGAATGAAGAAATATTTATTTCAAATACTTTACTTTGTATTACTTTCAAATGTTATTTACTCACAATCGTGCAGAAGTATACTGGAAGTTTCAACAAACAAGGACAGCGCATTAATTTTTATAAATGAAGATTTCATTGGATACGGCAAAATACGCATGGATGTTGACCTTGGGAAATATTATATAACAATTAAAGAAAAGCTGGCTCTCTGGAATGAAGATGAAATAAAAGACTCTGTAAATGTGAAAGAATGTGATAAAGAATATCTGATCACCTATAACCATTTCGATAAAATTTATGTTGATAGCAAACCACAAAATGCTGCAGTATACATTTATGATTCATTAATGGCATATACTCCAAATTTTATCCATGCTAATCAGTACCTTACATTAAAATTCAAAATGAATGGGACAGAGAAACTAGTGCAATCAAAAGACTTGTTGGATACCTCTCTTGTTTCGCTTGATTTTACTCCTCAAGAAAACAGTGAAAGGTTTACTGAATCAAAATGGTTTAAAATTTTATTAGGGTCTGCTGCTGTTTTAGGATCAACTGCAGCTTATTTTAAAATAAAAGCTGATAATTTATATGATGATTATTTATCATCTAAAGAGAACCAACTTGTTGAGAAAATTGATAGGTACGACTTGTACAGCGGAATTGCATTCGGTTTACTGCAAATAAACTTTGG
>VGVY01000143.1 GCA_016873835.1 Ignavibacteria bacterium
GAAAGAAGAAGCGCACAATTTATTGTCATGGCAAAGAATAAAGAAATGATTGAGCAAACCCAAGATGAAGTAATAACTGCTCTTCGTGCAATTAGAAAAGTAGCTCCATCAAGTCCAAATGATTTTGAACTTGTTACAAATGAACAATTGATTGAACAATTTAATGACATAACAAAATATTTTAAGATGGGTGCTGGAGTTGTTGCATTTATTGCTATAATTGCCGCCGGTATTGGAATAATGAACATTATGCTTGTAAGTGTAACAGAAAGAACAAAAGAAATTGGAATAAGGAAAGCTGTTGGAGCAAAAAGAAAAACAATTTTAACTCAGTTTATAATCGAAGCAATCTCCTTAAGCTGGTTTGGCGGTTTACTAGGAATAATAATTGGATTAATCGGTGGTAACATGGTTGCTGTTTGGCTTGGTGTGTCCATTGTTATTCCAATTCAGTGGATTACAATTGGTTTAGCTGTTACTACATTAGTTGGCGTTGTCTTTGGAGTATATCCAGCGTATAAAGCTGCAAACCTTGATCCTATTGAAGCTCTCCGTTATGAATAAGTGAATTACTATTTCCTTCTAAAAAAGTTTATTAAAAAATCTATTTATTTTTAAAATACGTTTGTCCGCCTTTACTTGTTTAAATTGGCTCGTTATATTAATATTGAAATATATGATTTCATAACTGAAAGAAGATAACAATGAGATTAAACCTAAGGGAATTTTTTACAAAAGAAGGAAACTTCATTGTTGTTGCTATAGTAGTAACAACTTTTTTATTAATTGGAAGCTACTTCTATTTAAAGAATACATCTCAGTCGATACAGAAAGCAAAGGAAGATGATTTACAAACGGTTGCTGAATTAAAAATAGATCAAATTGTTCTTTGGCATAAAGAAAGAACTGCAGACTCTGAAGTCCTCTCCAAATCCCGCTTGTTTATAAAAGGTGTATTCGACTGGTTAAAGAATAAGAATGACAAACTCCTTTTAAAAAATATTCTTGAAAGCCTTACAACTTTCAAGAATGAATTTGGTTATGAGACGATAATGCTAACAACAAAAGAAGGAGAAATTTTATTAAGTCTAGATAACAAAAGAATAAATGATGAACTAACTTTTAAAAATATTAAAGCTGCCTCCGTTACAAGAAAAATTACTTTTACTGATTTTTACTATTGTACTGAAGAAAAGAAAATACACTATGATATTATTATTCCATTAATTATTAATTCTGAAAATCTAATTGCTATTGTAGTATTTAGAGTTGATCCGAATAAATTTTTATTTCCGCTTATCCAAAAATGGCCGACACCAAGTAAAACTGCTGAAACTTTAATTCTTAGAAGAGAAGGAGATAATGTACTATACTTAAATGAACTTAGACATCAAAAAAATACTGCTTTGCAATTACAAATACCGCTTTCCAGAAGTAATTTACCAGCAGTTCAAGCTTTATCTGGTAAAATTGGTATAGTTAATGGAATAGATTATAGAGACAATGAAGTTTTAGCTTACGTGAGCCCAATCCCAGGGACTCGTTGGTTTATAGTAGCCAAAGTGAATAGTGAGGAAGTTTTTGCTGAATTAAGAGTAAGAGCATATTTCACAGCTGGATTTACATTTATTTTAATTCTCTCACTTGTTTCGGGACTTGCTTGGATTTATTCTAGACGTCAGAGAGATATCTATAGAGCATTGTACAATACACAAGAAGAGTTTATTACAACTCTTCATAGTATTGGCGATGCAGTTATTACTACTGATATAAAAGGTTATGTTAGGTTTTTAAATCCAGTTGCACAATTATTAACTGGATGGACATTTACGGATGCAAAAAATAAACCTCTTGAAATCGTTTTTAAAATTATTAATGAAGAGACTCGCGATACTGTAACAAATCCGGTTAGTAAAATAATTAAAGATGGGCTCATAGTAGGATTAGCAAATCACACCTTGTTGATTTCCAAAAATGGTAAAGAAATTCCAATTGCAGATAGCGGTGCACCAATAAAAGATAAAAATGGAAATATTATTGGGGTTGTTCTTGTTTTTCGTGATCAAACAGAAGAGCGGTTAAATCATAAATTACTAAATGCGCGGCTAGAACTTTTACAATATTCAATCTCACATAGTTTATCAGAACTTCTTACAAAAACTCTTGATGATGTTTGTGAGCTAACAGAAAGTAAAATTGGTTTTTATCATCTTGTCGAGGAAGATCAAGAAAATCTTAAATTACAAGCATGGTCCTCAAAAACGAAAGAGGAATTCTGCAAGGCAGAAGGTGAAGGACTGCATTATAAGATAAGTGAAGCTGGTGTTTGGGTAGACTGTATGTCAGAGAAAAAGGCAGTTATTCATAATGATTATGCTTCACTCCCACACAAAAAAGGATTACCAGAGGGTCACGCTGAAGTTATTAGAGAATGCGTTGTACCAATAATTGTTAACAATAAAGTTGTTGCAATAATTGGAATCGGTAACAAACCAAATTGCTATGTTGAGAAGGATATTGAAATCGCAGAATATTTTGGAACTGCCGCCTGGGAAATTGCAGAGAAAAAAAGAATTGACGAAGAATATTATGAGGCTCAAAGAAAATTTAGATCGACAGTTAATAATCTAAAAGGATTTGTTTATAGGTGCAGAAATGACCATGACTGGACAATGGAATATTTAAGTGATTCAATTGAAAATATTACTGGTTATAAAGTAAGCGATTTTATTAATAATAAAGTACGATCTTATAATTCTATTATTCATGTAGATGATCAAAAAAAGATTTGGGAAAATATTCAAAAGGCAATTGTAATTAAAGAACCATACGTTTTGGAATATAGAATCATTACATCTAAAAATGACGTTAGGTGGGTTTGGGAAAGAGGAAGAGGTGTATTTGAAAAAGATAAACTGATTGCACTTGAAGGATTTATTGATGATGTGACTGAAGAAAAAATTGCAATTGAATCCTTGCAAGTAAATGAATTAAAACTTCGAAGCTTAGTTGAGAATAGTATAAATTTATTTTATTCTCATGATACAAAGCATGTGTTGCATTACCTAAGTCCTCAAGTAAAAGAAATTCTTGGTTATGAAATTGATGAAGCATTAGTAAAATGGACTGACTTAGCATCAGACCATCCAATTAATAAAATTGGTTTTGAAAAAACTGTTAAAGCTATTGAAACTGGAATTGCTCAAGGGACGTACGAACTTGAATTAGTACACAAATCTGGGAGCAAAGTTTGGGTCGAAGTAAGAGAAGCTCCATTAGTTGAGAACGGAAAAACAGTTTTAATTGTTGGTTCATTAACTGATATAACAGAAAGAAAAAATGTAGAAGTTAAATTGCAAAATAGTGAGGAACGACTCAGAATATTAACTGAAAAGACCGGCACTATCGTCTATGACAGAGATCTTCGGACAAATGTTGTTCATAGAGGTGGCGCGATTGAAGATGTTTTAGGTTATTCTTCTGAAGAATATAATCAAACCTCTGTTGAAGAATTTTTTAATTTATTACACCTAGATGATAGAGAACGAATATTATTATTCGAAGAAGAGTTAACTAAGAAAGGTGGAAATTTCAATGTTCAGTATAGAGTAAAGCATAAAAATGGAAAATATATTCATATTGAAGATTGTGGAATCGGAATTACTGATAATAATGGAAAAATAACTCGCGTTTTAGGATCGATGAAAGATATTAC
>VGVY01000144.1 GCA_016873835.1 Ignavibacteria bacterium
AGGAGAACAAATGGCATCAACTACTCCAACTGTAAACAATACTTCGTTCTCGAATGGACAGCAGAATTATTCATTCGCTCTTTCAATTTTGACTTCATTGTTTTTTATGTGGGGATTTATCACTTGCTTGAATGATATTTTGATTCCTCATCTGAAAGCTATATTTACTTTAAATTATACTCAGGTAATGTTAATACAATTCAGCTTTTTTACAGCTTATGCAATTGTATCACTTCCATCAGGAATGCTAGTAGAAAAGCTTGGATACAAAAATGGCATTGTTATTGGATTAGTAACAGCCGGAATTGGCTGTTTATTGTTCTATCCCGCTGCCGGTTATCAATCATATATCATGTTTTTAGTTGCGCTTTTTATTCTTGCTGCTGGAATTACATTACTGCAAGTTGCTGCAAATCCATATGTAGCTATTTTAGGGAAACCAGAAACTTCATCAAGCAGATTAACTCTTACACAAGCGTTCAATTCATTAGGGACAACTGTTGCACCAATTTTTGGTTCAGTATTAATTTTATCTGTTGCAGTAAAAACCAGTGAAGAACTTGGCAAATTATCACAGTCAGAATTGACTGCATATAAATTAATGGAAGCAAGCACAGTTCAAGTCCCTTACCTAGGATTAGCATTTGCATTGTTTATAATTGCTGCCATCTTTGCAATTATAAAACTTCCTAAAGTTGAAGCATCGGCTTTAAATTCATCTGGTGAAAATGAAAGCTCAAGCAATAATAAAAGTGCTTGGCAATATAAACATCTTGTTCTTGGGGCGGTTGCTATTTTTGTGTATGTAGGTGGTGAAGTATCAATCGGAAGTTTTTTAGTTAATTATTTAGGAGAACCTTTCATTGCTGGATTAAAAGAAAGCGAAGCTGGAAAATACGTTGCACTTTATTGGGGTGGTGCTATGATTGGTCGGTTCTTTGGCTCAATAACAATGTCTGGAATGACTGATAAGAAAAAGAAAAATATTTATAGTGGGTTAGTAATTCTATTGGCTCTTGTTCTTGCTCTTTATGTTACAGAAGAATATCAAAATTTTGGACTGTTCACATTTCAGAATTTCAGTAAGACACTAACATTTATGTTATTCGTTATTATCAACCTTGCAGCATTCAATCTTGCAATGCCAAATCCAGGCAGAACTTTAGGTGTATTAGCTATGGTTGCCGGTACTCTTGTTATAATTTCAATGTTAACTTTTGGTGCTGTTGCAATGTGGACTATCCTTGCAGTGGGTTTATTCAATTCAATTATGTTCCCAACTATATTTACACTTGCAATAACTGGGTTAGGAAAACATACTGGTCAAGGTTCTGGAATTCTTTGTACTGCAATAGTTGGCGGTGCTTTATTGCCAGTTATTCAAGGTTTCTTTGCAGATAATATTGGTATTCACCATGCTTTTTTTATTCCAGTGCTTTGTTATGTATATATAATGTATTATGGTTTTAAAGGTCATAAGCCGGTTATTGCTAAATAAATTCTTAAATATACAGAGACCTTTTATATGCAAAGAATAGATCTAACACTTGGAATAGATGTTGGCGGAACAAATACAGCGTTTGGTTTAGTATCTAGAGATGGTAAAATTGTTTTTGAAAAATCAATTCTAACTTTTGCCGAACTGCCAGCAGAACAATTATTTTCAAGATTATTTAATGATGTTAATAAAGCTGTAAAAAAACTTAATAGTAAATACAATGTAATTGGTATTGGAATTGGCGCACCTAATGCTAATTATTATAAAGGTACTGTTGAGTTGCCTCCCAATTTAAATTGGGGGACTGTAAATATTCTTAAGTTAATCAAAAAATTTTCTCCGCTTCCATCTGCAATAACAAATGATGCAAATGCTGCAGCAATTGGCGAAATGCTTTTTGGTGCCGCAAAAGGAATGAAAAATTTTATTGTAATAACTCTTGGAACTGGTTTAGGAAGTGGTATTGTGGTAAATGGCGAATTAGTTTATGGCGAAGATGGTTTTGCTGGTGAAATTGGACATACAATTGTTGATCCAAATGGAAGACAATGCGGCTGTGGAAGAAAAGGTTGTCTTGAAACCTATGCCTCTGCACCGGGAATTAGAAAAACTGTTTTTGAATTAATAAGCAAAACCAATTTAGAAAGTGAACTACGCAAAAAAAGTTTTGAAAATTTAACAGCTAAAGAAATTGCCGAAGCTGCAATGAAAAAAGATAAATTAGCTCTCGAAGCTTTTGATTATACTGCAAAGATACTTGGAATGAAACTTGCGGACTCAATTGCTTATACTAGTCCTGAAGCAATAATTCTGTTTGGAGGTTTAGCTTTAGCTGGAAATTTAATTTTACTCCCAACAAAAAAATATATGGAACAACATTTACTAAATATTTTCAAAGGGAAAGTAAAAATTCTTCCTTCAAAACTATCTGGCAACTCCGCAGCAATTCTTGGTGCAAGCGCATTAATTTGGAATGAATTAAACAAAAATTAAAATAAATTGTTACCAGATCGATATATAAGTTCATTCTTTATAATAAATGGGAAAGTCTAATGAAAAATTTATTTATAATATTATGTTTATCAACTATAGTCTTTGCTCAAAATAAATCAATTGAAGAGCGGATTGATTCTGTCTTAAGTAAAATGACACTTGAAGAAAAAGTTGGGCAGTTGGTTCAATACAGCGGAGGTTTTGATACTGGAACACAAACAGCTAGACCAAGTGAAGCGCATGAAAAATTAATTAGCAAGGGAAAAGTTGGCTCATTTTTAAATGTATTCGGAACAGAATCTACTCGTCGCTTACAAAAAATTGCTCTTGAAGAATCTCGATTAAAAATTCCGTTAATTTTTGGATTAGATGTGATTCATGGTTTTAGAGCAACATTTCCAGTTCCTTTGGCTGAATCTTGCACTTGGGATCCTCAACTTGTTCAAATGTCAGCACGTTGGCAAGCAACAGAAGCAGCATCAACTGGTTTGCATTGGACTTTTAATCCTATGGTTGATATTGCACGAGATCCGCGATGGGGAAGAATAGTTGAAGGAAGCGGAGAAGATCCTTATTTAGGTTCTTTAATGGCAGCTGCTCGAGTTAAAGGATATCAAGGGGATAATTTATCTGCAGATAATACAATTGTTGCTTGTGCCAAACATTTTGCTGGATATGGAGGCGCGGAGGGCGGTAGAGATTACAATACTGTTGATATGTCCGAAAGAACTTTTAGAGATGTTTACCTAAAACCATTTCATGCAGCGGTTGAAGCTGGGGTTGGAACATTAATGAGCTCATTTAATGAGATTGGAGGAGTTCCACAATCGGGTAGTAAATTTTTACTCACCGATATTTTACGCAAGGAATGGGGTTTTGATGGATTTGTAGTAAGTGATTGGAATTCTGTTGGCGAGTTAATTCCGCATGGATTTGCAAAAGATTTAAAAGATGCTGCAATTCTTGGAATTAATGCCGGTGTTGATATGGATATGGAAGCGAGTGCTTATTTTAATTTTTTAGCGGACTTAATAAACCAAGGAAAAGTTAGCAAGAATGTTTTGGATGAAAGTGTGAAAAGAGTTTTAAGAATTAAATTCCGGTTAGGTTTGTTTGATGATCCATATAAGTATTGTAATTCAGAATTAGAGAAGAAAACTATTTTGAACAAAGAAATTGTTAATGCTTCTCGTGAAGTTGCAAAAAAATCTAT
>VGVY01000145.1 GCA_016873835.1 Ignavibacteria bacterium
CAGCCATTTCTTTTGAAAATAGAAATCAGCTAAATAAAAAATCAGGCCAATGGCATAGCTGAACGGGAGTAACACATTGAGTATTATTATTATGGACATCTTTTGCTAAAAAAATTATTTGTGTCCTAAAAATAGAAAAATACTCCCACTTTTTCTTTGATTATACTTTCATATTTCTAGTTAAAACAACCAGAATAGTTGAGTTTTTTATTAAAAATAGAGGATCCCTTATTAACAATTGATGCATAACTTTTATAGATTGCAGCTAAAATAAATTGGAGGGAAAATGGAATATGTTTTTCTTGGGAGAACCGGTTTAAAGGTAAGTAAAATTTGTTTAGGCACAATGAATTTTGGTCCATATACAAGCGAAACAGAAAGTTTTAAAATAATGAACCGTTCCCTAGAACTTGGAATAAATTTTTTTGACACTGCAAATGTTTATGGCTGGGATTTAGGTGTTGGGGTAACAGAAAAAATTATTGGTAAATGGTTCGCAGAAGATAAAAGCAAAAGGGAACAAATTGTTTTAGCAACTAAAGTATATGGTAAAATGGGTGATAAACCAAATGAATCAAAATTATCAGCTTACCACATAAAAAATGCATGTGAAGAAAGTTTAAAAAGACTGCAAACAGATCACATCGATCTCTATCAAATGCATCACATTGACAGAAACACACCATGGGAAGAAATTTTTCAAGCATTGGAACAGTTAGTCCGAGAGGGGAAGATTTTGTATGTTGGCAGCAGTAATTTTGCTGCGTGGAATTTAGCCGAAGCATATTATAAAGCTAAAGAACGTCATTCGCTTGGCATTGTATCCGAACAAAGTATTTACAGTCTGAGAAATCGCAATATTGAATTGGAAGTAATTCCAGCTTGTAAAAATTTTGGAATTGGATTAATTCCCTGGAGTCCGATGGGTGGTGGAATTTTGTGCGGTGTTCTTGAAAAAGCTAAAGAAGGAAGAAGGACAAGAGAACCTCTTCAAAAATCTGTTGAAAAACTTCAAACGCAAATCGAAGCTTATGAATCATTGTGTAAAGAGATTAATCAAACTCCAGCAGATGTTGCTCTTGCTTGGGTTTTGAATAATCCAGTTGTTACTTCGCCAATTGTAGGGCCGCGAACAGTTCAACAAATTGAAGAGAATATTAAAACGCTAGAAATAAAATTGAGTGAAGAGACGCTTAAAGAATTAGATGAAATCTGGCCGGGACCTGGCAATCAGGCACCAGAAGCATATGCGTGGTAATTATTTTCTTACATATGATTTTAATAAATATTATAAAAAAATGAGGGGTAAAAATGAATCTACTTAGGTTATTAATTTTGATTGCTGTTGGTGTGCTGATTATTAATTTTACAGATTCATTTGCTCAAAAGAAAAAGTTAACCTACAAGCAAGTATTTGAAGGTAGTAGAGATATGCGCGCAATGATGATGATGTCTCGTCCGCAAGGGTGGGCAGACGAAGAAAATTATTTAGAAATGAAAACCGATCCTTCAAAACAAGGTTCAAGACCAATCTTAATGAAAACGAATGTAATTACTGGAGTATCAGAGCAGTATATTGATAACTCCGGAATAGAATTACCGGAAGGTTTTTCTATTGAGCGCCCTTCATCCTCTTTAGAAAATAATTATTATCTCTTCTATCAAAAAAATAATCTTTACTACTTTTCGCGCTCGGATAATCTCTTTTTACAAATAACTAAAGATGCTGCAGAAGAAAAAGTTTATAAATTATCTCCAGATGGGAAAAAAGTTGCATACGTAAAAAATAATAATTTGTTTGTTTATAATGTCGAAAAAGAAATTGAAATGCAGTTAACAAACGACGGGACCGATTTAATTTACAACGGCTGGGCATCATGGGTTTATATGGAAGAAATTTTAGGAAGAGCAACTCAATACTCTGCTTATTGGTGGTCGCCAAAGAGCGATATGATTACTTTCCTTCGGTTTGATGATAGCCCGGTGCCGGAATTTTATATAACTAAAGCAGATGGGCAGCATGGCGAATTGGAAAAGCAGAGATATCCAAAGGCCGGTGACCCTAATCCTTTTGTAAAACTCGGAATTGCAAATGTTGATAATGGAAAAGTTGTCTGGGCAGATTTTGATGAGAAAGCAGATCACTATATTGCATGGCCCGAATGGACAAAAGAAAATCAACTGACTGTTCAATGGATGAACCGCGGTCAGAATAATATTATTATTTATACAATCGATACGAATTCAGGACATAAAAAAGAAATTTACAATGAAAAACAAAGTGAATGGGTTGAATGGTTTGAAGATCTTTACTATATCAAAAGCAACAAAGGATTTATACTCAGAACTAACGCTGATGGATTTTCCCATCTCTATTTTTATGATATGAATGGGAAATTGAAAAAAAGATTAACTGATGGGAGGTGGGAAGTAACCGGAATAAATTATGTTGATGAAAAAAATGAAAAAATATTTTTTATGGGATGGAAAAGTAATAGCACTGAAAGACATTTATTTTCTGTAAAACTCGATGGTAACGAATTCAAACAACTAACTTCTACTCCCGGCACACACAGTTGTTCAGTTTCTCCCGGAGGAAAATATTTTATAGACACTTATAGTAATATTACAACTCCATCAAGGACTGAATTATATTCAATTGATGGAAAATTAATTCGAACCTTGAGCGAAAGACCAAATCAAGCTGATGAATTTGAATTAGCAAGAGTTGAAATGTTCACAATCCCATCTGGAGATGGTTATGAGTTGCCCGCAGTTTGGTATCTGCCAGCTGATTTTGATCAGAATAAAAAGTATGCTGTGATTTTTAATGAATACGGCGGACCAAATGCTCCATCTGTAAGAAATTCTTATCCGTTTGGTATGAGCTCACACTATTATGCACAAAATGGAATAATTTCTATTTCCGTGGATCATAGAGGAACTGGTCATTTTGGAAAAAAAGGCGTTGCTTTAATGCATCGTAATCTTGGCAAATGGGAAATGAATGACTATATAGCAGCAGTAAAATGGTTAAAAACAAAATCGTTTATTGATACTACTAAAATTGGAATTACTGGCGGAAGTTATGGCGGTTATGTAACTGCATTAGCTCTAACTCAAGGTGCTGATTACTTTACTCATGGAATTGCCGAATTTGGAGTGATGGATTGGGCGCTATATGATAACGTTTATACAGAGAGATATATGGATACTCCTTCAGAAAATCCAGAAGGTTATAAAAATGGGTCTGTGTTCACTTATGTTGATAAGTACAAAGGTAAAATGTTGGTTACTCACGGAACGATTGATGATAATGTTCATATGCAAAATTCAATTCAACTTATTTTTGAATTGCAAAAACTCAACAAAGATTTTGACATGCAGCTCTATCCAAATCAAAGGCATGGAATTGGATTTCCACTGTCACAACATGCAACAAAAGAAAGAGTTAAATTCTGGTTCAAACATTTATTGGGAAGAGAACTAGATGTAAATAAAGACTAATATATTTTCTTGCTCATAATCATACTCTTAATTTTTCAAGAGGGGTTAAGACTATAAGCTAGTACAATATAATTTCTAATAATTATAAGACAAGATGGATTACAACGAAAATCCAAAATCATATTTTTCTCCAATGCACACTGTTGAGCATATTCTCAATGGAACAATGGACCAATTGTTTAAGAAGGG
>VGVY01000146.1 GCA_016873835.1 Ignavibacteria bacterium
CTTCGCTATGTCCCACTGCATAAACATCATTTGGTGAACTTCCCCAAATTGAACTAAGTGTCGTTTGGAAGGCATCGGGATATTCAAGTGTATCAACTGTCCAGGTCATTGTTAGAGGATCTTTGTAGATAGGTTCTGGCTCTGTTGGTGAGTTGCAAGAGTTAGAAATTATTAAACTTACAATTACAAAAAAGAGAATTATTTTCTTTTTCATTTTATTTGTATGTGTTTGATGATTATACATTTTTATTAAGAACATGATTACTTATAGTACAAGTAAACATTCATGCAAAAAACAAAAATGTAAAAAGCGGTGGGCCAGGCAGCTTATTACATTTACTTTCTGTCTATAATATAAAAAAAAAAATCAAAATTACAAGTAAATGCTGCGTACTAAATTTTAGACAACGAGCAACCTTCACTGGCTGTCAAGGACCCTTCCTTTACATATAATCAAGGTTACAAAATTATTTAGCAATTATCATCTTCTTCGATTGTGCGAAATTGTTTGCTTTAATTGTATAAATATAAATTCCACTTGTTAATTTGCTTCCATCAAAATCAATTTTGTGATAACCAGCTTGTTTGTTTTCATTTACTAACGTTGCGACCTCTTTTCCAAGTATGTCATATACTTTTATTGTTACATGACCACTTTCTGGTAATTGATATTTTATTGTTGTACTTGGATTAAATGGATTAGGATAGTTTGATATTGAATACTTTGTTGGAAGTTCTGATGCTACTGTTATAATGTTATTAGAATTATCATCCTTTATTTTTGGTGCTAAATCATATTCGCCAAAAACAGCAGACCATTGTGGGTCAGAGTAAGTCCCTTCAATAGAATAATACGCTCTTACATCATACCAAATAAGATCTGCAGAGTAAGAAGCAGTTAACAAGTAAGAATAATCAGTAAATGATTGAACGCCTCTGTTAACGGTACCAATATGAGTATTCGGTCCAACAACACCATTATGTTTAACTCTTCTCCAGATTTGGTATTGAGTTACATTTGTATTCGAGTTGTCTATCCAATAGATTACGATTGGTTGCCCTACTGATGAACCAAAATTAACATATTCTCCTGAGTTAGTTGGTTTGCCTATAAAGTTTGCTGAATAATTATAATGTGAAGAAGGAAAAAAAGTTCTTGGGTTAGAAGTATTTCCATCATTCCATTGAGAAAAAGTGTAGTTAATATTATTTATTGTTTGTGATTGAGCATATGCAGTAATCGGGTTTAATTCAACTACCTGGAATTGAGAAGTGGGTGATGAACAATTTTGACCATTAACAGTAATTGTACCGCCATTACCATTGCCAGTAAAACTATTTTGGAAGGTGACGTTGCAGATTTTTCTCAGGTTAGCCATATATGTTTTCCCACCATCGTCTTCTGCAACAGAAAATGAATAAGTTTGGTAGGGACTTTTACTAACACCATTTCTAGTCCAATCACTAGAGCTTATTGTGCCAGTATGCCACGTTCTTTGGTACCCCTGATTATCCTGTTGAAGAGAAATAGCTGATAAGGTAAGATTTTGACCTATGTTTCTTGTTAAGGAGACACCCGAAGAAGGCACCGTTTGCGTTGTACCGTCTACTGAAACTTGCCCGTGTGTCCCATTCCCACTATTGTCAACAAAATTGTTATCTACTGTCAGAGCAAGAGGTAAATAATATGTTACAGCTAAAGAGATACTTATTTTTGCTCTAGAGTTATCTAATGAACTAGCATCTTTTACACCTATAATAATGTAATTGTCTGAAAAATCACCGGAAGTAATTGACGATTTAATATCCTGGGAAAATGTATCGCTATACTTAAAAGAACCAATTGAAGAACCTGCTGTTGATATAGCGTTGTATAGCGGTTCCGCATTTGAAGACCCGGTAGAAAGATCAGTATTGTTTGGCAGCTTGCTTATATTAACCACAAAGTTATTCGGGGTATATTCTTGCTGTGTTATATTGGCAGTCAATGTAATACTTTTTATTGGATAACCGGGAGGAACGCCAGCTAACGATATTTTGTAACATGATACCCAATCCATCCATTTACCATAAGCTACATTATAGTGACCTAAATCGTGATCTGAGTTAAATTGATAGTATGAAAATTCTGGAGAAACACCATAATAGTGGCGGACAGTATATTTTGTTTGAGGTTCATTAATGGTAACAGTTTGAGGAAAGATTAAAGAGCTAAATAATAATGTTAAGAATAACAAATACTTTTTCATGATTTTTACTCCTTTCGAATGTTAAAAAAATCATTATTTTTAAAGACAGAATAGCACCATTCATTCATGATAAATGAAAAAAATAAGGTAACCGGCCTTAACGGTGCTATTCAAAGAGGAGCTGGCGATTACAGCGCCAGCCCCTTGTTATTTTACTAAATTTTTTCTGTTCAGTTATTTCTCCTTATTAGTTACTTGTTAATTTTACCGTGATACACCAAACTTAATCCCGTTAACGATTCATATACCAGGAAAAACACGTCATTTTCAAAAAGTGCCGCACCAAAAATTTGTGTTCGTGGAGTTTTATTAAAATAAAATAAATATTCTACGTTACTGCCATTATAGTGCGTAAGACCGTCAGTCATTAAAAGAAATATGTCCTTGGAACTTCTTCCCCAAATTCTTTGATAAAAATTCGGGTTAGTAACATTTACAACGGTTTGAAATTTATTGTCTCTCCTAACCGCAATTTCATTTCCTAAAACAAAATAAACTTTATTATCAATTAAACTAATATCTGCTTGTAAACCCTGGGTCCATATATTGCTGTAAAGTTTCAGAAATTTACTCTGAGAATATTCATAAATGTGTGTACTATCGGTAAGGTTCCGACCGCCGATTACTTGTAAATAAATTTTGTTATCGGGAAAATTTTTATATAAATGTTCTACAATACCATATAAAGCATCCGTATTTATCATCTCCCATTTCCCATTATAATAATGTGCTATAACACTATTATTATAACCATACTGATCCGGGTACGCACCTAAAGCATAAAAATCGCTTGCAGATTCTCCCCATATATTATCAAACACGATACGATTGTTCCCATCCTTTGTAAGGGATGCAAATGATTTCCAGTTGTTTCCATCAAATTTCCAAATGATTCCGTTACCAGCACCAACAAAAACATTATTGTTTGAAAAACCATAAACAGATGATATTCCGGTAAGTCCTGGAATACCGTAAGAAGACCACTTTTCCCCGTCAAAATGAGAAATTGAATAACTCCAATCTCCATAAGATGTAGCATAAATATTTGTCGGAGAGTTTCCCCACATTCTTGAGCCTGGGGAATATGAATTATTGTCTAATGTATCCACCCTCCACACATAATCACGCCTTCCAGGTAAAGGTTCTGGCTCAGTTGGTGAGTTGCATGAATTTGTAATTATTAAAACAGAGATAACAATAAATCTAAGGAAGCTCTTAATCATACTTTTGCCATTTTTACTTACAAATTTACAATAAAGGTTTCTGGTTTGTCTACACTTAAAACACTGATTTTGCTCTTTAAAAACACTGATTTTTTTTAAGTGTGAATAGTATTGAGGACATTTTTTGGCATTGGCTGAATTATTGATATAATTATTTCCAATTTTCTAAGTAGGTTGATAAAAACCATCGAGGTGATTAAACCCCGAAGGTTA
>VGVY01000147.1 GCA_016873835.1 Ignavibacteria bacterium
TTATACTTTTCTCTACTTCGCTTTATTGCTGTTCTAACTTCTTCTAAATTTGAACCGGCTGCAATTGAAAAAGCGATGCTCTCTGTTTTTCCGGCGGCAATATTTAAAGGACCTCCGCTTACAACATAAGAAATATCGCTGATTCCGGCAGCGCCGTCTCTTATTCCGTTTGATATAGTAAGCCACTTTTCAGAATCACTAAAGCCATCTATCAAAATTACCTCGCCGGTCTGTTTACTGTTGTCGACTGCGTAATATCCGTAATTCAAGTGTGAGATTAGTCCCGTTCCAACAAATACATTTGGCGTTCTTTTGTTAAATGCATAAGCAAAATTATCAGTGTTGTCATATCCGGTAGAATCGTTTTCATAATCCTCTTCGGGTATGTCCCAGTCGATAAAAAAACCAGTGTAAAGTCCATTAATTGCGTTTTGCGTTTTATTGTTCAGTGCGGTTCTAATAATTACATAATTATCATCAAGAAGCGTATTATTTGCATATGTGTAAAAATGTGTAGATATTCCAAGTGGATTCGGGGAGCTGCTGTCATCAAAGTTTGAATAAGTTTCTTCAGGAAAAGTTGCGCCCGGTCTTTTTATATTTATCGGTACAATAATTTTAAAATCATTGCTCTGTTCGGCGGTAATTCTTGCAACGTCCATTAATTTATTCGCCCCCGTTCCATACATAAATGCGCCTTCGAACATTAAATTCCCACCGCCAAGATATTTAAATCCTTCTCCTTCCTGATTCGAGCTATAGTCATTAAAACCAAGCGCTCCTTTACTTGTAACGCTCATTGTAATTTTGCCGGTGTTGTGTGTATCGTATGTCGGATTAATTTTGATTGTTAGCCACTGAAAATCATTATATCCATCTGCTGAATAGCTTAACAAAATATTTGCTTTGTGATTCAATGGGGCGTTCTGATCAATCTCTATCGAAAAGGAATATGCATCCTTTCTTGTTTCTAAAGTGTTCATGCTCCCAATTTCCATCGGCATCGAATAAATATTAACAAACTGATCGTTCTCTGAAGCGGCTGGTTTTAATAAATTAACTTTGTTAAGAAAATTTGTTAATGTTACATAAACTTCTATTCGCTCTCCTGAATTAAACACGCCGTTCCCGTTTCCATGTTCAACAAATTTAAATTCAGTAGCTCGCACAGAAATGGTATTATTCGTACTTACTGCTCTAAATGCATTTACTTTTCCTCTGCCTAGCTGCTTTTCAAATCCAATATTTTTAGTATCAATATCTTCCGAGGTCATTCTAATTTGCTCGGCAATTTGAAGCGGTGTATAATTTGGAAAAATAGATTTTACCAATCCCGCAAGTCCGGCAACAAGCGGAGAAGACATAGATGATCCGCTTAAGAATTGATTATACAACTGATTGTTCGTTGAGTCTTTTTGCCAAGTAGATAAAATTTGCGTGCCCGGTGCCATTACATCTATTTCTGTTCCATAATTTGCTTGAACGCTTTTTGTATCGTCAACAGTATTTAACCAGCCAACAGATAGCGCCCCTTTATAACTTGCCGGATAAAAAGGAGCGGTCTTTGCATCGTTGCCAGCGGCGCCAACAACAAGCGCTCCCTTCGAAAGAGCGTAATCAACGGCTTCTTGTTCTAAACGTGAATATGAATATCCGCCCCAACTGCAATTAATAATTTTTGCCCCTCTATCTGCTGCATATTTAATTCCTTCGAATCCATAAATAATTAATGGATATCCTTTGGAGTCTCTAATATCATCTCTTGTAACTTTAACCGGCAAAATTTTGCAGTTATATCCAATAGAAGCTATACCAATATTATTATTTGTAACTGCGCTTGCAATTCCAGCAACGTGCGTTCCGTGATACGAGTTTCTATTTGAGTGGTCTTCTTTTGGATTGTTGTCCGGCGTTCCATTTAATCCGCCAAAATCCCACCCGTTAATATCGTTTGGAAAGCTTGGATGAGAATTTTTATTATGGAAAATGTTTTTCGCCAAATCGGGATGCTGCCAATCAACTCCCGTATCAACAATTGCAATAACAACACTTGTGTCGCCTTTTGTAACATCCCACGCTTGGCTAGCAGAAATACTTTTTAAATTTTGCTGAAGATTATTTATATAAAGTGAATCGTTCGGCTCGTGAGTTATCTTTCTTATGTACCTTGGTTCTGCCCATTCAACATAGGAAAGCTTAGAAATCTTTGCAGAAAGAACTAGTGGGTCTTCTGTTGACAAATATTCCAGTAAATAAATTTTGTTTAATTCTATTTCTACTTTCTTCAAAGATAAAATCGGTTCGTTAATAATTTTACTGATTCTCGGTGAGATAAGTTTTTTTACAGCTTTTGAAGAAAGGAGTTCGGCTTCATACTGGCTTTTTAGTTTTACTACAACAACGTTGTTAAGATATGAAAAGTTATCTTGCTCAATTATTTTATTTTGTGCAATTGAGAAGGTAAATGTTACACATAAAAAAATAAGCCAATCTTTTTTCACTAATATTCCGCCGCTATTCTTGAATACAAAATAATAAAAAGACTATAAAAGAATAATCCAATAATAAATAGAGACATCTAAAAAATATTGTTTGACATTTCGACCGAAGGGAGAAATCTTTAATTCCAATAAGATATCTCAGTCGCTTCGCTCTTTCGAAATGACATTTTTTGAATTTTTCAGAAGTCTCAAATAATAAAAAGCCACACTTGTTTGAATGCGGCTTAAATTCTAAAATGTTGGTGTTGTAAATTATTTGATTTCGAAAACATTGTTGCTGGAATTTGAATCTGGGCCTAACAGCCTATCGAGTTCCAACTTCTTTATTTTCTTTTCCGTATCAAGAGGAATGCTTATTCCTTTTTCTCCCTTTTTCCAAACCGATGCAGTTTTATGTAAAGTTTCTTCTGTATTATCGTCGAAGGTTATTTTTAGATCTATCGGTACGGGATAATTCCCGCCATTATTTACTAGTACTTCATATCCGTCCGTTGTTTTTTGGGCCGAAGTAATCGCCAAATCTGCCCAGCCGGACTCAAAGAACCACGGCTTCCAAAACCAGCTTAAATCCTCGCCGGCAATTCGGTCAAAAGTAAAAAAGAAATCATATGGAATAGGGTGTTTACCATTCCATAAGTTCATGTATTCTTGTAACGCTTTCCTGAACAGCTCGTCGCCAAGAAAATCTCTTAGAATATTATAAGCAGCTGCCGGCTGCTGATATGCCATTATTGAATATCCTTGAGTTTTCGCTGCATATGATGGTGTTACAAGCGGTAATAAATTTTCGTTGCCAAGCATAAAAGATAACATTTGCGAATCGTCTGATCGATAACCTCCCTGATCTTCTAGTCTCTTAACTAATTCTGGAGTAAAAAATGTTGCCCATCCTTCATCCATCCAAGCATATTTTCTTTCATTGGTTCCCATATAAAACGGAAAGTATGTATGCGCTATTTCGTGCAATGTTACTCCTATTTGTCCGGCTCTGCTTGGAGATTTTCCATTATTGCACATCATCGGGGTTTCCATTCCGCCTCCGCCAGATTTCTCTCCATTGAATGTTGTTATCTTTGGATAAGGAAATGGAATGCCCGGCCATTCATGTGATAAATATTCAACAGAGAGTTTCGCAAAGAAAGCTACTTCGTCCCATCCTTTTACTTCTGGCGAATAAACAGC
>VGVY01000148.1 GCA_016873835.1 Ignavibacteria bacterium
AATCCGAAGCGATGTTGCGCGAAAAAGAAATTAAAAGCAAAAAAGGAAAATTTATATTCCCAACTTAATAGTATCGTCTGCAACCCCGAAACAAGTTTCGGGGCGAATCCGACCGGCGCCTCAAATCGTTTCCACTTATTAAGCAACAGACTAAGCTTTCTGTTTTTCAGCCAACCTTGCATTCTTTTTATCAAGTTCGGTTAAGTATTTTTTTCTAATTCTAATATTCTGCGGAGTGACTTCAACATATTCATCATCTGTTATCCATTCGATAGCAGATTCAAGTGTGTGAATCATCGGCGGTTCAATTCGAATTGCCTCATCAGCACCAGATGCGCGCATATTTGTTAACTGTTTTGTCTTGCAAACATTAACACGCATATCATTATCTCTGGAATTTTCACCAACTACCATACCTTCATAAACTCTTATTGTTGGTTCAATAAAAAATTGTGAACGCTCTTGTAGTTTGAACATAGCATAAGCGGAAGCAATTCCAGTTTCTTGAGAAACTAATGCGCCTCGTGTTCTGTGAGCAATTTCTCCTTTGAATGGTTCATAACCATGGAAGTTGTGATGCAGTATCCCGGTTCCTTTTGTATCGGTCATAAATTCAGAACGGTAACCAATTAATCCGCGAGCTGGGATGAAAAATTCAATTCTAGTGTTTTCATTAAAAGTGAGCATGTTTTTAAGTTCACCTTTTCTTTTCCCTAACTTTTCAATTACAATTCCTACAAATTCTTCTGGCACGTCAATTATCACATGTTCAAAAGGTTCGCTTAAAACATCATCTATTTTTTTCATGATAACTTCTGGTTTACTTAATTGAAGTTCGTAACCTTCACGCCGCATGTTTTCCACTAATATTGATAAATGAAGTTCTCCTCTTCCACTTACTTTAAAGGAATCAGGAGAATCGGTCATCTCTACTCTAAGACTCACATTTGTTTTTAGTTCTTTTGAAAGTCTCTCGAATAAATTTCTTGTGGTAACATACTTTCCTTCTTGTCCAGCAAATGGAGAATTATTTACTATAAAATTCATAGTCAATGTGGGTTCATCAATTGCCACAAACGGAAGCGGTTCAGGTTTTTCTGGATGTGTAATAGTATCCCCAATATCAACATCTTCCATACCAGCAATTGCACCTATATCTCCAGCAGAAAGTTCATTAACTTCAATTCTTTTAATATTTTCAAAAGCATATAACTTAGTTACTTTCGAATTCAATACTTCACCTTCTCTGGTAATTAAAATAACTTGATCACCGGACTTTATCTTTCCTCTCTGGATTCTACCTATACCAATACGTCCTAAATAATCATTATAATCAATTGAAGAAACAAGCATTTGAAATGGTTCATCAATCTCAGCTTCAGGAGAAGGTACAGCATTAATTATTTGTTCAAATAAAGCTGTAAGGTTTTCACTATCATCTGCTAGATTTAATTTTGCAATTCCTTGTTTTGCAACAGCAAAAACATAAGGGAAATCCAATTGATCTTCATTTGCTCCAAGTGAAACAAAGAGATCGAAGACTTCATTAAGAACTTCATCCGGACGAGCATCTTTACGGTCAATTTTATTTATTACAACTATTGGTTTAAGACCAAGTTCCAATGATTTTTTTAGAACAAATTTTGTTTGTGGTAAAGGACCCTCTGCAGCGTCAACTAAAAGCAAAACTCCATTTACCATTTTTAAAGTTCTTTCAACCTCGCCTCCAAAATCAGCGTGTCCAGGTGTATCAACAATATTTATTTTTACATTATTATAGTTTACACTGCAATTTTTTGCCAGGATTGTAATACCGCGTTCTTTTTCTAATTGGTTTGAGTCCATAATCCTTTTTTCAACTTGCTGATTTACTCGCCATGCACCAGTCTGTTTTAGCATATGATCGACTAATGTTGTTTTTCCATGATCTACATGCGCAATAATTGCAATGTTTTTAATGCTATTTATTTTCATAGTAATACTATCTATTTATTATTTTTTCCGAAAATATTTTAATTAAGCTAAGTAAAATACTCATTCTCCAACTAATAATCGTTCTATAGCTCTTCGGATTATTTGAACACAAATGGAAGAGGGGTATGTAATTCTTGTGTTTTGTAAGTTCATTTCATTACATAATATTAAATCGATACATAATTTTTCACTTTAATCATCAATTTTTAACTAAAAACAGCCAATATTATGGCATTACTATTGGATTATAGAATCATTTACATTATCCATTATTAGGTATGTACAATAGATTATTTGAATATCAGATAAAATATTATAAAAGAAAGTGAATTCTATGGATCCAGCAAGATTTCAAAAAGTTGAACCCCTTACAAAAGAATTTCGACATATTGGTGAAATTAATAATAAAACAGAACACCAAATTAAAAATGACTTTATTGTTGAAACTGTAAATGATATAACAATCATTCAAATTTTGCTAAAGAACGCAACATTTGTTGTGTCGAAAAGATTTAAGGAGTTTCTAGAAAAACATATTACTAATGGAAAAAGGAAAATCATAATCGATTTGCGAAAGTGTCAGCTAATTGATTCTACATTTTGGGGAGCACTTATTTTATCACAAAGAAAAATACACAATCTAAATGGATCAATCAGGATTGTATTTGATGCACAAAAGCAATCTGTGCTAATAATTGCAACTCAAATGGATAAGATTTTCAAAATGTACGAAAACGTAACTACAGCAATTAATAGTTTTACAAAAGAAGATATGGGGAAGACACTTACTGAAGGAGGATTGGATTTAAGTTAATTAAGAAATTTTTACTAACACACATTTTACTTTTCTCAACTTAATTTTCTCAATCAAATTTTTTAAGAACTTTTCCATACTTAACTACTTTACTATAAAGTTGACCAGCAGTCACAAGTCCAAATGTATCAATATCTTTACCAGAAGATTGAATTACTTCAGCAGCCCAAGTATTACAAGTGCGTAAAAAGTAATAAAAATATTTTGACTTAAAAAAAATAATGGGTTTCCCTTCTTCTGATTTTGAAATGATATGTTCACCGCGATCATTATAAATAAAACTTTCATTGATATAAGTTGCAAGTTTGATGAATTCCTCATTTTTAAGAGATAGTTCAATTGCAAAATCTCTCCATTCAATTACTTTTTCTATTGGGAATTTATAACCATCAACTCTAATAACAGTCGGTGTTGGGATTAAAATAGCTTTTGCAGCTAGAAAAATGTCGGAGCCAGGTGTTTGATAAAAATCTGCATCACCCCAACCAATATCAATAAATAAAAATTCTTTAAAATATTTGGCAACCGGAAGTTTAGTAATTGTGTATTCATTTACTGGAATCATTATTCCAGTATGCCAGCTTTCTTTTACTAAATAAATAGAAATAGAATCAGAAGGTTGTGGTTGACAGAAAAGAAATCCATTTACAATAATTATATAGATGACGGAAATAATTTTTTTCATTTTCAATAAAGATTATTTTCTTCCTCAAAATATAACTCGCTAAAATTTCTTTTTAAAAAGAAAAAACCTTCAAAGAAATTTGCTTTGAAGGTTTTATTAAAAAAAATGATGTTATTTAGCGTATTGAATTTTTCTCACTTCCCTGATTACCATTACTTTTATTTGTCCTGGATATTCCATTTCCT
>VGVY01000149.1 GCA_016873835.1 Ignavibacteria bacterium
ATTGGAGATGGCGAATGAAAATGGCTGAAAAAATTGCAGCTGAACTGGATGGCAAAAGATTTGGCGTGAAGGGAATGTATGTTTTTGGTTCTACAAAAAATGCTGTGTCCGGACCTGGAAGTGATATTGATATAATTGTACATATCGATAAAGAAAAGTGTAATCTGACTAACTTGAATACTTGGTTTGAAGGTTGGAGTTTGTGTTTAAGTGAAATGAACTATCTTAGAACTGGTTACAAATCTCAAGGATTAATTGACCTTCACATTATTACAGATGATGATATAAAAAACAAATCAAGTTATGCAGTGAAAATAGGTGCAGTTACCGATGCAGCGCGAATGTTGAAATTGAAACCAACTTCAAACTAAATTAAAAATCTCTCCGCTTGGTCAAGTTTTTCCGTATTAAATTTTATTAATGATAATTCTGGTCCATCATAAGCGGCGCTAAAACAAAAAGTATTTCCAATTTTATCTTTCCAATTGCCACTAATTCGTGACGATTCATGGATGTGTCCATGTAAAGTGAGCAATGGTTGTCTGGTTTCAATAAATTTTTTTATCGCGATACTTCCAACGTGAGGGTCAAGTGGAACGTGGTCAATAAATTTGCCGGCGATTGCTGCAATATCAAGGTTTGTCTTGTATGGTGGTCCATGAAACAAAAAAATTGAATTTGATAAATCATCATCACCAATTAATGTGTCAATATCGTTTTTTATTGTGCTAAATTTTTTTTCTTGTTCTGGTATTTCAATTGTTCTTTTCCCTTCCTCAGGAGAAATACATCCAGGTTCAGTAAATCTGGATACATCATATTTTTCCCAATCTTTTAAAATAAAAGGCGAAGGAGGAGTAAAATTATATCCATAGAAAGAAGAGTTATCAATGACAATTTTTTTCTGGTTAATATAATTCCAGTACCCAAGATTTGAATATTTTATTATCTCTTCTTCTTCATATCGCGCATCATCATTACCGAGTATCAAAAAAATAATTGGATGATTCCTTTTTAAAGTTGACCTAATTTTTAGAAGATTTTTTAAAAGATATTTTTCAATAAAATTTTTGTACACATTTGAATGAGGCAGCAGATCGCCTCCTAGAAACAGAATATCAGGTACTTCAGTTTTTACTAAATGAAACAGTTTTTCATATTTGTCTATTTTCCCATGAAGATCTGATACGAATATACATTTCATTTAAAAACCAGATAATTAAATATTTCTAACAATTTGTAACCGCAATCTTGATAATAAAATTAATTTAATGATAGTAGTTTTATATGATTACTTTCCAGTGCTGTTACAAGTCTTACAATCTCTATTAAAAGCACGGAATGACAATAATTTTATTTTTGGAGAAAGGAAATTATCCTTAATTGGTTCAGTTTTAAAAAGATCTGTACTTAAGTATTTTTTATTATCATCTGGAAAAACAGTTACAATAATTGAATCATTGCCTAATTCATTTTGGACAATTAAAGCACCTAACAAATTTGCGCCGGATGAAATGCCTACTCCCAAGCCTAGTTCTTTTGCTAATTTTTGCGACATAATAATTGCATCACCATCATCAACTTCAATTACTCTATCTAATTTTGAGAGATCTAAAATTGAGGGAATAAATTCATCTGAAATACCTTGAATTCTGTGACTTCCAACTTTGAACCCCGTAGAAAGTGTGGGCGAATTGCTTGGCTCAAGAGGAAATAATTTTATTTCTGAAAATTTTTCTTTCAAGAAACTACCAGTTCCCATAATGGTCCCTCCAGTTCCTACTCCAGCGACAAAAGCATTTGGTTTTATCCCATTATTATATAACTGCCAATAAATTTCTGGACCGGTTGTATTGTAATGTGCGTAACAATTATCATTATTCGAAAATTGTTTAGGAAGAAAGCTTTTTTCTAATTCCGCAGCATATGATTCAGATTTCTTTATACTACCAAGAAAACCGCCTTCTTCTATACTGACTAAAATAATTTGTGCACCATAACTTTTAATTAAATTAATTCTTTCTTGGCTTAGCCAATTGGGCATAAAGATAACAACATCATGACCTAATATTTTCCCAATTGCTGAAAAAGCAATTCCAGTATTTCCGCTAGTTGCTTCAATTATTGTTGATTCGTTGTTTAATTCATTCCTTTCATATGCATTTTTAATTATATAGAATGCCATCCGATCTTTTATACTGCCAGTAAGGTTAAAATTTTCTGCTTTTGCATAAATAGTACGAGGTTTGTCATTAAATTCTAGATTTATCTCCAATAAAGGAGTATTTCCAATTAAGTTCTCCAAATTTTTTAGTTTAGATTGATACCCGGACGAATTCATAATTTTTCGTAATAATTAATTTTGATATTTAAAAAATAATAAAAGATTTGAACAAACTATGGGAATGAAAAAAATATTGTTTTGCGGTTTGATTAAAAAAGCCGTCAGTTGACGGCTTTAATTTTATCCTAGATACGATTTTAGATTTTTACTTCTAGTGGAATGCCGCAATCTGATTAAGGCTTTCTCTTTAATTTGGCGAACTCTTTCACGTGTAAGATTAAGTTTTTCGCCAATCTCTTCAAGCGTTAATGAATGTTCTTTTTGCAGACCGAAATATAACCGAATTACTTCAGCTTCTCGGTCAGTCAAAGTAGATAAAGAACGTTCAATTTCATTTTTCAAAGATTCTTTCATTAATGTATTATCAGGTGTAGGTTGATCTTCATTCGGCATAATATCGAGAAGACTGTTATTGCTGTCTTCACTGTGCGCAAATGGTGCATCCATAGAAATATGACGACCAGCAATTTGCATAGCATAGGTAACGTCTGCCACATCCATATCTAATTGTTCAGCAATTTCTTCGGGACTTGGTCTTCTCTCATATTCTTGTTCGAGTTGACTAAGCGCTTTGCCCATTTTATTTAAAGCACCAACTCTATTTAATGGAAGTCTAACCATTCTTGATTGTTCTGCAATAGCTTGCATTATGGATTGACGAATCCACCACACAGCATAAGAGATAAACTTAAAGCCTCGAGTTTCATCGAATCTTAATCCGGCTTTAATAAGTCCAAGATTTCCTTCGTTAATTAGATCACCCAATGGTAATCCTTGATTTTGGTATTGTTTAGCAACACTGACAACGAAACGAAGATTAGCCTTTGTTAATTTATCTAGAGCGTTTTTATCTCCCTTTTTTATTCTTATCGCTAATTCAATTTCTTGATCAGGTGTTAATAGGTCAACTTTGCCAATTTCTTGTAAGTATTGGTCTAAAGATTTACTTTCACGATTTGTGAATTGTTTTGTAATCTTCAAGTTGAATAATCTCCTTGATTAAAGTAAATTTTTCTTTTTTTTACTAAATATGTACAAAAATGTTCCAAAAACGAGTTTTTTTCTCGATATAAAATTTGATTACTAGTTAAACTAATTCCTACTTATCCTTAATTCGATGTGGTTACAGTATGTTTTATATGCAGTTATTTGATTAGTTAACATAAATTTTATTATTTAAAAATAACTAAAAATTTTCATTTTTTCTACAAAAAAAATTACAGTTAATTATCAACTGCATCG
>VGVY01000150.1 GCA_016873835.1 Ignavibacteria bacterium
TTAAAAACCAAAAATAATTTATTTCAAGCAGTAAGGTATGCTTTAAATGAAGTAGAAGGTACATATGGAATTGCTGTGATATATAAAAATGAACCAGAAAAAATTGTTGTTGCTCGTAAAGGCTCTCCATTAGTAATCGGGATTGGTAAGAACGAAAATTTTGTAGCATCGGATGTAAATGCTTTAATTGCCCACACAAGTCAAGTTGTCTATCTCGAGGATGGTGAAGTTGCAGAGATTTACAAAGATCATTTCCATGCAAAAACTATTTCTGATGAAAACATAATAAAGGAAATTCATGAAGTTGATTTAAGCATCGATGAAATTTCTAAAGGCGGTTTCTCTCATTATATGCTTAAAGAAATTATGGAGCAGTCTGATTCAATTTTTAATTCAATGAGAGGGCGGCTGGTTCTAAAAGAAGGAATTTCTAAACTTGGCGGTCTTCAAGGATTTGAAGAAAGAATTGCCAACTCAAGTAGAATTATTATTTCTGCATGCGGTACTTCTTGGCATGCTGCACTTGTTGGTGAATACATGCTGGAAGAATATACTGGAATACCAGTAGAAGTTGAGTATGCATCTGAGTTTAGGTATAGGCACCCGGTAATTACTAAGAACGATACTGTTATTTTTATTTCTCAAAGTGGAGAGACAGCTGATACACTTGCTGCTCTTAAAGAAGCAAAGAAAAAAGGAGCATTATGTTTAGGTGTTTGTAATGTTGTTGGAAGTACTATTGCTAGAGACAGCGATGCTGGCGTTTATATTCACGCCGGTCCGGAAATTGGGGTTGCATCAACAAAAGCATTCACATCTCAGCTTGTTGTACTTGCACTAATTACTTTATTTATTGCAAGACGCAAAAATTTAAATATGTCTGAGGGTCAAGAAATAATTCATGAAATGCATATTCTAATTTCTAAAGTTGAAGCAATATTAAAACAAAATAAAGAAATAGAAAAAATTGCTGATGAGTATGTAAATTGTAAAAACTTTCTCTATTTGGGGCGAGGTTATCATTTCCCAGTTGCATTAGAAGGTGCACTTAAATTAAAAGAAATATCCTACATTCATGCTGAGGGATATCCCGCTGCTGAAATGAAACATGGCCCAATCGCTTTGATAGATGAAAACATGCCGGTAGTTTTTATTGCTATGAAAGATTCCGTTTATGAAAAAGTTATTAGTAACATCGAAGAAGTGAAAGCAAGAAAAGGCAGAATTTTGGCAATTGCCAATGAAGATGATGATTATATTGAAAAATTAGTCGATCATGTTATTAAAGTTCCAAAATCCATAAATATGCTTCAACCGATTTTAAGTGTTATTCCACTTCAATTGTTGGCTTATCATATAGCAGTAAAGAAAGGGTTGAATGTAGATCAACCAAGAAATTTAGCAAAAAGTGTTACGGTTGAATAATCAATAAAAAAATGAGGGATTTATGTCACGAATTAACGTCCTAATCATGGGTGCTGCTGGACGTGATTTTCACAACTTTAATGTATTCTTTAGAGATAACGAGAATTACAATGTAGTTGCATTTACGGCCACTCAAATTCCTAATATTGATGGAAGAATTTATCCGCCAGAATTATCTGGGAAACTTTATCCAAATGGAATTAAAATTTATGAAGAAGAAGAATTAGCTGACCTTATCAAAAAATATAATGTTGATGAAGTAGTATTTTCTTATTCTGATGTACCATTTGAATATGTAATGACCAAAGCGTCGGTTGTTAATGCTGCTGGTGTTAGTTTTCGATTGATGGGTGGTGAGGAAACTATGCTGAAAAGCAGTAAACCGGTTATTTCTGTTTTAGCTGTTAGAACTGGTTGCGGTAAATCTCAAACATCAAGGAAAATTGTTAAACTTCTTCAAGATGCCGGGAAAAAAGTTGTAGCAGTGCGTCATCCAATGCCTTATGGTGATTTAGTAAAGCAAAAAGTACAAAGATATGCAAACCTTTCTGATTTGGATAAATATGAATGCACAATTGAAGAAAGAGAAGAATATGAACCCCATATTGCTAGAGGGGGAGTGATTTATGCTGGAGTTGATTATGAAGCAATTTTACGCGAAGCTGAAAAAGAAGCTGACATAATTTTATGGGATGGCGGAAATAACGATATGTCATTTTATAAATCTGATTTAACTTTTACAGTTGTGGATCCTCACAGACCGGGGCATGAATTAAGATATTATCCGGGAAATACTAGTTTAAGATTGGCTGATGCTGTAATTATAAATAAAATTGATTCAGCTAGCACTGAAGGAATAGCAGAAGTAAAAAAAAATATTCATGATGTTAATCCCAATGCTGTTGTTATTGATGCTTCATCACCGATTACAGTTGATAAACCGGAATTAATTTCTGGTAAAAGAGTTTTGGTTGTTGAAGACGGACCAACTTTGACACATGGAGAAATGAAGTATGGTGCTGGTACTGTAATCGCACAAAAACTTGGCGCTGATGAAATTGTCGATCCTCGTCCTTATACTGTCAAATCCATAACTGAGACTTACGAGAAATATCCTAACATTGGAATTCTGCTTCCGGCAATGGGGTATGGTGATGACCAAATTAGAGATCTTGAAGAAACCATTAACAAAACTGATTGCGACTCTGTTGTAATTGGGACGCCAATTGACCTTGGAAGGATATTAAAAATTAATAAACCATCAACACGCGTTATGTACGAATTGCAAGAACTTGGGACAAATACACTCTCATCTGTTCTGAAATCAAAAGGTTTATTATGAGCAAGATTGCAGTAGTTGCATTTGGTGGAAACGCTTTACTTCGCGGAAATGAAGTTGGCACTATTGAGCAGCAAGAGCAACATACTTTAGATACTTGTTCAAAAATAATACGTTTGATTAGACAAGGTTTTGAATTAGTAATTACGCATGGTAATGGACCCCAAGTTGGAAATATTCTTTTAAGAAATGAAGCTGGCTATTCTCAATTCAAAATTCCCAAAATGCCGCTTGATATTTGTGTAGCCGATTCCCAAGGTGGAATCGGTTACATGATTGATAGGCAAATGAGAAATGCACTCAGCAAAACCGAAATCAAAAAAAATGTAATTGCTCTGATCACTGAAGTTTTAGTTGATATTAATGACTCTGCATTTAATAATCCAACAAAACCAATTGGACCCTTCTATTTAAAAGAAGAAGCTGACTTATTAGCAAAAGCAAATAATTGGGTTTTCAAGCAAGATGCTCGTAAAAGAGGATGGCGTAAAGTAGTTGCATCACCTAAACCCGTTGATATAATTAATAAACAAGTTGTAAAAGATCTAGTTGAAAAGGGTCATATTGTAATTGCTGTTGGTGGTGGAGGAATCCCGGTTTATTATCATGAGGACACAAAGTATCTAGAAGCAATAGAAGCAGTAATTGACAAAGACCTTGCATCATCGCTATTAGCCCGATCAATTGGAGCTGATAGACTTTATATTATTAC
>VGVY01000151.1 GCA_016873835.1 Ignavibacteria bacterium
TAACAGCGTTTTTAATTGCCATTCCTTTTTCGATTAATTCTCTAAAAGAATCTGAAGTCATTTTTACCTTTGCATCGTTTGCTTTAACAAACGCATAAAATGCGCCGCCGAAAGCAACATCAAATTTAATTTTACCTAATCCGTAAACAAATACTTCTTTATTTTCTAATAAAACAAATGAAGGTACATTTTGAAAATAAATTGATTTAATAATTTGATTTTCAATTCGAGCAAATGAAGTTACCAAACCAGCCGGAGTATCAATTTTTATTTTTGTTATCGGCTCTTTTTTCTCATACATGCCGGTTTCTAAAACTACTTTTGTAATGGCAATAATTCCGTGACCGCACATTGAGCTATATCCTTCGTTGTGAAGGAATAAAACTCCAAAATCAGAATCTTCTTTTTCGGGAGGCACAATAATACAACCGTACATATCAACGTGACCACGTGGCTCCCACATTAATGCAGTGCGAAGATTATCAAGATTTTCTTTTATGTACCTTCGCTTTTCAAGAATTGTATTTCCTTTGATTTCTGGAAAGCCGCTTAATATAATTCGAAGAGGCTCACCGGCAGTGTGTGCATCAATAGTCTCTATTTCTAACCAATTTTCTGGTGGAATCCAGTCAGCGATTTTTTTTATGTGTTGCGTGAATGACATATTTTATTTTGTCAAACTTCGGCCAGTTTCGCTTTGGCGAGCCAAGGCGGACTAGCTCAGTCTGGTTTTATATTTTATCAGAAGCAACAGATTCTACTTCATCAACTGTTTTTGGAATTGGCTTGCCGAGCACTTTGCAGCCGGTTTTTGTCACAACTATATCATCCTCAATTCGTACACCGCTGAAATTTCTAAACTGATTTACTTTTTCATAATTAACAAACTCAACAAATTTTTTCTCCTTTCGCCATTTATCAATTAATTGTGGGATGAAATAAATTCCTGGTTCAACAGTTAAAACAACTCCAGGAACAAGCGGACGAGCATATCTCAGCGATTTCAAACCAAATTGTGTACTCCTTTTTGTTTTGTTATCATACGCTATATTATTCTCACCGTAACTTTCCATGTCGTGCACATCAAGACCCATTAAGTGTCCTAAGCCATGTGGGAAGAATAATGCATAAGCTCCAGCCTCAACAGCATTTTTTGTATTTCCTTTCATAATTCCAATGGCTTTTAATCCTTCTGCAATTACTTCTGCAGACTTTAAATGAATTGATTTGAAGTTAAGTTTTGGTTTTATCTCTTTGATAGCGGTAAGGTTTGCAGCTAATACAATTTCATAAATATCTTTTTGAACTGGAGAAAATATTCCATTGACTGGAAAAGTTCTTGTTATATCGCTCGCATAATGATTTGTTGTCTCAGCCCCGGAATCATTTACAACTAAATCACCGTCTTTTAATTTGTTTCCGTAATAATGATTATGCAATGTTTGAACATTTCGAGAGAAGATAGGAGGAAAAGCTAATCCGCTTCCAAGAGAAAGTGCAAGCCCTTCAATAAATCCAGCTACTTCACGTTCATACATTCCTGGTTTTGCAAAACGCATTGCAGCTGTGTGCATTTCGTAAGCGATATCAACTGCTTTTTCAATTTCTACAATTTCATCTTTGGATTTAATTAATCGCTGTTCCGCGATGTTTTTTATTAGCTCCATCGAAGCGTAATCATTTACGCGTTTTGGTGCCAGCCCAAGTAATTTGTGATATGTTAAAATGTTTTCGTGCCTATACTGAGGGACAAAATGAATTTTTCTTCCTTGCTTAACCGCAGTTGCACAGTAAGTCTCAAGTTCATTTAAAGATGAAGTGTTTGTAACTCCGCATTTTGATGCTTGTTTTTTGATTGTTGGCTGGGGACCCATCCATACAATCATATCAATTGAAAAATCATCACCGAAAATAATTTCTTTGTTTTCATCAATATCTATTATTGCAGCAAGTTCAGATCGGTCAAGTCCGAAGTAATATAGAAATGTGCTGTCTTGTCTATAGCGGTAAGTATTGTCTGTATAATTCATAGGCGATTCATTATTGCCAAGAAAAAGAATAATTCCATTTTTCATTTTTTTCTTTAATTCATTTCTTCTGCTTATATAAGTTTGTGCATTGAACATTTTTACCTCACAATATTATTTTTTCAAGAAAATTTAATTTATAAAACAGATCATCTTTCACACTCCAGAATGTTCTGTTCTTTTAATAATTTCATTTTGTAATGATTCAGATAAATCAACAAAATAATCGCTGTAGCCGGCAACACGAACAATTAAGTCGCGATATTTTTCGGGATGTTTTTGTGCATCACGAAGCTGTTCTGCATTAACTACGTTAAATTGAATATGATGGCCATCTAAATTGAAATATGTTCTAATCAAGTGAACAATCTTTTCAATTCCAGTTTCGGATTCCATTAGCTGTGGAGTAAATTTCTGATTCAATAGAGTTCCACCGGTTCTCAAATGATCGATCTTAGAAGCTGATTTAATTACTGAAGTCGGTCCATTTATATCAGAACCTTGAACTGGTGAGATTCCTTCGCTTAATGGCTCGTATGCATATCTTCCGTCTGGTGTTGCGCTGGTGATACTCCCAAAATAAACGTGAGAAGTAGTCGGAAGTAAATTTATTCTGAAATATCCGCCTTTAGTGTTTTTTCTTCCATCAACTGCATTGAAGAAAATTTCGAAAATATTTTTTGAAACATCGTCAGCATAATCATCATCGTTGCCGTATTTCGGAGTTTCGAAAACTAATTTATCACGAAGCTCTTTGTGTCCATTGAAATTATTTTTCAGAGCATAGAGCAATTCTTTCATAGCTATTTTCTTTTTATCGAACACATTATACTTTATCGAAGTTAACGAATCAGTTGTCGTTCCCAACCCGACTCCTTGAACATAAGAAGTATTATATCTCGCGCCGCCGGAGTTATAATCTTTTCCATTTATAATGCAGTCATCAATTAGTACTGACATGAAAGGAGCCGGCATATATTTGCTGTAAATCTGTTCGATGACAATGTTGCCTTTTATTTTAATATCGGCAAAATATTCAAGCTGTTTTGTATATGCATTTAATAAATTATCAAACGATGAAAAATTTTCTGGGCTGCCGGTTTCCACTCCAATTTTTTTGCCGGTATTAGGATCAATCCCATTGTTCAATGTAATTTCAAGAATCTTAGTGAGGTTGAAATAACCGGTAAGAATATAGGCTTCTTTTCCGAATGCGCCGGTTTCAACACATCCGCTTGCACCGCCGCACCTTGCATCAACTAATGATTTGCCGTGGCGAAGCATTTCTTGAATAATCGCATCAGTATTAAAAATGCTAGGTTGTCCATAACCGGTTTTAATTATTTTTAATGCGCGTTTCAATAAACGATCTGGGTTTTTTTTGCTCACTTGCACCATCGAACTTGGCTGAAGCAGACGCATCTCTTCAATCACATCAAGAAT
>VGVY01000152.1 GCA_016873835.1 Ignavibacteria bacterium
CCTTCGCAAGCTTCTGCTTTAACTGGCGCAACTACACCTTCTACTAATGCTTTTTTCCCTTTGGCATCTTTTGGAAACACAATTACGCCGTCTTCAACTTTTATTTTAATTTTTTCATTTTCTTTTTCACCGGCTACTTCAATCCAGCAGCCCATTCCTTGGCATACTGAAAGAACTTCGCCTTCAACTAAAACTGTTTTACCGTTAAAAGTTTCAGGTGCAGAAAGTATATCAGTAACCTTTGTTTTTTCTTTTAACGTAATTTCTTTTCCATATTTTTCTTCGCCTTCAGCTGAAAGAACTGATACAGTTATCAGCATAACAAAGAAAAGAGTTAGCATATTTTTTAACATTATTCCTCCATTAATTGAAATTGTAGTGGTCGAAAATATCAGCAGATTCTTAATTTGTCAAGGAAAACAGAATTAAAAATCTTTTATCATCTATTTTTCGTTAAATTTTTATATTTATCGTATAATAAACACGCTTATTAAGGGATAACCACAATGTTTGCCCAAGTAGTATTTCCACTTCCATTCAGAAATTCTTTTACTTACGTTATTCCAGAAAGTTTATCCGAAAATGTAAAAGTTGGAGTGCGTGTAGTTGTTCCTTTTGGAAAAAGAGTGCTTACCGGGTTTGTGATTGAGATTACTGATAAAACCGAGCTGAAAGAAAAAATAAAACCGATTAGAGATGTTTTGGATGATGAACCGATATTTGATAAAAACTCATTCAAATTTTATGAATGGATTTCTGAATACTATTTGAGTTCCTTAGGTGAGGCATTAAAAAATTCGGTTCCTTATGGAAGCGATATTGAATCGAAGAGAAAAATTGTTACCGATCCAGATCATTGCCAAGAACTATTTCAGAAAGAAAAAAAGAAAACAACTGTTAAAGCGAAATTATTAGAAGCACTGACACAAAAAGAAGTTCATAAAATTTCGCATCTTCAAAAAGTTGTAAAAAATAAAAACATTCATTCTCTTTTAAAATCATTTGAGAAAGCTGGAATTGTTACAATCCTAAATGAAATTGAAAATGCAAAGGTCGGGATAAAAAAAGTAAAACATGTTCGTCTAGCAAAACCGATTGATGATGTTTATCAGTCTATACCTGAAATCGAAAAACGCTCGCCCAAACAAGTTGTGGTTCTTTTAGAATTGATTACGCAAAAAGAAGGAATTGCTTTAGCCGAACTCTTAAAGAAGATTAAAACGAATCAATCAGCAATTAATTCTTTAAAGAAAAAGGGATTGGTTGAAATTTATGAGAAGGAAATTGAACGAGTTTACAAAGAAATTTACACTGAAGAATTAAAAAGTCTAATCCTTACAGAAGATCAAAAAAAAATTATAACTAGAATAAATGAATCAATACTTCCAAAATCATTCGAAGCATTTTTAATTCACGGCGTTACTGGAAGCGGTAAAACTCAAATTTATGTCGAATTGACAAAATCAGTTATTCAACAAGGCATGTCCGCAATTATTTTAGTACCGGAAATCTCATTGACGCCTCAAATTACATCGCGTTTCATAAACCTTTTTGGTGATTCAACAGCAGTATTTCACAGCCGTATGTCGCTTGGTGAAAGATATGATACATGGCGCGGAATAATTTCAGGTAAATATAAAATCGTTATCGGACCTCGCTCGGCATTATTTGCACCACTTAAAAATATTGGATTGATAGTTGTTGATGAAGAGCATGATCATAGTTACAAACAGCAAGATATTGTTCCAAAGTATAATGCTCGCGATTCAGCAATTATTAGAGCAAAATTTTGCCAATGTCCCATAATACTTGGTTCTGCCACACCTTCTATTGAAAGTATGTACAATGCGTTAAATGGGAAATATAAATTACTTGAACTGCCGGATCGAGTGGATAATGCCAAGCTTCCACAAATAAGATTAATTGACATTTCAGAAGCGAAGAAAAAGAAAAAAATGGAAGGTGTTTTTTCAGAATCTTTGCTTGAAGAAATAAATGATAGAATATATAAAAAAGAGAGCGTTATAATTCTGCAGAACAGAAGAGGATTTGCTACACAAGTATTTTGTAATGACTGCGGCGAAGTTTTGATATGTGATGACTGTTCTGTCTCGATGGTTTATCATATTAATAAAAATATTTTGCAATGCCATTATTGCGGAATTATAAAGACAGTCCCAAAAGCTTGTCCAACTTGCGGCTCAATCTCATTAAAATTTTTTGGAACTGGAACTCAAAGGGTTGAAGATGAATTAGATTTTTACTTGCCTAATGCAAAAATTGAACGTGTTGATTCAGATACCATCAATAGAAAAGGAAAGTTGGGGGAAATTCTTAACAGCTTTAGAAATGGAGAGATAAATATTTTAGTTGGAACTCAAATGGTATCAAAAGGTTTGGATTTTTCAAATGTTACTTTAGTTGGGGTTATTTCTGCAGAGACAACATTGTGGATCCCAGATTTCAGGGCTGACGAAAGAACGTTTCAACTTTTAACTCAAGTTTCCGGGAGATCTGGCAGAAGCGAAAAAGAGGGCGAAGTAATTATTCAAACACACAATTCAAAAAATTTTGTATTGCAAAAAGTTTTAGGAAATGATTACAAAGGTTTTTACGATAAGGAGATTTTACTACGAGAACAAGGCGAGTATCCGCCGTTCACAAGGTTAGGATTGATTGAAATTAAAGATGAGAAAGAAGATAGAGCAAGAGCAGCTATTAATGAATTTGCGGCTCATTTAAAAAAGTATGAGAAAGGATTAAAAATTTCTCCGCCAACGGAAGCAGTTGTTTTTAAAATTAAAGGAAATTATCGATTTCAAATTTTAATAAAGAGTAGCAAGAAAAAAGATCCGTCCGGAAAACTTTTAAGAAATGCAATGCTGAATGCATTGATTGAGTTTAATCAGAAAACAAAATTCAAAGATGTAAAAGTGATTATTGATGTTGATCCGCAAAGTGTAATTTAGAAAAGGTTGTTTTACTCACTCAAGGTTACATGAGTAGTATGACATAAACATTTAGCGTAACATTTGTACGATCATTTTGACCCCGACCGTCAGTCGACGGATCGGGTGAGAAATCTTTAAGATCCCTAACCCGTCAATTGACGGACGAGGAATGACAAACTAAATTGTGGAACGGTCAGAGACCGTTCCCTACGTTATGGTAATATATTGCTGTCAAGGACCGTTCCTTGACAAATAATTTAGGCACAATATTATTTAGCAAGTATCATCTTCTTCGATTGTGCGAAATTGTTTGCTTTAATTGTATAAATATAAATTCCACTAGT
>VGVY01000153.1 GCA_016873835.1 Ignavibacteria bacterium
GCTTTTTTCTTTTTAACCACTTTCTTTTTCAGAACTGTTTTAGCTTTTTTGGTTTTCGTTTTACTTGTCACTTGTTCCTTAAAACTTGCAGCTATTAGATTTAGCGCACTACCAGCTTTGAACCATTCGATTTGACCGGCATTAAATGAATGAATAAGCCAAACCTCTTCAATCGATGCATCTTTGTGTTGAATTAGCAACTTCAATTGTTTTTCAGGAGCGAATTCATTTAATCCGACAATGCTTAATGTATCATCTTCATTTATTTTATCATAATCTGA
The DNA here is from genome assembly GCA_016873835.1 of Ignavibacteria bacterium. Classification (GTDB taxonomy): domain Bacteria; phylum Bacteroidota; class Ignavibacteria; order Ignavibacteriales; family Melioribacteraceae; genus DSXH01. The sequence goes on from VGVY01000153.1 coordinate 282, forward strand.
TGGGTTAACAAATGTTAAAGGAAGCATTCCTTGTTTTTTCAAATTAGTTTCGTGAATTCTTGCAAAAGATTTAGTTATAATTGCCTTTCCTCCGAGGAATCTAGGTTCCATTGCAGCGTGTTCACGTGATGAGCCTTCGCCATAATTTTCATCTCCAACAACAATCCATCCAATTCCCATTGCTTTATACGCACGTGCAACTTCGTGAACCGGTAAATATTCACCAGTAAGTTGATTTTTTACTTCGCCAGTTTTACCAGTGAATGCATTTACTGCACCAAGAAACATGTTTTTTGAAATGTTATCAAGATGTCCTCGGAATTTCAACCAAGAACCAGCCGGAGAAATATGATCTGTTGTGCATTTTCCTTTTGCTTTCAACAACAATGGTAAATGAGAAAAATCTTTTCCGTCCCAAGGTTTGAATGGCTCTAAAAATTGAAGACGTTCGCTTTTTTTATTTATAACGACTTTTGTTTTTTCATATCCATCTATTACGGGAGCAATAAATCCTTTTGTATCTTTCTCAAAACCTTTCTCTGGCAGTTCATCACCAAACGGAGAATCTAATTTTACTTGTTCACCATTGTTGTTTGTTAGAAAATCAGTCTCCGGATTGAAAGACAAGCTACCAGAAATAGCAAGAGCTGTAACAATTTCTGGGCTTGCAACAAAAGCTAAAGTTTCTGGATTGTTATCATTTCTCTTAGCAAAATTTCTGTTGAATGAATTAATGATAGTGTTTCTTTCGCCAGTTTTGATATCCATTCTCTTCCACATTCCAATACATGGTCCGCAAGCATTAGCTAATACTTCTCCGCCAAAATCTGTTAATGTTTTAAGTTGTCCGTCACGTTCAATAGTGGCACGCACTTGCTCTGAGCCTGGAGTAATTGTGAATTGTACTTTGGCTTTCAATCCTTTTGAAAGAGCTTGCTTTGCAATATTCGCAGAGCGGTCAATATCCTCATAAGAAGAATTTGTACAGCTTCCAATTAAAGCAACGCTAATATTATCAGGATAATTTTTTTCTTTTACAGCATCTTTCATTTTAGATATTGGCCAAGCAAGATCTGGTGTAAAAGGTCCGTTGATGTGTGGTTCTAATTCATTCAAGTTTATTTCAATTACTTGATCAAAATATTGTTCTGGATTTTGATAAACTTCATCATCTGCTTTTAAAACATCAGAATTCCAAACAGCAAGTTCTGCAACATCTGAACGGCCAGTACTCCTTAAATATCGAGCCATGCTTTCATCGAATGCAAATACAGAAGTTGTTGCTCCAATTTCTGCACCCATGTTGCAAATGGTTCCTTTACCAGTACATGAAATTGATTTTGCGCCATCGCCAAAGTATTCTACAATTGCACCAGTACCGCCTTTTACTGTTAAGATTCCAGCGACTTTAAGAATAACATCTTTTGGTGAAGTCCAGCCGGAAAGTTCGCCGGTTAATTTAACTCCAATAAGTTTTGGCCACCTTAATTCCCACGGCATTCCAGCCATAACATCAACAACATCTGCTCCGCCCACTCCAATGGCAATCATACCTAAACCGCCGGCATTTGGCGTGTGGGAATCTGAACCAATCATCATTCCGCCTGGGAAAGCATAGTTTTCTAAAATCACTTGGTGAATTATTCCGGCACCCGGTTTCCAAAAACCAACTCCATACTTTTTGCAGATGCTTTCGAGAAATTCATAAACTTCTTTGTTCTCTTCAATAGCTCTTTTCAAATCTTCCTTTGATCCACTTTGAGCAACTATTAGATGGTCTGCATGAGCCGTTGCTGGTACAGACGAAGTTTTTCTTCCAGCGTGCATAAACTGTAATAAGGCCATTTGTGCTGTTGCATCTTGCATCGCAACTCTATCGAGTATAAAATCTGCAAAATCTTTACCTCGTTTTAATTCTACTGCTGGGGATTCCCAAAGATGTGCATATAATATCTTTTCAGCATATGTTAGAGGACGCCCAACAATATTTTTTGCTGATTCAACTTTATTTCTTAATTGGTCGTAAACTTTTTGAATCATATCAAAATTTGCTGTCATTTCTATTACCTTATTGTTTTATAAATATTAAAAATGATTTAGATAATTTATTTATTTCCGAATAGTTCTCTTTCTACAAGTTCACATATAATATGAGCAACAGTAATATGTCCTTCTTGAATTCTCTGAATGTTTGATGATGGAATAACAATTGAAAGATCAACCACATCTTTTAATTTACCGCCAGTTCCTCCGAGCAATCCAATAACTGTCATTTCTCTTTCGTGAGCTTTTTCTACAGCATTAATTATATTTTGAGAATTCCCGCTGGTTGAAATTGCCAATAATATATCTCCTTCGTTACCTAATCCTTCTACACTTCTCGCAAAAACATTTTCGAATCCAATGTCATTTCCTCCAGCAGTTAAATTTGAGGAATCAGTTGTTAATGCAATTGCTGGTAATGCTGGTCGTTTAATATCATGGCTTAGTCTTATCATTAGCTCTGTCGCAATATGCTGGCAATCGGCAGCGCTTCCGCCATTTCCGCATAATAACATTTTCTTGTTTTTTTGATAGGCTTCGGTAATTAATTTAGCTGCATCTAATACAGCTTTTTTGCAGTTTTTTTCAATGCTAAGTTTTACGTCAGCACTTTCTTTCAATGAATCTGAAAAGAATTTTTCTTTATCCAAAGTTATCCTAATTGTTTAGTTTTGTATTAGTTCAAAAATAACAAAGTTTGCAATTATAATCTTGACGATAAAAAAGAAGAAAAATATCGTTAAAAGTAAATCCAATATAGAATTTCCAATGTTTTGCGATTATTCTTGTAAACACGCAAGTTTTAGCGGTACTTTGACTATAGGAGCATGCAGAAAAGAATTAGCTGTCTGGTGTAAACATTTCAAAAGATATAATAATAAAAATAATAAATGTTTAGGAACCGATATTTTTTGATACTTGAATCTGAATGCTTTGT
>VGVY01000154.1 GCA_016873835.1 Ignavibacteria bacterium
AACGCTGCATTTATGATTTGTTACGCAGAAAAGCTCGATGAATTTTTACCGAAAGAAAGCATCAGTGAAATTTGGATTACGTTTCCCGATCCATATCCAAGAAGAAGCAGCATGAAGAAACGGTTAACTCATCCAAGATTTTTGGCAATTTACAAAAACATATTAGCAAAGAAAGGTGTTATAAATTTAAAGACGGACGACGACACTTTATACAGCTATACATTGAAAGTAATCGAAGAAGAAAAAATGAATTTAATCCATTCAACAAACGATCTTTATTCTTCTACAATTATGAACGAAGAAGAAAAATTTCTCACAAAGTATGAAAAACAACATTTAGCAGAAGGGAAAAAAATTAAGCTTATTAAATTCTCGTTCTAATTCATAGATAATATTCTATTACCGGATTTCTTATTGGTCTTCCCGAAGTATCATGAATTATCAAAAGAACTTTATTGCTTGTTCCTTTTAAGTATTCTTTTAGCGGGGTTAAATCAAAAAAGATTTTTTTTGTAAGATATGCTTCGCACATATCGTTATTTGCATCATGCGATAATAGAACCGTTACTTGCGGCGGATTTGATTTTGCTATTGCTTTGAGAGCGAACAATTCAATTTTGTGTTCCTTACATCCGCCAGAATAGCTGACACTAAATCCCAATAGGTCTTTAGTAAGTTCCACTGAATTAATATTTAATAAATCATGTTTAATTTGAGAATCATTTGGATCATCTATTAAAATTATCTTTCCCTTCGCCCCAGCTGTAACTTCGGGTTTAATAACTAAATCGATATTATAATCACTCTGTTTGATTTCTCTATCTGTTCGCGGAATCGGAGAGAGTTTTTTTAATTCAATAATTATTCCGAAAAATGTTATGGAACGAGGAGATAGTAATGTATTTAGGATCGCAGTCTTGCTGTAATTGAGAGTTGATAATTCAAGTTTTACTTCTCCATTTCCAGCCCAAACGCAAATTACATCCTCTGGGCATCGGGAATCATTTGGAACCCCAAGAAATTTAATCGAGACTTCATTATTAATTTTTATTGACTCGTCAATTTTTAGATTTACTTTAACAGAATCAGTCTCTTTGTTGAGAATTATATTTTGATCAGATGGAGAAGTTGGATCTGTATTAACCAAACAGCTGGATAAAATAATTGCGAAAAAGAGTAAACAAATAACTCTAATATTGTTCATATTAATTCTCCCAAAATAGCACTAGTAATTTAATCAATAGAAGGAAAAAGAAAAGGAAATTAATTTTCTCCTGGTTAGATAATTTCCAATTCAACTAAGAGTTTTTCTGCACTCAATACTTCTTGAACCGGGACCATAATTTTCAGCTCGTTAATAATATGTCCATTATAATCACCAGAAGGTCGATATAAAGTATAATCAATTCCGCCAAGTGAGATTGGACTTGCCTTTCTGCAATAAATAAAGGGATGGAAATTTTCTTTTATCAAGCAATCTTTCGCATATTCAACTTCCAGAAAATCGCTGGAACCAAAAATTCTTGCCATCCCTTGATAAATTTCATATCCAGAATGTTCTTCGCACAAAAAAACATTATTGTAAAAGCCGCCGCATTTTTTGCAATAAGCTGTACTGCAAATAACACAGGCTCCTTCTGCAATTTCGTTTACATGGTTTTCACACATTACATCTAAAAATAAACTTCCACAGCCCGGGCAGTATTCGTCTGTGTCTTTTACTTCCCGGCTGCAGTTACTGCATTCAAATGTATTTTCTTCTGAAGAATTCATTTGTTGCTAATTATATTTTTTAACGATCACTGCCGAGGCTTCACCGCCGCCGATGCAGAGCGAAGCTAATCCATAATTGGATTTTCTTTTTATCATTTCGTGTAAAAGCGTGGTCATTATTCTTGCGCCGCTTGCACCGATTGGATGACCTAATGCAATTGCACCGCCATTCACATTTACATTATCTGTTGAAAGTCCGGTTAATTTGTTAACCGCCAAGGATACCACGGCGAATGCTTCGTTAATTTCATAAAGATCAATGTCAGAATATTTCATGTTTGCTTTAGCAAGAACTTTCTGAATTGCATCTGCCGGAGCTGTTGTAAATTGAATTGGCGCCTTTGCAGCAGAACTTTGTGCAACAATTTCAACTATTGGTTTTATGCCAAATTCTTTTGCTTTATCCTCACTCATAACTAAAACTGCAGCCGCACCGTCATTAATTTTTGATGCATTTGCTGCTGTAACCACTCCATTTTTGTCAAAGGCTGGTCGCAGCGCTGGAATTTTTTCAAAGTTTACTTTTTCGGGCTCATCATCTTTGCTAATAATAGTATCTCCGCTTTTAGATTTAATTGTAACCGGAACTATTTCATCAGCGAACTTTCCTTCTTTTTGTGCATCAATGGCGCGTTGGTAAGACATTATTGCAAAGTCATCTAAATCTTTTCTGGATAAATTCATTTCTTTCGCACAAGCTTCTGCACAATTACCCATATGAATATTATTGTAAACATCCCACAGCCCATCTACTATCATGGAATCAAGAATTTCTCCATGTCCTAAACGATAGCCATTTCTTGCATTTTTTAATATGTATGGCGAATTGCTCATGCTCTCATGACCACCAGCTATAATTACGTCTGCATCACCAACTTGAATTGCTTGATGTGCAAGCATAATAGCTTTTAATCCGCTACCGCACATTTTGTTGATTGTTAAGCATTCAGACTTTTCTGGTAGTCCAGCACTCAATGCAGCTTGACGAGCAGTTGCTTGTCCCAATCCAGCAGCTAAAACATTACCCATAATTACTTCATCAATCGATTCAGAATTAATTTTTGATTTTTCTAATAATGCTTTTATCACAATACTTCCGAGCTGAGGGGCAGATAATGCACTTAATGATCCATTAAAAGATCCGATTGGCGTTCTCAATGCATGTGTAATAACAACCTTTTTCATAGATACTCCATTTTTAATTATCACTCAAAGATTTGAAATATTTGATACATATACAAATTATAACATTTATTCTTAATAAGAATATAAATTGAATATGGATTTATAGTCTTTTATTAAAAAAATAATCATATTATCGGGTAAATTTCTTAGTAACTAGAAGTTATATAAAACATTCGAAGGATAATAATGAAAATTATAGTTAATACAATTACAGATTATTATAAATCAATTCCGCCAGACCGCGAAAAAAAATTAAAATCAATTCAAAAACTGATAAAGCAAG
>VGVY01000155.1 GCA_016873835.1 Ignavibacteria bacterium
TTGGATTAAATGGATTTGGATAGTTTTGAAATAATTGATACTTCGATGGCAATAAATTAAACCCCTCAACATTTGTAGCAATTAACTGATTATAGGATAAATATTCAGATTGATAAACTTCTTTTGAAGTTAGGTTTTGAATAAATACTACAATTCCCAACTGGTTTTTATTCCATTCATTATTAATAATAACATTTTCAGAAATAATTATTGATTGATTCTGAGTTATAAAAAAACTTTTTCCGCTTGCATTTGGAAACATTTTTCGCACAACATTTTTGTGAGGATTTATTCCATTCCTACCTTGATAATTTACTGTTTCGACAACAACAAAAAAAATTGACAAGTTATTATTTTGAATAGTACTGGTTTGTTTTACCATCGCATTTACTGTTAAATTATTTCCAGATGACGAACCGGAAAGCTTTAATTCAAACGAGGTAAGCTGGGAACCAATAGAATTCAATACGGTTGCCCAGCCAGCATAATTATTATTTTGAACTTGCCCGTTAAATATTCCACGAGGTGTTGAAGAAACAGCACCATAAAAATTGTTTCGGACCGCTGGATCAATTGTGTTATCTTGATTTAACTTATCATCTGAATATGGAAAAGTCATGTGATAATACATATAAACAATATTATCTTTGAACTGGCCGCTTTGTAAATATGAGTCGAGAGCAGCGTGTGCAGATGGGCACAAGACACAATGTGAATTTGTCTGGATTTCAACCAGCGCTTTTTTCGATTGAGCAAATATATTCGAAAGTGATATAATCAATATCACGAGAATCATTTGTGTTTTCATTTTTTTCCTTTCAGATATTACTTATGATTGAAAATCTAAATCCTTCGAAAGGCTGTATGTAACGGCAGACTCCATTTGTACAGACTTGTCCACCTCTATCTTGACCGTATGCTAGTGTCACAGTATTAGTGCTGTTTAGTCTGAAAGATGATTCGATTGTAAACCAACTTTTTCTGCGCGATAAATCATAATTGTTGTTTGTAAATTCGTAACGAAGAGAAAAAGTAATTTTAGACCAAAATGAATTTATCAGCGTGAAAAGAGTGTTATAATAATTGTGTTGATTTGCGTTGTAATTATCGAATACTTTTTCAATTTCAACTTGCCCCTCAAACGAATAAACTTTACTTAAGGAATTATTAATTTGAAATGCAGTAATTGTTGAAATTACTTCATGACTGAAATTAGGAGCATATTCATTGTAAATTATTTTTTTTCTATTTGCCAAAACTGTTTTAATCCACATTGTATCATCTATATAATGCTCAAGTTCGCCGAAAAGTTCATAATAAGGGGAATGTTTTTTATCTAATGAGGGGTAAAAATTTGCCGCTCTTTCTTTTTTAATAAAATCAAAACTACTTGAATTGAATTCGTAATAATTGCGCCGACTAGCTAGGCTTGCATTGAGATTTAAAGAAGTCTGTTCATTGATAGGATAAAATACTTCAATTTGAAATCCAACCTCATCATTAAAATCAATTTCGTGAATTGCTCTTGTTAATAAAGTATATGTGTGTTCTTTCATTACAATTGGAGCATTTTGAAATGGCAGCATTCTTGTCATTCGACTAAAATCATTCCTTTCGAATGGACCTTTCTCATCAAACGCGTAATTTTTATAATCGAGTGTTATTCCAATATCAGGACTGTTAAACGAAAACGCACCATAAATTGCTGAACCGGAAGAATTTTTGCCGGAAGAAAGCTCTTTTGTTTTTTTGTTAGCTATATCAAATGAAAAGGTAAAGTCAGAAAAAGTATAATTGAAATAAAATGATGAAAGAAAAATTTCAGCATCAAAATGCTGATTAACAATTTCAAATCCGCTGTTCGAATTTAGAAATACAAAGCCCAATTTGAAATTATCCACAACATAGTATTCGATATTGCCCACAAGCAATTTGTGTTTTTCAACACGTTTTATCGCCAGAGAATCTTCAAAATTAAGTGTTCCAGAAATTATTGTTGCTGAAAATTTATCATTTTTAAACTTTGCATTTATCCCATCCATCCATGTATCATAACCTAATCCTCTTGATTCAAATAAATTCATTGCAAGCCCTTTTCCAAAGAGCTGAGAGAATGTCCCGATTCTTCCATAAATATTTTCTCCTTCGTATTCAATAAATTTTCTTTTGAGCCCTTTGTATTTTAATCCAATTTCAGGAGGATTATCATACAATAATCTTATACCAGCATTAATATTAAAAGGCAGCTGTATTCTTGCATCAGTTAGATTTTCAAAGTATTTAAAATTGTTTTCAACTGTTCCAAGAAATCTTTTTCCTTCACCATATCGCAGAACATTTGACACAAATGGAATGACTTGAGAAAAAATTTCTGATGAAAAGATAAATATTGAAATTGCAATCAATAATTTTATGCGCATGTTAATTAAGAAGTTTTAAGATTTCGTTTTCTAATCTATCTTCATCACCGGGTAGGTATCCGGTATGTTTGAATACAATATTGCCATCAGTATTGAATAAAATTGAATATGGCATTACTTGTCCGCTAAACTTGTTGAATATTTCGCTGTTTGTATCGAGTACGATTGGATATTTCAATTCTTGAGAAGAAACAAATGACTTTACTTTTGCAACACTTTTAGGTGAGTCTAAATTAAATCCAATTATTGTTAATCCTTTTTCAGAATATTTATCGTACAAAGCTTTCAAGTGTTTCATTTCAGCTTTGCATGGTTGGCACCAGGTAGCCCAAAAATTTATTAATACTGGTCCGTTTTTTACTAGTTCCATTAATTGTATGTCTTCCCCATCAATAGTTTTTGATTTAATATTTATTTGTGCTGATAAAATCAGATTCATTATTACTAATAAAAATATTACTCTTGCAGTTACTTTCATGTTGCTTCCTTAATTTTAATTTCAATTTACGATAATTAATAACGTAAGAAAATATATTTTCCGAGACACCTTTATATAAAGACTTGGATGACCATTATAATTGCAACATAATTTGATAGGCTTATATACATTTCAAAAGTAAAAAAATTATAAGTTGTTTTCGTTTTTATTTTTTGATGTCACATCTCAAAATCTTTGGTAATGGCTTGTCAATAAAAACAGAATTAGCAGTAATTGGGGGCGGACTCGGGGGCTATGCTGCAGCTTTTCTTGCAGCAGATTTAGGGTAGCAAGTTACTTTAATTGATTTAGAAAAAAATCCTGATTTTTGA
>VGVY01000156.1 GCA_016873835.1 Ignavibacteria bacterium
GTCATTATCCGTAATTCAATTTGGCTGTAATCTGCACTAAGTATAATATGATTTTTATCTCTCGGTACAAATGCTTTTCTGATTTCTTTGCCAAGTTCTGTTCTTATTGGAATGTTTTGAAGATTTGGATCGATACTCGATAATCTGCCCGTTGATGCAATTGTTTGATTAAATGTTGTGTGAATTCTGCCAGTTTTATTGTTTATCATCAGTGGTAGTGAATCAGCATAAGTTGATTTCAATTTAGAAACTTGTCTATAATCTAAAATTATATCAACAATGTCATGCATTCCTTTTAATGATTCTAATGCACGAGCATCAGTTGAATAACCAGTTTTTGTTTTGGTAGTAGTAGGAAGTTTTAATTTATCAAAAAGAATTTTTTGAAGTTGCTGTGTAGAGTTAATATTAAAAGTTTCGCCGGTAAGTTTATAAATTTTTGTAGTATAATCATCTAGCATTTTTTGTAATTCTTCACTGAATGAATTTAGACTTTCAGTATCAATTTTAACTCCAATTCGTTCCATATCTTCTAGAACAGAGGCAAGAGGGAATTCGATTTTATAAGCAATTTCTTCCAATCTTTCTTTTTGTAAAATATTTTTCATTAATTCATATAATCTAAAAGTAATATCAGCATCTTCACACGAATAGTCTGAAAGCCTTAGTGGATCGACTTCAAATATTTTTTCAGGAGTTTTTTTCGAACCAATTAAATCAAGTAGGGGAATAGGTTTGTATTGAAGATACTTTTCTGATAAATCATCCATTCCATGTTTTTGGTCAGGATCAATAACATAACTGGCAAGCATAGTATCGAAATAAAAATTGCTTACATCAACATTATAATGTTTTAACACAGCAATATCATATTTACCATTTTGACAAATCTTTTTAACTGCATGATTTTCAAATACTGGTTTAAATATTTTTAAAAAATCGCTTACTGGTATTCTATCTGATAAGTCGACTGAAAACAAACCATCCGATTCATGTTTAGGATTAATTGCTACAAAAAAAGCTTCCTTAGGTTTAATAGAAAAAGCACATCCAGCAAGGTTTACATTAAATGTATCAAGGGAATCCGTTTCAGTATCAAAAACAAATTTATCACAAGCGGATAATTGATTAGCTAATTGATTCGCTTCACTTATAGTTGTTATTAGTTTGTACTTTACTTTGCTTTTATCAAATACAGAAATATTTTCAAATTTAGTTTCTGGTTCTGTAAACACTGGTGTAACTTCTATTTTTTCTTCAGCTATAAAAATTTTTTTAACCTTAGATATGAAATTTCTAAATTCTAATTCAGTAAATAACTGAATTAGCAAATCTAAGTTTGGTTTCTCAAATTTTGCTTGGTCAAGATTAAACTCGAATGGTACATCCGTATGAATTGTTGCTAACTCTTTGGATAAAAATGCATTTTCTTTATTTTCACTCAGTTTTGTAGCAACACTTTTCTTTTCAATATTATCAATATTTCTATAGATGTTTTCAAGTGATTTATATTTTTGAATTAATGGCAACGCTGTTTTTGGTCCGATGCCAGCAACTCCAGGAATATCATCAGAACTATCACCAACTAAAGCAAGGTAATCAATCATTTGATTAGGATTAAAGCCAAATTCTTCTTTAACTTTTTCTTCATCAAGTAAAACTATTTCTTCTGTGGATTTTCCGGGTTTTATTACTTTTGTATTTTCTGTTATTAATTGTATGTAATCTTTATCAGGAGTGATTGCAAAACAGTCTAGCCCTAATTTTTCAGCTTTCCTTACTGCTGTTCCAATTAAATCATCTGCTTCAAATCCTGGCAGTATGTATAATGGAATATTAAATGCATTTATGACTTCTTTGATTCTTTGAATTTGAGGGATCATATCATCTGGCATTTCTTCGCGAGAGGATTTGTACAATTCATACCGTTCATGTCGAAAAGTTTTTTCTTTTGAATCAAATGCTGCTGCTAAATAATCCGGGCTTGTGTCTTCAATTATTTTTATTAGCTGGCTAACAAATCCATATACTGCAGAAGTTGGTTCGCCCTTTGAAGTTAATAATGGTCTGGAAATAAATGCATAATAGCCTTTGTATGCTAAAGCCATAGCATCAATAATTACAAATTTTTTTTTCGTTTTAGCTGACATAGATTTTTCTATTGTAAAAAATTTTTATATATATTTTCAAACGAAAATAAAGATTCATTTAATCATAACCAATTCTATATGAATAATAAAAAATTTACACTGCTCCTTATACTAATATCATTTTTTTTGGTTCTGCAATCAAATCAATTCTGCCAAAAGAAGATAAACGAAAACACATTTTATGTAGCAAGTTGGAATGTAGAAAATCTGTTTGATACGTTTGATGAACCAACTAAAGACGATTCTGAATTTTTACCGGAAAGTGAAAAGCAATGGACTGATGCCAGGTTTGATCAAAAACTTTCGAGTTTAGCAAAAGTTGTCAATTACATGAATGATGGATGCGCACCAGATGTACTCGGTTTAATTGAAGTAGAGAATATGAACGTAATTAAGTTATTAGCATACAAATTAAGAGATCGTGATTATGTTATTGCTCATAGAGAATCACCTGACGAAAGAGGTATAGATTGTGCGTTAATGTATGATCGGAAAATTTTTGGCATTGTTAATGTTGATACAATTAAAGTAAACCTGCCTACTGGATATAAAACAAGATATATTTTACATGTAATTTTAAATCATTTTAGCTCTCAATCAAACATTCATTTTTTTATTAATCATTGGCCATCTAGAAGGGGAGGAGAAGCAAAATCCGAACCCAACAGATGGGCAGCAGCAATTGCACTAAAAACTGCTGTGGATTCATTGTTAACACTTAAAAAAAATGAACAGATTATAATGATGGGTGATTTTAATGATGAACCAAATAATTCATCGATTAGCAAAATTTTGTCTGCAAAAAATTTTGAATGCCAGTCAGATGTCGTTAATTCTCACTATTTATTAAATTTATCTTATGAAAAATTTGTTAATGGAGAAGGATCATATCTGTTTGGAACTGATTGGAATATGATTGATCAGTTAATAATTTCTCCAGCCCTTTATGATACCAATGGATTAGATTATTTGTGTTCATCTTTTGAAGTAATTAAACCTGATTTTATGATTAGCAAATCAGGGAGCAGAATTGGCGGACC
>VGVY01000157.1 GCA_016873835.1 Ignavibacteria bacterium
CCGCCAATGCCTGAATCAAAAAATCCAATTGGGTTTGTTCTATCCATAAAATTCAATTTATCACCTATAACATTTCATTTATTGTTTCTGTTAGTTCAAAAGTAATCAATTGATAATCGTTTGGGGAAATTTTCTTACGGTCTTTAGTAAGCAAATAAAAGGAATCTACAATGTCATCAGCTTTTGTGTTGATTTTTGCAAAATAAATCGATAAGCCGAGTTCGTTTATTTTTTTTGTTATTTGATACAACAACCCAAGCCTATCGGGGGAATAAACATCAATGATTGTAAATTTATCATGCTTTTCAAACTCAATTTTTATCTTCCCTTTCCTCTTGAATAATTTATTTTCAATGCGCCACCATTTAGATTTTATTTTACTGAACTCTTTGGTTATCTGAAGCTGATTTTCAATTGTGAGATTTAAATCATTCGTAATTTTATGGTATCTGGATTCATCAACCAAAGTACCGGTACGAAAGTCTGTTACATTAAAATTGTCAATTACAATTCCATCTTTGCGCGTGAATATTTTTGCGTCATGAATATTCAAATCATTAATTGAAAGCGTTCCGCAGAGTCTTGATAATAAAGCCTCAGCATCTCTAGTGATTATTGTAATTGAAGTAAATCCGCCCACTTCCTTGAAAAATACAGATACTGGAATTCCTTTCTGAATTTCTTCGATGTGCTTATTTATTTCATCTTGTGAAAAATTCTGTAAGTATCCAAGGTCATCTATTGCTTCAATGTGATCTTTGAAATTATCATCATCAATATATTCTGAGCTGCTGATTATATCTCTAATTGTTGATGAAAGTAAATCCTGACCGCTAAGTCTTTCATCAATCATAGTTTTCGATTTACTGTATAATTCAAACAGCAAATCACTTTTCCATTGAGTCCAAACAACTTGCGAGACAGCAGAAAGATCAGCATAAGTTAAAAGGTAGAGTAAATCCAATAATTCTGAATTCGGGAATAATGAAACGAAATTGTTGAGAGTTGTTGCATCATTCAAATTTCTTCTGAATGCAACTTGTTCCATGTTCAAATGGTAACGAACCAAAAATTGAACGATTTGAATTTCATTTTGATCATATCCTAAACGTTCCATAACGGAATTCGCTATCTCAGCACCTATAACCTCATGACCCGAAATACTTATCGGTTTTGCAATATCATGAAATAAAACGCCTAAATATAAAAGGTCTTTTCTTTCAGTTGCTTGAAAAAGTTTACCAAGTATTGAAGATTCCTCACCCAATTTTTCAAGGTTACTTAATGCAATTAAAGTATGTTCATCAGCAGTATAACAGTGATAGACTCCTGGTTGAAAAAATCCCACTAAGTCTTTAAACTCGGACATAAATGCACCTATGATTCCAAGTTCATTCATTACATCAAGAGTTTTTCCAACATTTTTATGCAGATTTAATATCTCTCTAAAGAAAACCGATGATTGATATTCAAGATTTTGGGTCTCCTCAAAATCAATTACTGCTTCAATTATTTTTGTTCTTAAATTTTCATCGAATCTTGCATCATGCAGTCCGCGATAATAACACGCTCTCAATATTATAGAAAAAGTTAATTCAGCATTTGAATAGATCGAAATAACTGAATTCTTAATGCTAAAATCATCATCTAACTCAATCATAAAATGATCAGAGATTTGGGGAGTAACTTCTTCTTCAAATCTTTTCATCATTGTCCTTGAAAATCTTTTTATATTATTAGCAGAATCGAAATATTTCTTCATGTATTTCTGCCAGCTCGCTCCTTCGAATCCAATAATATTTGCGATTTTTTCTTGATACGTAAATTCCAATCTGTCATTTTTATGTTCGGACAATAAATGCAGCTGATTTCGTGTTGCAAGTAAAAGCTTATAACTTTCTGTCAATCTAGCAATCGCTCGGGGAATGAGGATTTTATTTTTTTTAAGGATATCAAAGAAAATTTCTGTCTGTGTAATTTCTTTTTGACTTGTTAAAAACAAATTATTTTTTAGACAGTACATCCATTCAACTACTTGAAGATCACGTAAAGCACCAGCAGTGTATTTTACATTTGGTTCCAGAACTTTAGCAGATTCACCGAACTTTTTATGACGCAATTTTATATCTTCAAAAAATTCAAGTATAAGTTTTTTTTTGTAATCATCATTCAAGGATTTGAATACTTGATCATTCCATGCATTGTAAATCTTTGAGTTGCCAAGTATGAATCGCGTTTCAAAAAATTGGGTATAGGAATGAAGGTCTTCTTCCAAAAATTTATCTATGTCGGAAAAATCTCTAACGGTGTGCGATACTTCTATTCCGCTATCCCACAGCCTGGTAATACACTCTTTAATTAGTTGATCATGATCATCAGCATTTTCAAATATGAACATTAAATCGATATCCGAAAATGGAGAAAGTTCACGGCGGCTGAAGCTTCCAACTGATGCAATTGCACAATTAAGTTTGTATCCTTTTAATGCTTTAATAATATATTCTTCTACAAGCACTGTAAATTTTATACAGAATTGAAAAGAATCTTTCGAGAGATCAGGATTATTAAAAATTCTTTCTCTGTCAGTATAATATTTCTCTTTTATTTTAAAAGGATCCACTGTTTGCTTCATTAAAGATTCGAATTTCTTTATAAATAAATATTCGTCAATCGTGAAATTATGACTGACGAATATTTATCAAGACAATTTAGAGTTTTTTAAATCTTGCTTGAAAGAATCTTAAATACTTCGGTTCATAAACCAATTTCATTCCTTTAATCTTCTTTCTATCCTGATATACTTGAGCAATCGATTCTACCATCACATCAATATGGGCTTGAGTATAAACTCTTCTTGGAAAAGTTAATCGAACAAGTTCAAGTTTTGGATAACGGTGTTTACCGGTTTCTGGATCACGCCCGGCAGAAACAATTCCGCGTTCCATCCCACGAACACCGCT
Source organism: Ignavibacteria bacterium (assembly GCA_016873835.1). Taxonomy (GTDB): domain Bacteria; phylum Bacteroidota; class Ignavibacteria; order Ignavibacteriales; family Melioribacteraceae; genus DSXH01. The sequence goes on from VGVY01000157.1 coordinate 2,961, forward strand.
GTCAATATAAATTTCTGCAGCTAGAGTCTGAGCTGGAAATAAATCTTGTTTCAAATGAGGCAAGAATTTTTTTGCATCAAGAAATATTGCATGTCCTCCAATAGGATGAACCATTGGAATATTATATTTCTCTAATTCTTTTCCACAGTATTCAATTTGTCCTATCCGTGCTCTAATATTATCAAACTGAACCATCTCTTCAATACCACGAGCCATTGCTTCCATATC
>VGVY01000158.1 GCA_016873835.1 Ignavibacteria bacterium
TATGAAGTTCCCAGGAGATATACATATTTTGAAAAAAGACATAAAAGACGGGACCAATTACAGAAATTGGATTCATAAAAGTAATCGCAAGCCAGATAGTAAAAGCATTATTTTTTTGACCGAGAGATTGACTTGCTTCATGGTTCAAATCTTTACCTCCAATAAGCCATCCTAATCGAAAGAATATAATACAAAGCAGTGCAGAAGAAAATGCAATTACTAAAATAAACTGAAGGTTGGAATTATATTCCGAGCGGATAAAGTTTGATGCATCGGAAGTGGCAATATAGATATTCATAATTAGCAAATAGAAAGAAACATCTTTGAGATTAACCAGTTTTTTCCAGAATTGAGGAATTAAAATTTTTAATAGTTGTGCCGCTCCAAACGGTATTGAAAAAGTTACTAATATTGGAAACAATACATCACCGATGGAAATTTCTGCTTGATTCTGAATTACAAGAGGAAGAATAAATGGGATTATTAATGCAATAGTAAAATTGCTAAGGAGCAGTGAGAAAGCTACAAACTCAACCTTTTTTCTTTTTAAACTGATAATTACCGGGGCGGCAATTGCTGTTGGTGCGATAGCAGTGATAAAAACTGTTTGGGCTAATTCTTGATTGAATGGATTTAATAAAATAAAAAGTGCAATAGAAAGCGTGAGTGTTATACCAACAATAACGAAATGTTTTTTTGAAATTATCTTTCTGTCAAATTTTGCATCCAAAAAAGAAAAGAATAACATTATCATTAAAAAATAACGAATGAGAAAAGTGTACTCGTGACCGTATGGTAATAAGGCCCCCGATGAAATTGCAATAAGTAGAAGAAGGGTTTTCATTAAATCAAAAAGTTATTAGGGCAAACTTAATAATGTATATTAAAGCACGCAATTTAATGCAAATATTCCACGGGCAAATATCTAAAAAAGATAAAACTCTTTTTGACCATAAAAAATTTGGTTACTGAGGAGAAAAAATTTTTTCATAAAATTATTTAGTTTTGCTCGATATATAATAACAATGCATTGCTGAAGAAACAGCGCAATTATCTAGATTATAAACAACCAAACAAATTTTGCGAGGATAGCAAAATCTTTCGATTGTAATTTATTTTCTGTAGATAAAACTTGATTAATAACTAAATAAAAATCACTGCCAATTTTTGGCTTCCAGTTAAAACGATAGTTTACATTAATCTCGTTTTCTTCGTTATTCCATTGAGCAAAAACAGAAGAGCTAATGCGAGTTGAAAAATCATAAATTAATCTTCCGCCCACTTCGTTAGTAACAAAATTTTTTCCGCCGTATGTAATGCTGTTTACAGAATAATCTCCTGAAATTGTAAAATTTTTATTTGTATTAATTGTGCCAGAAACCCCAAAAGATTTTCTAGTGCCACCGTAAAAATCGCCGATGCTGAAGCTAGCACCGCCGGAAATAGTTCTCGATCCGGATGAATGGAAATCGGCGCCGTAATTAGTAAACCAATATTTGCCAGATTTAATTATTATTGATTCGAAGATTTCAAAATCTTCTTCGGGCATATCAAATTCTCTTTCAATCTCAAAACCAAAACGGTCTCCGGCATCAGTTTGAAATCCAAACGGAGAAATTGAAAGATTTGCTGATTCTAAAACATTTTGTTCGTTGAAAGTATAATTTGCAGTCAAGGGTTCAAAATCAAGTTTTCTTATTCCGTTCCAATTAACACGAGGAGTTAAACTAAATCTATATGATAAACTTTTGACTCCGTTTCTTGAAACAAAACCCATTTCGGGATTAAAGTGTTCATTTGCAAAACGATACCCGGCATACATATCAATTAAATCATTTGGATAATCAATGAAAAAATTTCCAGCCCAAGAATCTGCTGGGCCATTTGGCTGATGAGTTTTTGAAATACTTGCACCTAAAACCAAATTTTTGTCATCCAAAAAATCATTGAAAGAAAATCTTGCATCGGCACCAACACTGCTGTTAAAACCTTTTTCAGAAGTTTTGTTAGTTAATAAAATGCCAACATAAGATTGATCGAACAAATCGTATTTAACACGAGCAACGCTAAAGTTTGTAGTTGGTATCTCTCCCCTTTTTGCTGTTTGCATATTTATGAAACCCATTTCGAATTCACCAACTCTGCCAATAAGTTTTGCCCCTCCAATTATTGGTACTTCTTCTCCATCAGAAATCCCAATTCTTCTACTATAGAACAGATAGTTTCTCGATCCTAAATTAAAATCAAAAGTCTTTGCCCCTTCAAGGAAGAAATCTCTTTTTTCTGGGAAGAAAAGAGGAAAGCGAGTAAGATTAATTCTCGCTCTATCGCTTTCTACTTGTGCAAAGTCTGTGTTCAATGTAATATCAAGTGAAAGAGTTTCTGTTATTCCATATTTAAGATCGAAGCCAGGCTCAGCCACATATTTTTTTTGTCCATCAACTGATTGAGCGCCGCCGGTTACATACGGAATTAAATAAACTGGATTTCCTCTTTTAATATTCTCTAACCCTAATAAGTCCCCAGCCTCAGCAATTTTTAACAATCCTAAATTTTGACCAATTGAAGTCCAAATAACTTGTTCGTTTAAACGTCTTATCCCCCTTTCAATATTAAAACCCCAAACTTGTTTTTCTATATCGAAAAATCTTAATGAGGAAAACGGAAATTGAAATTCAGCACTCCACCCATCTTCATTAATGCTGCAAGCAACATCCCAAACCGCATCCCAATCTTCATTAAAATCTTTCATTTCAAATCCGGTTAGAAGAGCATCATTTTGTGCGCCGAGAGGATTTGTTCCAAACCAATAGGCAGAACGATTATCGTTAAAAGTATCAAATATTAATTTAATGTTATCGTCAGAACTTATTCTTCCATCCCATTTCATTTCCCTAGCAATTATTTTTTCTGGATCATCATCAAAACAATAAACGCCAACGTATAGATTGTCGTTGTCATAAATCATTCTTACTTCAGTTCGATAAGTTGGTTTTGCCCCGGCATTTGGTTCTTGTTGTGTAAATCCAGTTGTTGAAATTGCTTTTATCCAAACATCATCAGTTAATAATCCATCAATCTGAGGAGCACTTTCAACTTTAGTTGCATAAATAGTTCTTAGCGGACTTCTTTGTGCGAACACACACATTGATTCGAGAACGAGAAGCAGAAAGAGTA
>VGVY01000159.1 GCA_016873835.1 Ignavibacteria bacterium
TTTAAATCCTTCACTTTTCAAAGAGTCGATGCAAGACTTGGCATCTGAAAATTTTACTGTTTCAATCCATTTACTTGCAGAAGCCGATGAGATTCTGCTAAGCTTAGGATATGATTCAATATTATATAGAAGATCAACTTTTGGCACTCCAACAGCATCGCATGTTCTTAAAATTGCACTTACATTATGTGAATCATAAATATTTTCGAGAACTACATGCAAAGAAAATTGACGGGCAGATGCTACGGAAATTATTTTATTAAGTCGTTTTTCGGACTTGAATCTACGCATGGACTTTATCAAAAATTATTTTGTAAATATTTTTATTCCCCTCAACACGTGCTTTATCAACTTTTATTTTAAAATCAGACTCTACTTGAATATAAAAACGAAACATTTCTAATGTATGAAAAATCGCATCATCCTCGTTGTGAGCCCATGATTCACAACCATTTATAGAAGGGATTTCAGAGGAAAAACCATCGTCGGATTTTGTGACAATTAAATCTAAAACCACTAATAACCGCCCGTAGTGGAAGTTTCACCTTTTACAATTTTTACACTTGCACTTGCACCAATTCTATCCGCACCGCTTTCAATCATCATTTTTGCATCTTCAGCGGTTCTGATTCCGCCCGATGCTTTAACACCAACTGATGAACCAACAACATATTTCATGAGAGCTACATCTCCAGCAGTAGCTCCTCCCTTGCTGAAACCAGTTGAAGTTTTTACAAAATCAGCTTTTGCTTCTTTGCTAATAATACAAGCTTTTATTTTTTCTTCGTCAGTTAAGAGTGCAGTTTCAATTATCACTTTGCAAACAGCATTGTTCCTTTTAGCAGCCAAGACAATTTGATTTATGTCATTAAAAACAAAATCATATTTCCCTTGCTTCAGCATTCCAATGTTAATAACCATATCAATTTCAGTTGCTCCATTGCGTAAGCATTGCTCAGCTTCATTCCGCTTTACTTCTGTAGTTGTTGCGCCTAATGGAAATCCAATTACTGTACAAACTTTAACTTGACTGCCTCTTAATAAATCTTTGCACATTTCAACATGACATGGATTAATACATACTGAAGCAAAGTTATATGTGCGAGCTTCTTCGCAAAGTTGTTTTACCTCATCAGGTGTAGCTTCTGGCTTAAGTAATGTATGATCAATCATTCTTGCAACATTTAAGTCAATTGATTCCTTTTCAATTCCTAAACCAGCTGCAATTCTATCAGCTCCATTCTTTATTATATTTTTTACAGCTAATGGTTGATCTATAATATTTCGTTCCCAGCCGGCGCAAGTTTCACCATGGCAGTAAAAATCTTGTAGTGCTTTTTCAATAAAAACTTGCGAAACAACTTTGTCAATTATTGATGAGTTCATAATCTTTAATTTTTTGTGAGATTGATATATGCTTTATAAGTATTTTCGAGTAACATTGCAATTGTCATTGGTCCAACTCCGCCAGGAACGGGAGTAATATAGGAACATTTTTTTTCAACTTCGTCAAAATTCACATCGCCAATAATTTTATACCCTTTTTTCGAATTTTTATCCTCAACCCTATTGATTCCAACATCAATTACAACAGCATTTTCTTTTACCATATTTCCCCGAATGAAATTTGGCTTGCCAATTGCAGCAATCAGAATATCGGCTTGGAGTGTATATTTTGTCAAATCATCTGCTGCTGAATGGCAAATTGTGACAATTGCATTAGCACCTTTTCTTTTTTGAAGAAGCAAATTTGCAATTGGTTTGCCAACAATATTACTCCTTCCCACAATAACAACATGCTTTCCTTCAGTTTCAATTTTATATCTCAATAAAAGTTCAACAATTCCATAAGGTGTACAAGGGAAAAAAGAATCATTACCGATAACTAAATTACCAACACTTTCGGGATGAAAACCATCCACATCTTTTTTCTTATCGATTGCTTCAATAACATTTTTTTCATTAATTCCATTTGGAAGAGGAAACTGTACTAAAATTCCATGATAATCATTATGGTCATTATAATATTTTATTCGATCTATAAGAGCTTCTTCCGAAATTCGATCATCTAGATTTTCAATCTTTGAAATAAAACCAACTTGTGCACAAGCCTTACTTTTTGAATTTACATACACATGAGAAGCTGGATCATCTCCAACTAAAATTGCGACTAAACCAGGCAAAGTTTTTCCGTTCGCCTTAAGATCAGAAACTTTAAGACTTAGCTCTAACTTTATTTCCTCTGCAACTTTCTTCCCGTCAATTAATATTGCCATATCTCAAATAAAAAAAGAAAATTAAATATTTATCTGTTTATCAAATTCAGGCAAAAATATTCTTTCAATCTCTACTGTTTTGCCGGTTGAAGAATCAACCTTTAAAAACAATCCGCAAAGATGGACATTATCTGTTGCTGTTTGATATTTCTGCGGTGTTTGATATAAAAATCTATTTATGGCTGCATCGGTCTTCATACCAATTACCGAATCATAAGGACCGGTCATTCCACAATCTGTAATATATCCCGTCCCTTTTGCCAGTATTCTATCATCCGAAGTTTGAATATGTGTGTGAGTTCCAATTACAGCAGAGATTTTACCATCTAAATAATTTGCAAGTGCAATTTTTTCTGCGGTTGCTTCAGCATGAAAATCGATTATGAAAACCTTAGTTTCTTGATTAAGTTTATTTATAATCCAATCTGCAGTTCTAAATGGACAATCAATAGTCGCCATATAAGCTCTGCCTTGCAGATTAATTACTGCTACTTTCGATTTATGATGATCAATAATGTAATAACCATTTCCAATTGTGCCTTTTGGGTAATTTAATGGTCTAAGAGAGCGGGGTTCCTTTTTTAAATAATCTTGAGACTGGTGTTTATCCCATGTATGATTTCCCCCGGTTATTACATCAACCCCCAAATCAAATAAAACTTTTGCTTCCTTTTCAGTGCAGCCTTTGCCATCCGAAACATTTTCGCCATTAGCAATGATTATATCACTTCGATATTTTTTTTGAAGACTAGGGAGATACATTTGTAGAATATCCATTCCAGGATTGCCAATAATATCCCCAATAAAAAGTATGTTTATGTTCATTTTTTTATCCCGTGAATTGAAATATATTGAAATTTGCCCGAATTTAGAAACCGAGTATTTTATTTATCATT
>VGVY01000160.1 GCA_016873835.1 Ignavibacteria bacterium
ATTAATTAAAAACCCCCGATAAGCTCGAGGGTTAAGGAAATGTCAATTCATTAATTTACAAACAACTTATTTCTATTCTTCCTTCTTAGCTCTCATAGAATCCCATATCATATAAATACCAATCAAGCAGAACATGATTAGTGCAACTAATTCGGCAGAGTGGGATTCTTGCCATTCTGAATTAACCCAATTATAACCCATATAGCGAAGAATAGCGCTTAAAACTCCAAACAAAGCACCTCCAGCAATAAATCCAGATGCAATCAATGTGCCTCTTTCTCTGCGTGAATTGTTCAAAGCATCATCCTTAGTTCTAGTAGAAACAAAATGAGCAATCAAACCGCCAAAGAGAAGTGGTGTGTTTAATTCCATTGGAATATACATTCCAAGTGCGAATGCAAGAACTGGTACTTTGAGAACAACTAAAATTAATGCTAGTAAAGCACCGCCAAGATATAAGATCCAAGGAGCTGGTTGATTTGACATCAACGGCTGAATAACTGCAGCCATAGCATTTGCTTGTGGTGCAACCAATGCTCCATCACCAACAAAGCCATATGTTTCATTTAATACCATAATGATCCACGCAACAGTTGCTGCAGAGAAAACAGTTCCAACAAATTTCCATCTTTCTTGTTTATATGGAGATGAACCAAGCCAGTAACCAATTTTAAGATCTGTTATAAATGCACCAGCTTGTGATAGAGCTGTACAAACAACGCCTCCAATAATTAATGCCGATATCATTCCAGCTGGTCCGCTTAAACCAACAGAAACTAATACAGCAGATGAAAGAATTAACGTCATTAATGTCATTCCAGAAACTGGGTTAGTTCCTACTATTGCAATAGCAGTTGCAGCTACGGTTGTAAATAAGAATGAGATGATTAAAACAATTAACAATCCAACTAATGCTTGAAACAAATTATTTACAACGCCGAACAAGAAGAATACAAACACTAATATTGCAACAATAAATATTCCTCCGAAAATAATTTTCATTGGTAGGTCACGTTGTGTACGTAAATTTTCATCAGAAACTTTTTTCCCGAATAGTTCTTGGAAACCAAGAGTGAATGCTTTCTTAATAATTCCAGATGAACGGATAATTCCAATTAATCCAGCCATTGCAATTCCGCCAATTCCAATATGACGGACATATGCTCTAAAAATTTGTTCGGCAGACATTTCATTAATTAGCAATGAAACATTAGAGCCAATCGGTTGGGTTATATATTGCCCGAAATATGCTATGAGAGGCACAAATACAAACCACGAGAGTAATGAACCGGCAACTATTATTGCTGAATATTTTAATCCAATTATATAACCTAACCCAAGAATAGCAGCGTTTGAGCTGACTCTAAATTCTAATTTTATTTTTTCTGCTAATTCTTGACCAAAACCAACAACCTTAGTCGTTATTAATTCACTCCACCAACCAAAAGCGGCAACTACAAAATCATAAACACCGCCAATTAATCCGCTAATCACCAAAACAAATGCTTGCTTTCCTCCCTTTTCACCAGCAACTAAAACTTCCGTTGTTGCCGTAGCTTCCGGAAATGGAAATTTGCCATGCATCTCAGAAACAAAATATTTTCTGAATGGAACTAAAAATAAAATTCCTAAAAATCCGCCAAGGACAGATGCAAAGAAAATTTGATAAAAGTCTGCTTGTAGATTTAATATGTAAAGTGCTGGAATCGTAAATATTGCACCAGCTACAATTGTGCCGGAAGTTGCACCAATTGATTGAATAATTACATTCTGACCAAGTCCCCCTTTTTTCTTTAATCCAGCAGATAAACCCACAGCGAGTATTGCAATTGGTATTGCAGCTTCGAATACCTGACCTATCTTTAACCCAAGATAAGCAGCTGCAGCAGTAAAGATCACTGCCATAATTATACCAGTAATAACAGAATATGGGGTTACCTCTGGATAGACAGATGATGGGGACATAATCGGCGTATAGGTTTCACCTTGTTTTAATTCAGTGTAAGCGTTTGATGGTAAACCGCTTGTTGTTGGTTTTTCGTGACTCATCTATTATCTCCTATTTAATAAGAGTTACAGTGTAACTTTATTGATGTTTATTTATGATTTCTACTACACACTGTGCGGTATCAAATAAACTGCAAGCATGACTAATGAAGCAATCAATACAGCAATCTTAGCAAATTTATTTTTTTTCACAAGATAGAAAGCAATTATCCAAACTATGAATGCAATTTGAGTTTTGTCGTCTGTAACATCATTCCCAAAAGGCCAGCCGCCCCACATCTCTCCAAATGCTAATCCATTCATCGCAAATCCAAGCGGAAATCCTCCTATGAATAAAGATATAATTGTCCAAAGTGAAAGTTTTTCGAGATTAGATTTCTTGTTAAAAAATTCTAATCCAGTTCTTGTAGATAACATCATAGCAAAAAACATGAAGAAGATATGTGGAATAAGAATATATAATGGCACATGGTCTTTAAATCTAATCGTAACCAATTTTTCATTTGGTATAACAACAAGGTTATCACCTTTAGAAAGTTGTACATAGTAATCTAATTTTTCTAATCGCTTTTGTGCTGGTAATTCTGCATTTAAAGTTTTTGTACCATGCATTGGAACTTGTGTAAACTCATCATTCGATTTGTGTTTCTTCCAGAATAATATACCACTAATTGATTCATCGTTTGCATTAATTTCAATTAAATAATTTTGTGAAGATTCCTGACTTCTTTCAAGTTTATATTTAATCTCTTGTCCATCTAGATTAACCGTACCAGACAAAGGATAGGTTGGCCCGGTCATTCTCTGGTAAACAGCAGATGCAATTGTAATTAGAACTGCAAGAATCCAAAATAGAACTGTTTTTTTCATGATATTATCCATAAGTTTTCAAATAATGCATGCAACTTAGGAAATGTTGGAATTATGGACAATTGTTTCTAGTTACTAGATGCTGGATACTCGATTCTGAATTATAAATAAAACACATAATGCATTAATATTCCTATCTAATTCAAAAAAACATTCAGTATCCATAACAAAGCATTCAGATTCAAGTATCAAAAAATATCGGTTCCTAAACATTTATTATTTTTATTATTATATCTTTTGAAATGTTTACACCAGACAGCTAATTCTTTTCTGCATGCTCCTATAGTCAAAGT
>VGVY01000161.1 GCA_016873835.1 Ignavibacteria bacterium
TAAATGTTCGCGAATAATTTTTTGCAATCTTACTACGCCAAAATATCTGAGCACAAACCAAAACTTCAATGAACGGAATCTTCTGCCAAGTTGGATTCCATAATCCATGTAATTAATTACTTCAGAATCTTCTTGGGTCTTTAAATAATCTGGAACAATGCTGAATGCTTGCTTCAAAATTTTTGGTTTCCGTGTAAATAACACACTGAAGTCAATAGGAACAAACAGCCATTTATGAGGATTAACAACAAATGAATCTGCTTTTTCAATTCCAACAAAATATTTTTTCATTTCGGGAAGCATTGCAGTAACGCCGGCGTATGCAGCATCTACATGAAGCCAAATTTTTTCTCGTTTGCATATTTCAGCTATTTCATTTACTGGATCAACTGCGGTTGATGAAGTAGTTCCTATTGTGGCAACGACACAAAATGGAACAATCCCTTTTGAACGATCTTCTTCAATTGCTTTCTCTAATTCAGATGGAATCATTGCAAAATTTTCATCAGTCGGAACCTTGCAAATTCCATCCAATCCAATTCCAAGTGTGAGTGCAGATTTATCTATCGAAGAATGAGTCTGTTCTGTGCAATACAATCTTAACATTGGCAATCCGCTCAAACCTTTTGTGCGGATGTCTAATCCAGTGTTTTCCCTTGCCGCTGCAATTGCATGCATTGTGCTTACCGAAGCAGTATCATAAACAACACCAAAATATTCTTTGGGTAAGCCAATAATTTCTCTAAACCAATTTAAAACAGTTTCTTCGAGTTCTGTAGATGAAGGATTCGATTTCCAAACCATTCCGTTTGTATTTATTGCTGCGGCGAGCAATTCACCGAAAATTCCCGGTCCACTCGCGGTTGCACTGAAATACGCCATGAATTTTGGATGCTGCCAATGTGTTATTCCAGGGACAATTAGTTTTTCAAAGTCTTTAATTATTTCTGTAAAATCTTCTTCAGTTTTTGGTGCGCTTTCTGGCAGCTTATTTTTTATTTCTCCTGGTTTTAGTTGGGGGACAACCGGATAGAAATCAAGCTCGCTCAAATAATCTGCAATCCAATCGATTATTTGGTAGCCGTACTTTTTAAATTCTTCCGGCAACATATCTTTATAAACTTCACTCATATTTTTGTTCAAAATTTAATTTTATCCAACCAGGTGCAAATAATTTTTGCTATTGCTAATCTTTTATCAGAAAAGGAATGACTAGTTTCTAAAATATGTTCTTCAACATTTTTTGCACCAGCTAATTTTAACGCTCCAACCAACGGTTTATGATGTATCTCAATCGGAGCAGTTGAATCATTCAGTGCACTTATAATTAATAAATTCTTCTGTGAAAGTTTTTCAATATGATTAATTAAATTCCATTCGGCTTGGTTATCAACCATTTCAGTCAACAATATTTCAGCACTTTCACATTTCACAAAATCCATTGAAGGTAATATTGTATTAGCACTGTACTGAAACAACCCTTTATTGTTTCCGATAATTTCTCCAAACAGACCAGCATTGAAACCGGCAAGAAAAGTAATGTTCTTTATTTCGTCATGTGAGATAGAACTATACAAAGCAGCAAAACCGCCCATACTGTATCCAACCAAAATTATTTTATTTCCATCAATACGATATTTTTCTTTTGCTAAATCACTTTTCAAAAACTTTATTGCTTCTGCGGTATCTTCAATGGTTTGTTTCCAAAGATAATTTCCCTCGCTTCCCCAGCTTCCTCTGTAATGGAATACAAACACGTTAAATCCTTGTCGTCTAAAAATATGAGCAAGATCATAGTTTACTTCGTTGCCTGGAAAACCGTGCAAAAGTAAAATTACCGGATGCGGTCCTTTACCAGATGCCATAAACATTGTGCCGAGTATTTTGCAGCCATTACTTTGAAATGTAGCCGGGACTAATGTTGCCGGATACTCTGGATCGTTTAGTACTTCTTGTGTTATTGGGTCGAAGTTTTGCATAGTACTACTTATAGAGACTTCTGAAAAATTCAAAAATGTCATTCCGAAGGAGCGGAGTCCCGCAAAGCGGGAAGAAATCTTATAGGAATCAAAGATTTCTCCCTTAGGTCGAAATGACAAACGTTATTTTTCAGATGTCTCCTATTATTATTTTCTTTATCCCTTTCCAATTTGATGAAAGGTTTATGTAATTATTTTTAATTAATAATCATTTTTGTAAAGATAGGAAGAAAAATGATTGACTGAAAAGATTTTTGAGAAATGTTCACAAACAAATATTTATGCTGTCAAGGAATTGTCCTTGACAGCATTAAAAATTACAGATCGAATGACAAACCGAAACCGAGTTTGAATAACCCAACTAATTTATTTTTATCATATGTGTTTTTATTTGGATCAAGTGTGTTTGGGTTAATTCTATATCCGAATTCATTATTTCCAAATGGAATTTGATAAGTAGCTTGAATAAAGAACAGTTCAGAAATGAAGATCCCTATACCAACTGTACCCAATGATAGAAATTTATCCTCTGTTCTGTAATAATGTCCGTTATCTCCACCGTTCTTGTGAAAAATATAACCGCCAATTATATATTCACTTTTTTCGCGAAAAAAATATTTGCCAAACAAACATGCCTCAAAACCATTAAAACGATATCCTTCCGAAAAAACAAAACCATAGTTTAATTCAAATTGAATTCTACTATTCAGTTTTATCCCACCATGAAGATAAAAACTTGTAAAATATATATCGTTATCCTCAACTGAACCAAATTTTGTGTAAAGAACAAATGGTTCATATTTTAAACCAACATTTAAAGCCTGACCTATGCTTGTATTATTTACAAATAAAAAAACAAAAGCCATTATTTTAATAAGTTTCATTTTTTCTCCGCAATATTATCTGAGTTGTCGATACTTTCATGAATTTATTTCAAATATTGCCATCATACTTTAGTAATCAATAATTCTTGTTTCCCAAGTTGGGTATTTATTAACTAATATCCATTCGCCGGTTAAATAATTTGGATCACAATCACACGGGTCTTGGTTTTGACACTTAAAAATATAAATCCATTTTCTTTCAACCCTTCTTAACCATCCCCACCTCCAAGCATAATATGAAAATGTTTCTACATTATTATTTGAATAATCAT
>VGVY01000162.1 GCA_016873835.1 Ignavibacteria bacterium
GCGTAATAAATCTCTTAATCGAGTTTGTTCAGGTTCTCCGCCAGCATAAGTAGAATGAGCTCTTTCAGAAAATTCGTCATAATTACTCGGCATATTAACTTCTTTTCCAGTTTTTAAATCGTACAAGGTTAAATCAATTGCACAGCCGCGATTATGTTTTGAGCCTTTGCTTGGATCAGCAACAAATCCAGCTTCACGTTCTTTATCTGTGACAGAATCCCAAAATATTTTTGTTACAGACCAAGGACGGTATCCGTCAAAAATCAATAAGCCATAACCTATCTTCTGCAGTTTTCTATTTGCACGCACAAGCGCTTCCGCAGCCGGGCGTTGTAAAAATGCCCGTGCTTGTTTATAAACCGGCTCGCCAAGAAAATTATTTGATACTGCATATCTAATATCTAATTTGAAAGTAGAATCTAGTTTAATCAGTTCAACTAATTCTGGTGTTCTGAAATTACCGGTTTCTTTTGGTGGACTGCTAGAACATGCTGACAATAGAACAAACAAACCGAAGAACAGAAAAGCATAAAATGTTTTAAAAACATTCTTGTATTTCATTTAATCTCTTTCCTATTTGTTATTGATGATCAGCACAAACTCACCCTTCAGATTTTTTTCTTCTGCAATTTTTAGAAGTTGTGCTGAAGTGCCTCTATAAAATTTTTCTGATGGCAGTGTTAAATCAAATGCGATGCAAATTTGCACTGACGATGAAAATATTTTTAGCATGTCTGTGAGAATTGCTTTTAGTCTGTAAGGAGTTTCCATAAGTACAATTAATTCTTTTATTCCTTTCAAACGGAGCAATTCTTTTCTGCGCACATCTTTTTTAGGAGAGAGCCAGCCGGCATAGTAAAATTTGTCGAGCTTAAATCCGGAACCAACAAGCGCAGCCATTAATGAGCTTGCACCGGGCACAATTTCAATTTTTATTTTGGAGTTAATGCACATTTGCACAAGCAAGAATCCAGGGTCAGAAAAAAGCGGGGTTCCGCAGTCTGATATTAGGGCTGCTGTTTTGCCTTCTTTAATTTTTCGAAAAATCTCTTGACTTGATTCTTCTTCATTGTGCTCGTTGAGAGAGAATAATTCTTTTTCAATTTTTAGATGGGAAAGAAGTCGTTTAGCTTCTTTAAATTCTTCACATATAATAAAATCAGCATTCTTTAATGAGTTAATTGCGCGGAGAGTTATGTCGTCATAGTTGCCGATAGGTGTTGATACTATAAAGAGTTTTGGGTTCATAAAAGATTTTCACGCAAAGCCCGCCAAGCACAACGCTAAGTCAGCAAATAAAACTCAGTCTTTGCGACTTTGCGTGGAATTATAATATTTCTTTCAGCTTTATGTTTAATTTCGAAAGCTCAACAACTTGTTTTTCGTGATTGCTTCTGGTTTTTACTTCTACATTGCCGTCTTTCAAATTCTTTTCACCTACAATAACTTGAACCGGCATTCCAAGTAAGTCGGCATCATTAAATTTAAATCCGGCACTCAGATCAAGCCGATCATCATATAGAACTTCATAACCTTCTGCAATTAATTCATAGTAAAGCTGGTCTGCAGACCTTGCAATTGTTTCGTTTTTCATGTTGAGGGCAATCAAATGAATATCAAAAGGTGCGAGAGGTTTCTTCCAAATAATTCCTTTTTCGTCAAAGTTCTGTTCAATGAAACATGCGAATATTCTTTCGACTCCAATTCCATAACTTCCCATAACTATTGGATGTTCTTTACCATTCACATCAAGATAATTTACGCCGAGTGCTTCGGAATATTTTGTCCCAAGTTTGAAAATATGACCAAGTTCGATTGCTTTGAATACTTCTAAATTAGAATTACAATTAACACATTTCTCTCCGCTTTCTACTGTTCTCAAATCAAAATATTCTATTGAAGGTGCGTCACGTTTGAGATCAATTCCGCCGATGTGAAAATCATTTTTATTAGCACCGCTGTAAAGATTGTTTGCATCTTTTAAAAGTGTATCAGCTATTATTTTATGTTTAAATCCAATTGGCCCAATTGAGCCAGCATCAGCGCCGGTAATTTCTTTTAGTTCTTCTGGGTGACCTGGACGAACTTGTCCGCCAAGCATGGATTGAAGTTTAGTTTCATTTACTTCATCATTGCCGAGCATTAGCACAAGCACTGGTTTGCCGTCATGAATATAAATTCTTGATTTAGCTGTCTCATGCTCATCAATTTTTAGAAAAGCACAAAGTTCATCAATTGATTTCACATTTGGAGTTGGAATTTCATAATATGATTTGCTTTCAGAATGACGAGGAGCTTTTTGTGAAACTGATTGCGCAACCTCAACATTAGCAGCATAGCCGCAGTTCTCGCAGTATGCAATTGTATCTTCTCCGGCATCGCTTCTTACCATAAACTCTTCTGATTTGCTTCCGCCCATTGCACCGCTTGATGCGCCGACAACAAAATATTTCAGTCCGCATCTGTCAAATATTTTTCTGTATGCCTGGTCATGAAGCGAGTAGCCGTAATCGAGTCCTTCAAAATCTTTATCGAGCGTATAAGCATCTTTCATAATAAATTGGCGGCCGCGAATAACTCCGCTTCTTGGTCTTGGTTCGTTTCTAAATTTTGTTTGTATCTGATACCAAATCTGAGGTAAATCTTTGTATGATGTAACTGCACCTTTTGCATGAAACGCAACAATCTCTTCATGAGTTGGAGCTAAAACATATTCACGGTTTTTTATATGAAATAAAATATCTCCAAATGCTTCTACTCTTCCGGTTTGGTCCCAAATTTCTTTTGGATTTAATCCGGGGAAGTGAAATTCTTGTCCGCCGATTGCATTCATTTCTTCGCGGATGATATCAATAATTTTTTGAACTATTTTGTAACCGAGTGGGAGGAAAGAATATATTCCAGCAGAAACCATTCTAATCATTCCAGCACGAATCATTAATACATGACTTGGGATTACTGCATCCGAAGGAACTTCCTTTAATGTTGGAACAAAATTCTTGCTTAAACGCATTACTTATCCAGTTTTCTGAAAATTGAAAGTAAAGATAAGAAAGAGGAA
>VGVY01000163.1 GCA_016873835.1 Ignavibacteria bacterium
GAGATCACTCTTCAATCGAATTATAAAAAAATTAAAACGGTTTAAAGAACAACAAAAGTATAATAACAGCAAATACTACAAATACAATATATGTTTGAACTTTTCCAGTTTGCAATCTTTTAAATGATAAACCTATGAATCCGCTAAAGAAAGCAGAAAAATTAACAAAACCATCAACTATATATGTATCGAACATATCGCTTAGTTTAGAGAAAAATCTTCCGAGCCATGCAGTACCATTTACTGCACCATCAATAATGGTATTATCAAACCATGATAAAAATTTACTAAAATTCGTTGTACCGCTAATTGCTGTTGCGTCGTAAACTTCATCTAAGAACCACTTGTTGAGAGAAAAATTGTAAAGTACTTTTATTTTCTCAGCAAGTTTATCAGCATTTATCTTTTTCCATTGATACATTAAGTAAGCTACCAATATTCCCATTCCGGCTAAAAAGATAGAAAGAGCCATTGCCGGATAATGAGCCCAATGCATTGCTTCTGTATACAACGGAGAATGAACTATTTCTCTATGCAATTCTGAATGATTACCGGATGAGCTAGGATTCATAAAATCGAATTGTGTTTCAACTGGAACAACCGATGCTGGAGTTTTTACCCAATCCTTCATAAACCAACCGGCATCAGGTGCAAATGGATTTGGTGTGTACCAAATAAATATTGAAAGAACCGCTAAGATTACCAACGGTGCTGCCATAACAAATGGGGATTCATGTGCATGCTCAAATTTATGATGATCACGCGGTTCACTATGAAAAGTAAGGATAACTAATCTGAACATATAAAATGCAGTTAACATCGCTACAGTAAATCCCATTATCGGGATTAACCAATGACCAGTAAGTTTTCCAAAGGCAAGTGTTCCAGCAAGTATACCATCTTTGCTTAAGAATCCAGATGTAAGCGGCACTCCAGAAATAGCAATAGTAGAGATTAAAAATGTAAAGTAAGTTATCGGTAATTTTTTTCTTAAGCCGCCCATGTTCCTAATGTCTTGTTCATGATGCATTGCATGAATGACAGAGCCCGATCCCAAAAACAAACAAGCTTTGAAAAATGCATGAGTAACCAAGTGGAAAAATGCAAATGCGTACGCACCAACTCCAAGAGACATAATCATATAACCAAGCTGAGAAACCGTTGAATAAGCTAAAACTTTTTTGATATCATTTTGAGTTAATGCTATTGTTGCAGCTACTAATGAAGTAAATGCGCCAATAACTGCGATAACTAACATCGCATCTGCAGTTAACATCACAAATATTCTTGTGACTAAGTAAACACCCGCAGCAACCATTGTTGCAGCGTGGATTAATGCACTTACTGGAGTCGGACCTTCCATTGCATCGGGCAACCAAACATGAAGAGGGAATTGCGCAGATTTACCAACAGCACCCATAAAAACTAAAATGCCGGCTGCAGTTAACCAAACCTCACTGTTGAAAGGTATATTACCAAGTGATAGCTGTTGGAAAATTATATCGAACGAAAAAGTTTTATAGTGAGTAAAGAGAATTAATATTCCAATGAACATTCCGATATCGCCAATGCGATTGACAATGAATGCTTTTTTAGCAGCATCAGCAGCAGATTTTTTCTCGAACCAATGACCAATTAAAAGATAAGATGATAAACCAACCAATTCCCAAAAAATGTACATCATTAAGAGATTATCAGTAAGTACTATTCCAAGCATTGAAAATGTGAAGATACCAAGGTAAGAGAAATATCTTGTGTATCTTTTATCACCATGCATATATTCAATGGAAAACACATGAACTAGGAAGCTTATCAAGTTTACTACAAACAGCATTATTGCTGTGATATTATCAATCTTAATCCCAAGTTCAATATTGATATTACCAAGTAATGGAGCGGCACTCATTGAAATCCAAGTAAAGGATGATCCAATATCTTGGGCAGTGAAATAAGATAGTTTTGCAAACAACACAAAAACAGACAATAGAAAAGCAGTTGTAATTATTCCGACTTCGAATAAGTAGAGTTTTGGAAATTTCTTACCCAGGAATAAAACTACAGTAAATCCTAAAAGAGGAAGAAAGAGTATTAACAGAGATAAATTTAAAAGTAATGATTCAGTCATAAATTATTCTTTTAATGAATCAATTTCGTCAACATTAACATTTGTAAAAGTTTTATAGATATTGAGAACTATAGCAAGTGCTATTGCTGCTTCTGCTGCTGCTAAAATTACTACGAACAATGCAATTATCTGTCCGCTGATTCCATAATTGCCAAATGTAGAAAAAGCTACAAAATTAATATTAGCTGCATTAAGAATTAGTTCTATTCCCATTAAAACCATAACGGCATTTTTGCGGGTTACTATTCCGTAAATTCCTAACGAAAATAAAATCGTGCTTACTATTAGAAATTGTGTTAATCCAACTTGAAACAAAAGTTTCTCCTTATTCTTTATCTCTTCTTGCGATTGATGCTGCGCCAATTAATGCAATTAAGAGAAGCATTCCAAGAAGTTCAAATATCAATACATAGTTTGTAATTAATTCTCTGCCAATATTTGCTGTTGTTGAAGGCGGAATCGGTTCAGGAGAAATATTCCAATTAGTCCAAAGCATTACAGAAATAATTGCGCCGAATAAGATTCCAATACCAATAGCGGCCGGCAGCAAGTGTACAGTTCCAGTTCTAATTTCTACGCTTGTTATTTTATTAGTTAACATGACACCAAACAAGAGTAGAATTAAAATTCCACCCACATAAACCATAATTTGAACTATTGCTAAGAAATCAGCTCCAAGTAAAACATAAATTCCGGCTACTCCAAAAAAAGTAAAAAGCAAACTGAATGCTGCATAGACAATATTTCGTGATGTAACCACAACAAAAGCGGATCCAATTGTAATCAGTGCAAATAAATAAAATATGATATCGTAAAATTCCATTTTTACTCTTTATCTGCTGGTTTTTGTTCTTCTTTAGCTTTAGCTGCTGCTGCTTTTTGTGCTTCTTTTTCAGCATTAAATTTTTCTAAATTAA
>VGVY01000164.1 GCA_016873835.1 Ignavibacteria bacterium
TTGAATGTTGAGTTATGATTTTCATTTCATAATTTAGCATTCAGCATTCAACATTTTTTGAACTCATTTGAAAATTCTAGTAGTTAACATAAAGTACCTTGGCGATTTGATAGTCTCAACTCCTGGTATTCGTTCACTTCGAAAAAAAAATCCTACTGCTGAAATTGTTTTTATGGTGCGAAAAGGTTATGAAGAAATATTTTCAAATAATCAAAATATTGATAGAGTAATTACATTTGATCCAGCGTTAAAAGAAAAATCCGGAAAACGAAGTCTCTTTGATGGGTTTCGTTTTGCAAACAAAATAAGAAAAGAAAAATTTGATGTTGTGCTTGCTTTGCATCCAAGTGATAGAATTGCATTGCTCTCTTTTTTCTCTGGTGCAAAAATCAGAATTGCACCTCGCAAACAAAGTTTTGGTTTCCTTTTCAATAAAAAAGTGGATGTGCTTGAAGATACAGTTAGTTATTTAGATTATTATAATAAAATTTTTTCATCATTCGATGTGCAAATTGATAGTGATAAAACAGAATTTTTTATTTCACAAGAAGCTGAAAAATGGGCCGCAGATTTCTTTAATGCCAACTCAATCGCAAATAATGATTTAATTGTTGGAATTCATCCATCAGCAAGTGAACCGACAAAGATTTGGCCTTCAGACCACTTTGTTGATCTAATAATAAATATAACCAAATCAAACAATATTAAAGTTCTACTTCTAGAAGGACCGCAAGACAAAGAAATATGCAGAGAAATTCAAAAAAAAATTGAACAAAATTCAATTCTATTTTATTCCTCAAATGACATTCATAAGTCTGCAGCTTTATTAAAAAGATGTAGAGTTTTTATTACACATGACACTGGTACAAGACATCTTGCTGTTGCGCTTGAAGTTCCAACAATAGCTTTAGTCCCAGAGGATAATATTAAGTGTTGGGATTTTTATGATTCAGTATCAAATTATCATAAAATTGTTGGCAAGAGAATATTAAATGGAAATAACTCTTATCTTGGTAACATCTCAGTTGAATGTATTAAAAATAAAGTAAATGAAGTTTTAGCATTAAAATGAAACAGTACAGAAATATTTTAATAATTAAATGGGGTGCACTTGGTGATTTAATTGCATCAACTTCTGCTATTAAAACAGTACGAGATAATTTTCCAGAGTCGAAAATTACACTCCTAACAAATCCTTTAATGAAACAAATTATTCCACCCGGATTTTTTGTTGATGAACATATTCTGATTAATACCAATCGAAATAAAATAGTTGATTCAGTATTAAAACAACTTTGGACAGTTTTGAAACTTAGAAAAAGAAAATTTGATCTTGCTGTTAATTTACGCTGGACTTCCGAACGCGCTGCATTGATAGCATATTTAAGCGGTGCAAAGGAAACTGTAAGTAGCGGTCCAAAGAAAATGATGAATCTATACACAACTAAAATTGATCACCCAATTGGGCGTTATCACGAAATTCACCGCAACTTAGATATTATAAAAGCAATTGGCGCCAAAGTATATGTCGAAACGCCAGTAGTTTATATTTCGGAAGCGAGTAATAATTTTGCAAAAGAATATTTTCAAAAAGAAAAAACATTTTGTATTCATCCTGGGGCAAGCAGAGCTATAAGAGCATGGATGCCGGAACGGTTTGCTGAAATAGGGAAACTCATGTCAGAAAAATTTGGAGTTAAAATTTTGATAACATGGGGAAAAGGAGAAAAAGAATTAGCAGAAAAAGTTGCTAACCTCATTGGAACTAATTCTTTGATAGCGCCCGAGACGAAAAATATTGGAGAGCTTGCAGCAATTATTAAAAATTGTAAAATGTTTCTCTCAAATTGTACTGGTCCAATGAATGTTGCGGTTGCAGTTCGTACTCCGGTCGTAGCGCTGCTTGGTTCATCAGATCCAACAGATTGGGGTGCTTATGGGGATAATCACGTTAATATAAAATCTCCGTTAGTTCTTGATCATTATACAGATGAAACAGAACAAAAAGCTATGCAAGCAATTACTGTGGATACTGTTTGGAATGCAGTTTCAAAAAGATGGGAAGAGTTGAATAATTAATTATATCCAACATTTAATTTATAATTCAGAATTTTTTATATGCCTTTACTTGGTGAAATAGCTGCGATTATTACGGCAGTTTTTTGGTCCGGAACATCAATTGTTTTTACTGAAGCTTCAGTGAGAGTTGGGTCACTTTTTGTGAATATTACCAGATTGCTTTTTGCAATAGTCTATTTAGTTGTTACTATTTCTGTATTTCAAATTGATATGAGTTTGTCAACAACTCAAATTTTTAATTTGGTATTAAGCGGTATTGCGGGATTAGTTATAGGAGATACTTTTCTTTTTATGTCCTTCCAGCATATTGGTGCAAGACTAAGCATGATGATTATGGCGCTTGTTCCAGGGATGTCTGCACTGCTGGCATTTTTCTTTTTGAATGAAATAATTTCTTTTATTGGAATTATTGGAATAATAATTACACTTTCTGGAATTGGAATGGTTGTACTCCAAAGGAAAGAAAGCTCATCAAAATTGGATTTGAACTACAGTGGAATTGTTTATGCATTGATTGGTGCTTTAGGTCAAGCAGTTGGATTGATCTTTGCAAAGTTTGCTTTTAATGAAGGAGAAATAAATGGTTTTGCAGCAGCATTTGTTAGGATTGCTTCTTCAATTATTTTTCTTTATCCATTATTCTTTCTTGCAAAAAAAATGAAAAATCCTTTTAAAGTTTTTACAAATAATCGTGCAGCACTAATTTTTACTTTGATCGGCTCTGTTATAGGGCCTTTTTTAGGAATTACTTTCAGTTTGATATCCGTTGCTAATACAAAAGTTGGAATTGCATCTACATTAATGGCTACCGTACCGATAATAATGCTTCCGATGGTTCGATATTACTACAAAGAGCAATTATCGTGGATTTCAATTCTTGGCGCATTTATTGCAGTGGGTGGAATTGCAATTTTGTTTTTGAG
>VGVY01000165.1 GCA_016873835.1 Ignavibacteria bacterium
GCAAAGGAAATTGTTATGATAACGCTGTTGTAGAATCATTTTTTCATTCATTGAAAACGGAATTAGTTTTTCAGAGAATTTTTTTAACAAGAACTGAAGCTAAAAATTGTATTTTCGAATACATTGAGATATTTTACAACAGACAGAGGAGGCATTCTACTTTGAATTATCTTACACCAAGTGAATTTGAAAATACTAGATTGAAACTTGTAGCTTAACTACTGGTACTCTACTCTGGGGTAGGATTACGGGCAACTCTGTTTCAATTCGTCAATGACTACAATGATTTGTTACGACCGATGGAACAAGTTGGAATCAATTGTGGGCTGTTTCAATTCGTCAATGACTACAATGATTTGTTACTGCATATTAAATAACCACTTGTAATATAATAATTTAGAGCACACTTTGCGAGGCAAATTGCTTTTTGTAAATAAAAAGAGAACCAATAGAATTTTGAGAACATTTTTATTCTTATAAGTTATAGAAATTACAATAAGTTAGTTCATTGCGAGCCAAATTTTCTTAATTATTAAGAAAATCATTCAATTTATCAAAAAACAGTCTTTCTTCTAAAAACCAAATTTTTGGTTCGCACCTAAATTATTTCGTATCCTTTAAGTCCAGGCATCTGAACAAGATTTCCAAATCCCGCTGCTTTTGAATAACATTCTTTACAAATAGGATAAAATCTAAGATTAGCACCTTCGGTAATAATTTTTCCAATTCTATCAACAACTTCTTTGTAAGTTACCGATGTAAGGTTGCATTCAAAAACAGATTCTTGAACTCTAACGCCGAAATTTTCGAGCACATTACTGATTTTATTTCTCTGTTTATCGTCTTCAATATCGTAAGTAATTAAATAAATCATGTTGCATAGCTCATCTATGAATAATCTATAGGGCGATTCATTGAATTGCCCTAATTATTTTTTCTGTAAATACAAATGGTCGAAACTGAGTTTCGACCTACAATTTTGAATTATACGGCTAATATGCATTACCTAATTTTTAATGGTTTATAACTCATTTCTTTTTTTCGGATACAATTTTTTAAAACCTTAACCTGGTAGTTGATAAAATGTTTATAGGTTACTTTCTTATTGAAATCTGCCGGAGTAAATTCTGTTTTAAGCCGTTCTTCAATCATGGAGATATACTTTTTCCGAAATTCTCTTGTCATCATACACGGATAAGTATTTTTTTCATCAAACACAAAATCATTAAGCGAAACCATATTTCTGTGAGTTATATAAATAGCAAGTGAATCGATAATGTGCCGGAATTCTTCCTGGATATCTGAAGCGAGCGGATTGTATCTATTACTCGGTTGATGGAAAAAACCTATTTGCGGGTTTAATCCTTCAAGAATAAGGGCTGTAGAAATATGATGATAAAGAATAGAATAGCCGAATGAAAGGAGCGAATTAAAAGGATCTTCCGGCGGATGTTTAGTTCTGGAATTAAACCTCCAGTCATCTTCAAGCGATTCATTTATTTTATCAAAGTAGAATGCTGCAGCACTTCCTTCAAGTCCTCTTAAAGACTCGAGCGAATCAGTTTCTGCAGATTTATCAATCCAGTAGTTAAATTTATTTATTGTAGTTTCATCATTATTTATTCTTCTTATAACAACTTTTTGGTTGTTAATTTTTGCTTGTACAATTTCTTTTGCTAACGAAGTTCTAAAGAAGTCGTTTTTAGCAAGTTCAGCTTGTTCAAGCCAAAGTTCGTAATTAGGAATGTTAGGATTAATTTGTAAACGGATTTCGCCATTTGGTTTGCAAAAGAAAACGGGTATATTATTTTCATTTAATTTAAATAGAGCCGGCATAGAAACTTTTGAATACCCGATAAAGACAAGACTGCTTACCTGGGTTAAAGGGAACTGTAATTTTTTAAGTTCTGTATTTTCTTCCTCAGTTAAAATATCAAGGTTGCCGTTTTCAATATGAAGGGAAGAAAAATTTGTAATATATAGAGGAAATTTATCTAGAAGGATTTCTTGAATCTCATCCGTATTGAGCGGTTTTAGGTTTATTTCCGGTTTGCTTTGGATATTTCTGATGTCAGATAGATTCGCGAAAGTTATCCAGCTTCCTTGAGGAAGCGAATCCTTATCCAGCTCGAAATTAATTGGATGTGATTTCTGCTCAGTATCCTCACTGCTTTTATCAATAATTAATGAATTGACAAACAGATAGCCGAGATATTGAAAACCATCATCAAAAGAGATGATGCTTGTTTTTGATGGTTTAATTTCGAGGTCTATTTTTTTTAATGATTGTTTAACTTTTATTAGCGCCTCTTCTGCTTGTTCTTTAGATTTGCAGAGAATTACAAAATCATCGGCGTATCTAATAAGCTTAAAATCATTCTGTAAAGCTTCGTCAAATTCATCTAAGAAAAAATTTGCAAGCAGAGGTGAAATAACTGCACCTTGAGGAAGTCCTTTTGTTCTTTTAATTCTCTTTTCATTAAAAATAACATCGCTTGTTATCCACTGTAAAAGTATTGGGTAAAGAGGATCGCTGCCATATAGAATTTTTAATTTATTTATCAGTATTTCCCAATTCACATTATCGAAGAAAGATTGAATATCGGATTCGAGAATAAAATTGAATCCTTCTTTTCTAGCTTGATTAATTGCAAAAGCTGCGCTTGATCTCGAGAATCCTTTTCGATATGCAAATGAATTATCTTCGAGCATTTCATCTATAGATGGACTAAGGATTTGTGATACTGCTCTTTGAAAAGTTCGGTCTTCAACAGTAGGAATTGCCAATGCTCTAATTTTATTTTCGGATTTAGGAATAATAATACCTTTGAGT
>VGVY01000166.1 GCA_016873835.1 Ignavibacteria bacterium
AAGTAATTAAATCTGTAATGAAACTTGTAAATTCTGTTCAGCTTGGATTAGATATAGTTTGAGACCTCTATGGAATTATTGCTGTTTTTCTATTTGCCTTGAACATGTATAATCATCCCAAACTAGGAAAAATATTTTCTGTACCTGGAATAGTAGCAGCACTATTATTACTTTTTTTTAATATTTATTTTTTCCCAACTCCGCCGACAAATGCTGGCTCTATAGACTTCGGTCTGCTAATCGCTTTATGGTTTCTTGCAGTAACTATTCAAATAGCAAGATCTTTGAAATGGGTTAATGCAAAATGCACAAGCGAATAGTTTCATCCACACTTTGTTAGAAGTTGTAGGACGCTCCAAATTCAACTGAAAATTTTCTTGTCAGCCCATCGACATTTATTTTTCTATCAATAAAAGGGAGTGCAAAGCTTCCGAATAAATTTGCATTCTCGTTTAATGGCAAGCTGCCTACCAATTGAAGATTTAACTGCCCCTGGTCACTACCAACTATGTCATAGTATTGATTCGATAGTCCGTTGTAAGCAATTACAGAGGATTTACAAACTCTTTTTATATATAAAATTTCTATCTGGACTTGTAAATCAGAAAATGTAAATTGATATGCTCCTTTAATGAGCAGATCGTCTCCGCGCTTGAGTTCTGGAAATACTTCCGTATTTCTACCGCCGGCAATTTGATAACCAGCTGAAAAATTTAAATCAGAAATCATAAAAGAAATTCCAGCCAGAATATCGTTTGTACTTAATCCGCTTTGGTAAGCTTGTGGAAGTAAATTATTTTTATTGAATGATGAAGTTGCAATTTTTAATCCTCCAGAGAGAAACATATTCAGATCATCATTGTTGATTATTTGATAATTGTAAATCGCAATTAAATCACCCAATCCGCTTGTGCTGCCAAGCGGTCCAGATTGTTTGCCCAGCGGTAAAAATAAACTAATGTAAGATTTATCATTAATAAAAAGTTTACTTGAAAAATTTATTGATTGATATTTTATATCGTCAATACTTCCGCTGTATCCATAATTGTAGGAAACTGAAAAAGAATTTTTATTTGATTCTGTTACGTGGCCCCCGATTGAACAAACGCCAGCATCCGAACATTGTGCGGTTAAATAATAAAAGGGAATGAAGAAGAAAATAATTACAAGCTTTTTCATGAACACCTCTTTTTGAATAACACTTTAACGAAAAAATAATTATTTTAGTTCACTCTTGAATTAAATATGGTTTTCTAATAAGAATTAATCAAATAATGTTGATTTGGAGACGATATGAGAAATTTAGGTTATTTAGGAATTTTGGGCTGCTTCGGGTTTCTTGGAATGTATGAAGGATGGGAGTTCCTTTTTGGATTGTATGGAATGTTCGGGTTTTTCGGATTTTTTGGAATTCAAAAAAAGAAAAAATGAAAGACTCCATTCAATGTTATAAATGGAGTCATATTCCCAAATTTATTTTTTGATTAGCTCGTCGTAGGTTCTATCTAAATTCATTTTACGAGCGCCTTGCCATCTTTCCTTTAAATCAGCATATCCTGGAATTTCAGCAGCAGCTCCAATCTCTTCTTTTGTTTTGCCAGCTTTAATTTCTTTTTCAACAAACTCAACCAATATGTTTAAATAATTTTTCATTGCCAACAAATCTTGTCTTTTTCCGATCAACAAATCGTTAGAAATTGAATGACCAAAGATAAAAGTTGTATCGTTATCAAAATGGGCTGCAATTTTTTCTAAAACTTCGGGCCACAGTTTGACAGCACCGCCTCCGTTAGGATCAATGAACGGATAAGTTTGATTAAAAACTAAATCGCCAACATGGGCAATGTTTGCATTTTCAAAATGAATTACTGAATCGCCCCCAGTATGTGCGGCACCAAAATATCTTGCGGTCACTTTATCTTTGCCAATATCTTCGCTCCAAGAGTTAGAAAAAGTTGCTGTCGGATAAGCTTGTGGTTTCTCTGGATTTCCGCCATATGCTTTTTCTTGAAAAACTTTGCAGTTTTCATGAGCAACAATTTTATTTGCAAAGTCTTTTAAATATAGATTGCCGGCAGTATGATCTCCGTGATGATGAGTATTGAACAGCAAATCAATTTTTCGCGAAGTTTTTTGTTTTAATCCCACAACAAGATTTTTAGCCGTTTCAGGATATTGTGAATCAATTACAACTAGAGCATCATTTGTAGCATACCAACCGATAGTTCCGCCACGTTCTGTAAAAATACCGATGTTGTTTCGTATTGTTGTAAATTGATATGTCTGCTCCTGGAAAGGATTGTAAAATTTGAAGCCCGGTAGAATCAGTCCGCCTGTAATAAGAGCGCCTGACTTTAAGAACTGTTTTCTGGTTAGTTTCATTTGATGTCCTCAGATTTGTTTTGAATTGCTGAATTTCTTTCAATATATTATCCCCGTAGGAATAATACTGTCTTAACATGTTAGATGCAATAAAAGTTTATTTGGGAGGGAAAGATTCATGAAAAACTTTGTAACCCCTCTACTGTTTGCTTTAATAACTATATCGGGTATTTATCCTCAAACACCTTCTGTCGAGATTAAGTATCAGGGTCATGCTTCCTTCTTAATTAAGTTTGATAACGGCAGAACAATTTTAACCGATTACGGCATCTCTGATGTTTATAAGGAATACGGTTATGAAAGTCCTATTGCTAAATTGAATTTAGTGCCCGACATTGTTACCTATTCTCATAAACACCAGGATCATTATGGTGGTGTTTTTCCTGATTCCGGTTCTATTAAATTAATTGGCCCAGAAACGGTTGAGCTTGATTGGATT
>VGVY01000167.1 GCA_016873835.1 Ignavibacteria bacterium
GGAGCGCGCTGTTCCATAAACTCTGTAAAAATTCCGGCGGAATAAGCATCTTTCCATTCTTCATCTACTTCATCAAAAATTTTATCACGAATCGATTTTCCTTTCCAATAAGGAAGCACTTCATTCAACATGATTTCTTTTGAATCGTTGCAGACTTTGAAAGGAATTTTCAGTCTTGAATCTAATATTTGTAGATCTTTTTCTGAATGGACACACAATTCGGGATAAGTTGGGGTTGCCTTAGGTGCTGGACCGCGTTCACCAACAATTAATTCACCATCATTAATGCAAAGATCTTTATTCTCAAGTAAATATTTAAAAGCTAAAGCACGTACTACTGGAATTGAGTGTTTTTCAGGCTCACCGCTTTTATAAAAATTTGTTAATAGTTCACCACGTTCGTGTGATAATGTTGGAACCGCTGTTAATGTTTGTTCTCTTAATTTTTTAATTCTTTCTGTCAAATTATCCTCCGATTTTCACCGGGTATTCAAGGTGTAAAAATCTATCTTTTATCTCTTCCATTTCTTCATGACGTAATGGTTCAAGATTCGGGAGTTTATTTTCTTTTCTCATCTTTTCATACTTCGAATTTGCCGATTTATGAAATGGAAGTAAATCAATCTCCCAAATAGATTTTAATGATGAAATAAAATTAATCATTTCATCCAAATTTCCGGCTGTATTTGTAATAGTAGGAATAATTGGAATTCGTAAAATTACTTTATTGCCATTGCTGGTTAAATTTCTGAGGTTTTCGTGTATTATTTTATTTGATACACCAGTGTAATTAATATGGTCTTCATCGCTCATTAATTTTAAGTCGTAAAGAAAAAAATCAGTAACAGAAAAAATTCTTTCGAAATTTTTAAATTCAGTATAACCGGTTGTATCAATTGCAGTAGTAATATCTTTCTTTTTGCAGTTCTGAAGCAAGTCATTGAGGAACTCAATTTGAAGCATCGGTTCGCCGCCGGAAAATGTTGCACCGCCATTTGATTGCTGGTAAAATGGAATATCTTTTTCAATTTCTTTCATTACGTCTGATGTTTCGACTTTTCTTCCAACAACATTTTTCAGGTTATTATCATAATTAGGGTTCCATTTAAAAGTGCATTCGGGGAACTTTTCCGGTTCTGGATTTCTGCTTTCCGGATTATGGCACCACCAGCATTTTAAAGGGCAGCCCTTAAAAAAAACAGTTGTTCTAATGCCCGGTCCGTCATTTATTGAAAATTTTTTGATGTCGAATATATAACCAGAATTATTCATGATATCTTTTTGGTGGATTTACTCGTATCAAATTAAAGAAATACAGAGTAAAGGGAAAGGAAGGTGTGTTATATAAAGCGAGTTATCCCATACTAAACGTCTGTCCAATCTCATCAATACCAATTTTAATTTGTAAATTTTCTGCAGCTCGTTTCATCCACTCAATCGGTTCGTTGAAAGGTTCTTCTCCTTGCTGAAAAGTCTTTGTGTGAATTGGAATAAAATATTTTGCATTTAATTCTGAAGCCATTTGCAAAGCTTCTTCCGGATTGCAGTGATTTCTTCGCCAAGGAATATATGCGCCAATTGGCATTATGGCTATATCCGGTTTTTCTTCTTTAACTGTTTTTAATTTATCAGTCATTGCAGTATCGCCGCCGAATAAAATTTTCTTGCCGTTTTTTTCGAAAAGATATGCATTAAAACTTCTTCCGTCTTTTATATATCCGCGTGAGCGGTCACGTTCCCACGGAAACCGCCACCCGAAATGTCTTACTTCGAGAGCTTTAAAATTTATTTCTTGAAGCGATAATTCATCATTCCAATCCATTACGGAAACTGACTTCCATTCGAGGTCTTCAATAACATCCTTGGTTAGGTGAGCAGTTATCATATCAATTTCACCCGGATATTTTTCAGCAAAGTGTTTAAGAGTTGGGTAATCCATGTGATCCATATGTGCGTGAGAAAGTAAAATAATATCAGGTTTTGGGAACTCATCAATTTCGAGTGCGGGTGGTGTCATTCGTTTTGGACCTATGGTATTACCAAGGAAATATAATCCAACATTTTCAAACAGCACCGGATCGGTTAAAATCCATTTTCCAAAAAGGTTTATTAAAACTGTTGAGTGACCAATCCAAGCAAGCGTAATTGTATAGTCATTCCATAAATGTGGTTCTGGCTTATAGTTTAATATGACGCGCGGCTCAGCTTTTAAATCTGAGTTAATAAATAAGTGTGCAGATAAAGTTCCAAGAGTTCCGTAAATACTATTTTTTATAAATTTTCTTCGTTTCATATGATAGGTAACAACAATTTAACAGTAAAAGTTTTATTCGTGATAAATTTCATTGGTTATTGTGGAAAATTTTTATCAGCTAGATAATTTGTTTAAACATAACAAAAAATTTTGCTTGCAATTTAATTTTTTTTATTTTATAAGTAGAAATAAAAGCAATAAGTCCCGCCCTCAACTTATTGCTCTTACTCTGCAAGGTGAGTTTGTTTTGCAAAGCGAATTAGTTCTTTTTGACATAACTAATCTTTTCTCGGATTTATTATTGCACCTTATTGCAAGTCGGCCCAATTTGACAAAACAAAAGGTAGCAAAATGAAAAAAATTATTCTTCCCATAATTACTATTACTGCTTTAATATTTACTAACTCTTGCAACTCACCAACAGAGCCAGAACCTATCTACAAAGATCCTCTAACAATGACCTGGACAGTTGATACACTTGAATATCCCGATGCCTTCCAAACGACACTTAGTTCAATTTGGGGAAGTTCACCAAATGATGTTTATGCAGTGGGACATAGCGAAG
>VGVY01000168.1 GCA_016873835.1 Ignavibacteria bacterium
CACACACACTTGCCTCAAGCAGTTGTTGTTCCAAGAAACATTAACAAGGTTGTTGTTCCAGCAGCTCCATCCGTACGCAGATTTGCTCGTGAAATAGGAATTGAGATTTCAAATATAACTGGAACTGGAAATCATGAACGCATTTCAATTGAAGATATAAAAGCATATGCGAAAAAATTAAATCAGCAGTTGCAGAAAGGTGAAGTAATTGGCGGAGTTGCATTTCCAAAAGAAACTTTGCCAGATTTTTCTAAATGGGGAGAAGTTGAACATCAGCCGATGAGTAACATTCGTAGAAAAACTGCAGAACATTTAAGTTTTGCATGGGCTACGATTCCTCATGTTACACAATTTGATAAAGCGGACATTACAGAATTAGAAAATTTACGCAAGCAGTTCGGGAAAAAAGTCGAAGAAGCCGGCGGAAAACTAACAGTAACCGGAATTCTATTAAAAGTAATTGCTTCTGCAATGAAAGTATTTCCGCAATTCAACTCATCTGTAGATATGGAAAGAAGTGAAGTGATTTACAAAAAATATATTAACATTGGAATTGCGGTTGATACAGACAGAGGTTTGCTTGTACCGGTTATTCGTGATGTTGACAAGAAAAATATTACAGAACTCTCTGTTGAGTTAAATGAGATAAGCAAAAAAGCACGAGATAAAAAATTATCGCTAGAAGAAATGCAAGGTGGATGTTTTACTATTTCCAATCTCGGCGGTATTGGCGGAACATATTTTACTCCAATTGTAAACTCACCAGAAGTTGCAATCCTTGGTGTCTCACGTGCTGAATTTGAGCAAGTTTATATTAATGGTGATTTCAAACCAAGGTTGATGTTGCCTCTTTCTCTTTCTTATGATCACAGAATTATTGATGGCGCAGACGGAATTAGATTTTTAAGATGGGTAATTAATGCTCTTGAAAATCCATTCTTGCTCAGTCTAGAAGGTTAGCAAATTTGAGGCTGTTTCAAAAACAACATATTGTCATATAGAGTCCCTATTCATCTGAACGAAACATCTCTATTTATTTTTTGTTAAACCCTTCATTCGCCTGAGGTGGATTCAGGGTGACAAAGATGGACTGATGAGACTACTTCTAACAATTATCTCTCACAATTACGCGAATCATTTTCAATACGCAAAAACAATTCTTGACAGATAATTTTATTATTTGTTTTTTGTATATGGTATTCCAAAAGGTTTTGATATTGAAAAGATACAGTAACAAAACACCCGAAGACGTAAATAAAATAGTTACCACCGAGATCATCCTTCGAGCAATTAAATTAAGCAGAAAAAAGAATAGGCAGATTTTTATCAGTGTTACAACGGTAGGCAAAGGTACAGAGATTTTGCAAATGGTCTGGCTTGACAATTTTAAACCGGAACTAATTTTTATTGGTTATAATATTTTACTCGGTGCATTTACTAGATTAACAGTCCATGTTTATGAAGGATCTGATAAGTTCCATTACGGGATTATTGAGATTGGCAGCAACTGTAAATTTGGCGCCGGAACTGGAATGGGTCCAATCAAATTGGAAGATAATGTATGAACACTGCCCGTAATAACTCTTTCGCCTTATTTTTCTGCATTGAAAAGCGGCTCGATTATTGGTTGGAATCCGCCTAATGTTAAAGAAGCAAAGACAGAAGAATAATTCCTGAACAATAAAATATTTTATGGCACATATAACATTACGCTCGGCTTATCAAAATCTTGAAGATAGACTAAATCGTTTTCCGCAAGGAGCTCCGCCATCCGAAGCGCTTTATAAGATTTTAAAAATGTTATTCTCCGAAAAAGAAGCTGAATTTGTTTCGCTTCTGCCAATAAAACCATTCGATTCAAAGTTAGCTTCACGTTTAACAAAGAAATCATTAGCAGAAACAGAACGAATGTTGGACGATCTTTCTTCACGTGGAATTTTACTTGATGCTGAGTTGAATGGGACCAAACAATATACTCTTCCGCCTCCAATGGCGGGCTTCTTCGAATTTTCCATGATGAGATTACGAAACGATATTGATCAAAAAGTTCTTGCCGAATTATTCTATCAATACTTAAATGTGGAAGAGGACTTTATCAAACAACTTTTTACTAATGGCGAAACTCAACTTGGAAGAACTTTTGTGAATGAAGAGGCAATTGAAAATATAAAACTGGAAGTTCTCGATTACGAAAAAGCAAGTGAGGTTATTAAAACTGCAAGCCATATTGGAATTGGTATTTGCTATTGCCGACACAAAATGGAACACATTGGTAAAGCGTGCAAGGCACCTATGGATATTTGTATGACTTTTAATGGAGTAGCGGATTCTTTGATACGCCATAACATTGCACGTAAAGTGGATGTTATAGAAGGAATGGATTTTCTTCATAAAGCGTACGAAAATAACCTTGTTCAGTTTGGAGAAAATGTGCAGCAAAGGGTGAGTTTCATTTGCAATTGCTGCGGTTGCTGCTGTGAAGCAATGCTTGCAGCTAAAAGATTTGCATCACTTCATCCAATTCATACAACAAATTTTTTACCGCGTATAAATGAAAGTGAATGCAACGGCTGCGCAAAATGTGTTGATGTTTGTCCGGTTGAGGCAATGGCACTTGTTTCTGCAAACGATCCTGAAAAGAAGAAAAAGAAAAAAGCAAAACTTGATGAAGAAATTTGTCTTGGATGTGGAGTATGTGTACGCGTTTGCAAAAACAATTCTATTGAAATGCATGAAAGGGAAGTTAGGGTAATTACCCCGGTTAATTCAGCGCACAGAAC
>VGVY01000169.1 GCA_016873835.1 Ignavibacteria bacterium
GTCAATGTAATAGTGCCGAGATTATCACGATTGAAGGAATTGAAAAAGATGGAAAGATTCATCCGCTACAAGAGAATTTTTTGAAGAGCGGAGCTGTTCAATGTGGATTCTGTACACCGGGAATGATCGTGTCCGCTTATGCATTGCTGCTTGAAAATTCTAATCCGACCGAAGAAGAAATAAAAGATGCAATTGCCGGGAATCTGTGTCGTTGTACCGGCTACAAACAAATAATTGATGCGGTTGAAAAATCTGCAAAGGAAGTAAATGGATAAAAATGGCTAAACAACTTGATAAAAAAGAATACAAGAAATTCTTTATTGAAATAAAAGAAAGAATTCATCAAGCTCAATATGATGCTCTTCGAGTGGTTAATAAAGAATTAATTCAGCTCTATTTGGATATTGGAAGGAAAATTGTTGAAAGACAAAATGCACTTAGTTGGGGTAAATCTGTAGTTGAAACTCTTTCCTCCGATCTTCAGAAGGAATTTCCAGGTATAAGAGGGTTTTCGGGGAGAAATCTTTGGTATATGCGAAATTTTTATGCTCTCTATTCTGAAAGACCAAAACTGCAACCATTGGTTGCAGAAATTAGCTGGGCGAAAAATTTAGTGATTTTAGATAAATGTAAAGATAATTCAGAAATAGAATTTTTTCTTAAACTGACTAAAAAATACGGGTGGACAAAGAATGTTCTCATTCACCAGATTGAAAATAAATCGTATCAAAAATATTTACTCAACCAAACAAATTTTGATAAAGCTTTACCGGTTGAATTAAAACATCAAGCTAAGCTGGCAGTTAAAGATGAATATACTTTCGATTTCCTTGAATTGAGCGAGGAACATAATGAGCATCAGTTAGAGACAGCGCTTATAAATAATATCAGAAAATTTTTAATTGAGATGGGTGGAAACTTTGCATTTATCGGTAACCAATTTAAAATTACAGTTGGTAAGAGTGAGTATTTTATTGATCTCTTACTTTTTCATCGTAAACTGAAATGCTTGTTTGCCGTTGAACTTAAAGTCGGGGAGTTTAAACCGGAGTATGCCGGCAAGATGCAATTTTACCTATCTGTATTAAATGATAAAGTAAAATTAGAAGATGAAAACCCATCTATTGGTTTGATACTCTGTAAAGATAAAGACCGTTTAATAGTTGAATATGCTCTTCGTGATAGTAAACAACCGATTGGAGTTGCTTCTTATAAAATTACAAACAAACTGCCGAAGGAGTTAAAGAAATATCTTCCTTCGCCTAAAGAAATTACCAACATTGTTGAAGAGATGAACTTATTGTGAAAAAGAATGGGATATATGAAAAATTATTCAAAACAAATATCTATTACTCTTCTACTTATTTTCTTCGTTCCACTCGTTTTGAGTGGACAGATTGATACCACAAAGGTAGTAAACGGTTGAAAATTGTCGGACACAGTGGAAGCGTCACACGCGCATTCTCGCGTATTGTAAAAGACACAGCAATTGAAGGAAGATACTCTCAGGAGTTTTTTATTGAAACACAAAAGGCGAAAGATGGTTCGTGGGTTGAGTGGGAAAAAACATTCTCCACACAAAAAATCGATAGTACGGGATTTTTAGGTCTTATTGCGTTTATGAATAGAACCCGCGATACATTCCCAAATAATACCGGTGCATTTCTCTACTTTTTTTTAGGCAAAAATCAGAAATATTATCCATTTCCGAAACCACTCGGAATCCCCGGTTTTATTTATTCTGTGTGGTATGGAGTAGAAATTATAGGCACAAGTTGGACTGGAAAAATTGAATTTCAAAAGATTAAATTCAGAATGTACACTATAGAAACAACCCTTGTGTCTGTTTTTCTTGATAAATTGAATTTAATTGGTTCACGCGAAACATTACCAATCCTTCTTGACCGTATGGGTGATGATATTACTGATGTCGTTGAAAATGAGTACACGCTTCCCAACTCCTTCAAACTTTTCCAGAACTATCCGAATCCGTTTAATCCGGAAACAAAAATTCGTTTCGAGTTATCAAGTACAAAGTTCGTAAGGTTGCAAGTATTTGATGCACTTGGACGAGAGATTGCGGTATTAGTAAACGAAGAAAAATTTCCTGGAAGTTATGAGGTGAAATTCAATGCCTCGCATTTGTCTTCAGGGATTTATTATTATGTTCTTCGTGCCGGCAGTTTTACGGAAAGCAAGAAAATGACGTTAATAAAATAATTTTTAGATATGGGATATATATTCCGTCTCTTTTATTATTTTATGAATAGGATATTCTGTAAAGAAGATTGAAGGATTGTGCTGGATGAAAAGCAAATCAAAACGAAAAAAAATTTTTGATGTAATCAATGTTAATATTCCCGATGAAGTTATTTGGGAAGAATATTGGAAAGACAAAAGTCCGGTCGAAAAACTTGAAGCTGCTGAAAAATTAAGAGATTTGTTCTATTCGAAGAAGAAAGGTAAAAATGCTTCACAGAGACTTCAAAGAATTTTTAGAATTGCTGAACGAACATAAAGTTAAATATCTTGTGGTTGGCGGATATGCACTTAATCTTTATGTATCAAAACCCCGCAGCACCGGCCATATTGATATTTGGGTAAAAAGAAGTCTTCCGAACTCAAAAAAAATTAAAGTGGTTGTTGAAATATTTT
>VGVY01000170.1 GCA_016873835.1 Ignavibacteria bacterium
CTACTCTTTATATATTCTTTCACTGAACACCTGAATTTTCAATTTGATAATTCCTGGTAGTTAAAGAGCCTATATCACCAGATATAACTGCGTCAATTACACTTTGATCTCCTTCTAAGAGTCTTAGAGCAATCCATCTCGCATTTGGAATTTCTGGGTAAAGCGTAGTAATTTGGTATACTAATTCATCAACAGCTTTTGACACATATTTTATTTCGCCAGATACTCTATAAGGTTTGCAAATATAATTTCCTACAACAACATCGTAAATGCTCTTTAGTAATTCATTAATTCCTTCACCTTGCCGTGCTGAAGCCGGAATAACTGGCACTCCTAATTTTTTTGATAATAATCTATGATCTATATTAATTTTATGACGCTTAGCTTCATCCATGAGGTTTAAGCAAATAATAACTCGATTTGTGATTTCCATTATTTGTAGTGTAAGATTTAAGTTTCTTTCTAAACGGGTTGCATCCACCACAATAACTGTAACATCAGGTTGTCCAAACAAAATAAAATCGCGCGCAATCTCTTCATCAGTACTTGTTGAAAGGAGTGAATAAGTTCCAGGAAGGTCAACAATTTTGAAATGTTTTTCATTGTATATAAATCCACCTTCAGCTCTGGCAACTGTTTTACCGGGCCAATTACCAGTATGCTGCCTCAATCCAGTAAGACTATTAAATACAGTGCTTTTTCCCGTATTAGGATTACCAGCAAGAGCAATTACGTAATCAAATTCTGACATATCCACGCCAAGTTTTACAAGATTATTCACATTATGCAAAGCTGGGCAATTTGCACAGTTATTTGAATCCATTACTTCCTTTCAATTGTTTGTGTTTGGTTTGACAAAAATTAAATCACTCTGATTTTTTCGTAATGCAATTATAGATCCACGAACTTCAAATGCTTTAGGATCACCACCAAGACTTTGAAGCGTTGCAGTTATTTTTGTGCCGGGAACAATTCCGAAATCAAGCAGTCTTCTACGCTGCTGTCCACGTAATCCATTCGATAATCTTACAACATATGCAACTTCACCGGACTCTAATGATGAAAGGGTAATTAGCTGACTATCATGTTTATATTCTGCAATTAGTATAACACTAATTTGATTAGCTAAAATTGAGTTTAAAACTACTTCAGAACCATCAGCAAATAATTTTATCATTTCGCAATTTGATTCTAAAATATTAATTTGAGTTCCCGGGTGTAGACGTAAATTTGTAAGTTGTTTATAAACTTCTTTTGGTTCATCTTCGATATGAATTATTTGTGCAGATGAGCCAGGTGTTACATCTAGCAGTTTGATTTCATCTCGTTTTGGAAAAACACCTAATTTATTTGGAATTGGATCTCCGTGAGGATCAATCAGCGGATTACCTAATTTGGCAGATAAACGGTTAACATCTAACAAATCATAGTCATGTTCTTTTAATTCCGCTAAACGATGCCATTCACTTTCTTCAATACTTGTATGGTCAGCTAAATATCGTTCCCACAATCTATGAATCCGCACAATTTTAATTGCATAAGTTTTTCCTTCCT
Organism: Ignavibacteria bacterium; assembly: GCA_016873835.1. GTDB lineage: Bacteria > Bacteroidota > Ignavibacteria > Ignavibacteriales > Melioribacteraceae > DSXH01. Next base: position 1,555 of record VGVY01000170.1, read on the forward strand.
CAGTTAAGATAAGTTTAGAGCCGTATATTTTTATCAACTTAAGTTTTTCAAGTTTTGAAACTAGATTTATTGTTTTTCTATATTTAATCGAGAGTGATTCGCTAATGCTATTAATTGTGCATTCTAGTTTATTATACTCACAGTCAAAAAGATGCTTTAGTGCATCCTCCATTTTAATTCTATTATTATTGACCATTAATTTATTAAACCTTGCAAACAAGCCTATTTTCAGAAAAATAATTAAAATCAAGATGGCTAATAATATTATTATGATTATATTTTCAATGCTCACAATTTATTTCCTATCGAGTTATATCAGTTGCACATACATATTTTCAGAAACTTTTTTACTTAATGAAATATTCCTATCATTTATACGAACTACAATTGATTCATCAAAACTAAATTTCTCTTTGACAGTTAAATTGGTATTCAAAATAAGTCCTAAGTTCGTTAAAAAAGAGATCAATTCGCTTTCCCTATCATTTACTCTAACAAAAACATAGTTCCTATTCAACTCAGCATTAGATAACAATAATGTCTTAGGATACTTTGGTAATAATCCATTTTTTTTAGGAATTGGATGACCGTGTGGATCGAAATCCGGAAAATTTAGAAATTTATCAATCTGATCAATTAATGCTTCAGAAGTATGATGCTCTAATTGTTCTGCTTCATCATGAACTTCACTCCATTTCAATTCTAATACTTTCATTAAAAATAATTCCCAAAGTCTATGCCGTCGAATGACATTTAATGCAATTTTTTCTCCTTTGGATGTCAGTTCCATGCCTTTATACTTTTCATAGGTTATCAAACCGATATCAGAAAGTTTTTTAGCCATATCGCTTATTGCAGCATTTGAAACATTTAAATAATTAGCAAGATTTGATGTAGTTGCTGTATCGCTTTCTAAACTTTGATAGTTATAAATCGCCTTTAAGTAATTTTCTTTTGATGTAGTAGACATAAATCAATTTTTTATAAAATTAAGCATGCTTAAATATATTTTCAAGTATATAAAAATAAATTTAATTTAATATAAATGTCAATAGAAAA
>VGVY01000171.1 GCA_016873835.1 Ignavibacteria bacterium
TAGATCAGTCCAATTTTTCCAATCATTATTCCATATCAGCATCGAAATTGGAGACCCAAGTGTTTTACCATATCTGATACCAGAAAGGATTTCAACTTTATCATTTTCAATTTTCATACGAAGTCCGCGACCATATCCGGCTTGTCTTCTACTTAATTCAAAATTAATATCATCTTCAGAAATTTTGAAATTGGAAGGAAACCCAGATACAATTGTAGTAAGTGCTTTACCGTGTGATTCACCGGCAGTTTGAAATTTGATCATAATAATTAGCTAAATGTGTTGATACAAATATAAAAAAAGCGCCCTAATAGTGGACGCTTTTTAAAGAGGATAAGAGTTTTTTTATTTTGGAATTTCTAATCCGACTAAACGAGATCTGCCTTCATTATCTACAATTCTTAATAAAACAGCTTTACCTTTTTTATTATTTATTATTTCATCAATCTCTGAAACAGAATCGATTTCCTTTCTATCTGCAGATGTAATAACTAATCCTTCAAATAATCTTTGATTATAAGCTTTACCAAAACTTTTAACCTTAGAAATCATAACACCATTTTCAACCTTAAACTGCTTCTTTTCATTATCATTCATATTCCTTAAAGACATTCCAAGATCATCAAAATTAATTTCTTTTACTTCACTTTTATCTTTTGATTTACCTTTATCTTTTGTTGCAACAACCTTTTCATTTGAATCATCTTCTCTAGCTTTTAGAGTAACATATCGTTCCATTTCTTTTCCATCTCGATAAATATTCAATTTTACTTTGGTCCCGGTACGCTTCGAAGCAACAATCGATTGAAGCTGGTTTGCTTGGTTAACTTCTCTATCATCAACTTTTAAAATTATATCACCTTCTTTTATATCTTCTTTTTCAGCAGCACCGCCTTTAACTAATTCTTGAACAATAACTCCTTTTGGTTCTTTCATACCTAAGGCTTTTGCTGTAGCTGCATCAACTTCAGTGATGCTTACGCCAATATAACCTCTGCTTACTTTTCCGTTTGCAATTAAATCATTTGAAACTGCTTTTGCTAAATTGATTGGTATTGCGAATCCATATCCAATATAACTTTGAGTCATTCCATTTGTAGCGATTGCAGAATTAACTCCTATTACAGATCCAGTTAAATCTACTAATGCACCGCCGCTATTCCCTGGATTTATAGCTGCATCGGTTTGAATAAAGTTTTCTACTCCATAACTATCACGTATTATGTTAATGTTTCTTCCAGTTGCGCTTACAATTCCAGCAGTGACTGTTGAAGATAATGCGAGCGGATTGCCAATAGCCATAACCCATTGACCAACTTTAATTTTTTCCGAATCTCCTAAAAATGCAGATGGTAAGTTATCCGCATCAATTTTAATAACTGCTAAATCTGTTAAAGGATCGGTACCAATAACATTAGCATCGAATTGACGTTTATCATGCAGTGTAACTGTAACCTGATTTGCTTTTTCTACAACGTGATTATTGGTTAAAATATAACCGTCATTACTTATTATAATTCCACTTCCGCCACCTTGTTGTTCACGCGGAATATCATCTCTAAAAGGGAAGAAAAAATGAAATCCTTCAGGTACTGCATTTTTTGAAGTAGATACAACAGCTATTTGAACAATTGATGGTGTTACCTTTTCTGCAACTTGAATAAATGCATTGTTAAAAGCTGCAGCTTGTGGATCAAGTTGTGCGACTGGCGGGCTTTCAGCACCAATCTGAATATCTGCCAAACTTGGTCTAACCCAACCAAAACCCGACACAAGAATGGCCCCAAATACAATTCCAAAAAAGATGAGTGAAATTGTCCCCAGAATGTTTTTCTTTTGCATCACTATATCTCCTATTTCTTAATATATTCTAATGATTTTAAACCTTTGAATTCCAGAATATTGTATTTCAAAAATTTCTCAAGTAATGAAATCACTTTATCTAAATCAGTCTGATTATATAAAATGTCATTTATTTTAGTGTTTAGACAAAAAAGTAAATTAAAAAGTTCCTTATTTAATTTATGATGAATTATTTTCTCCTTGCTACAATTATGACATATCAATCCAGTTTCAAAATTATATGAAATTTCTTTGTCAGGACTAATTTCTGCATTACAATTAGAACATTCACTCAATGGGAATTCATATCCAATTTCTTTAATAAAGAATAAAAAATATTTTGCAAAAACTAATTTTGGATCTTTCTCTTTCATGTTTATTAAATCAAATGCACGAATAGAGCCGATAAATAATTTTTTATGATCTTCATTCTCAACAGTCATACTATAAAGTAATTCAATTATTGCTGTAGCATATTGAAGGCGTTGTAAATCCTCAGCAATAACAGCATAGTACTTCAATAATTCAACTTCCTTAATTAATTGAATGTCACGAGTTTCTTTTTTATATAAAACAATTTGAACATAATTAAATATGTCTAACAATGAACC
>VGVY01000172.1 GCA_016873835.1 Ignavibacteria bacterium
GTTGTGAAATCAGTTCATGGTTACGGCTCAGATACAAAAATTGTTATTGAAGGAGAAAAAATATTTTTCAATGTTTCAGCTGAATTATTTGAAAAGAATACTTTTACAATTGGAAATGTCTTGTTATTTGAATTATCCCAAACCGGAAATGGTACTGAAACTGGTTTGGATATGAAGTCAAATGAAATTTGGAATTATGTTCGTGTAGTGAAGAGGTAATAGTAATATAAAAAGTATCTCTTTGAAATTTGGTCACGCTTCGACCAGTTTCGTTTTGGCGCGCCAAGGCGGATCTACTCAGCATGACATATTATCTTGAATTTAAATTGGAGTAATGATGTTTTTGAAAAAATATTTTTTAATTATTCTAACTGCGTGTGTGTTGTTAACTTTTTTCCATTTGAAAGATAATATTAAGAATCATTTCGTTAAATCGAACCCTGAAAAAAGTGAAGGTGAAAAAGAAGAATTAAAAGTTGCGCGTGATGAGTATTTTTTCAACATCATGAAGGATCCATACATAAATGCAATACCAGAAAACATCAGAATTAATGAATTAGAATTTGCAAAAAAAATTCCTCAAAGCACAAATCTTTTGTTAAAAGAAAGTTCATCAAGCAAAATTAATTGGCAAGAAATTGGTCCGTTTGATGTTGGAGGAAGAACGAGAGCTATTGTAATTGATGCTGCAAATCCAAATATAATTGTTGCCGGCGGAGTATCTGGCGGAATTTGGAAATCAACTGACAAAGGCAATACTTGGAAAATGAAAAGTAGTCTGTCTCAAGTTTTAAGCGTAACATCTATTGCTCAAGATATACGTCCCGGTTTTAGAAATAATTGGTATGCGGTTGGAGGTGAATACAGAGGAAATTCTGCAAGTGCTCGCGGAGGCTCAGGTTCCTTTTATGGCGGAGGTTTTCTAAAATCAACCAATAATGGTGAAACATGGATTGAGATACCAACAAATATTGTATCGCCAACTGGAGTTTTTTGGGACAGCGATTTTTCATATGCATCAAAAGTGATTATCAATCCAACAACCGGCACATTATTCGTTTGTGCAAATGGAAGCGGAATTTTACAATCTGCCGATGGCGGAACTACATGGGGCGATGTAACCAATACATATATTATTGGCGGAAGAAATGATCATTATTATTCTGATATTGTTGTAAACCAAAGCGGTGTTTTAGTTGCCTCGCTTTCTCAATTTTTTCCTAATCAAAGCGGTAATCCTCAAGATTATTCACCAGGAGTTTACAGATCAACTAATGATGGACTCAGTTGGACTAACATTACTCCTTCCTCCTTTCCAACTTCACATGCAAGAAGTGTAATGGCTTTTATTCCGTCATTCCCAAATTGGTTTTACATTTTCACTTATCAAAATACTAGGACAAATGATAGAGAAAATATTTCTTTATTTAGAATAAACGCGTTGACTGGAGAATTTTTTAATCTTTCTGCTAATCTTCCGGATTTGGGTTCTCAGCAAGGATATATTGATTCGCAATTAAGTTATAATATGGCAATTGCGGTTCATCCGACTGATGAAAATTATGTTTTCATTGCCGGAACAAGTCTCTTTAGATCATTCGATCGGTTTACAACTAAACCAGATAATCCAAAACTAAATTGGATTGGCGGTTATCATCAGACAGCTTTCTTTTATCCGAAACTTCATCCTGATGTTCATACATTAGTTTTTAATCCGTCAAACCCAGATGAACTGTGGGTTGGTCATGATGGCGGAATTAGTTATGTAAGCGATTGCAAAACGATTAATTATGGAACTTACATGCCTTGGGTTGACAGCGATAATGGTTATGCAGTAACTCAGTTTTACACTGCGTCAATTCCTTATTCTAATAATGATGATCGATATGCCGGAGGAACTCAAGATAACGGTACACCATATTTTAGATCTTCGAATGGAAATAATACACTTTCCAAAGATGTAACTTCAGGCGATGGTTCTTATCTTTATTTTGGAAGCGAATATTTTTACGGTTCGACTCAAAATGGAAATTTAAGACGATCCGGTTATTCAGCAAGCAAGGACATAAATAATTCCAACTATACTTCATTTGAACCCGATAGTGCGACCGGGCAATTATTTATTAATCCATTTGTTGTAGATCCAGTGAATGAAGATTTTATGTATTATATTAGCGGAAGAGTGCTGTGGAGAAATGATCGATTACCACTAATTCCAAATAATCTTTCTAAAACTATGGTTGGTTGGACAAAGATTGATAATATACTTCCAAGCGGATATACATTTACTACATTAACTGTATCAAGGTTAAA
>VGVY01000173.1 GCA_016873835.1 Ignavibacteria bacterium
GAAAGCATGAACATTGCCCATTTCATTCCGCAATACTCTGTAAAATATCCAGCAACTAATTCTGATTCAGCTTCTGGAATATCAAATGGTGTTCTGTTTACTTCTGCAAGTGTGCTAATAAAAATTATAAGAAATCCAATTACCATAAAAGGAATCAATAAAAACTTTGCTATTTCAAATTCAGCACCACCAAATATATTCCAATTCCAAAAATATGCAGTTTGCTGCTGACTGATAATATCTAAACTTAATGTGCCGGTAAGCATTACAATTGATAAAACAACAATCGCAGTTGGAATTTCATAACTAATAATTTGCGCAACAGATCTCATAGCTCCAAGCAAAGAATATTTATTGTTTGATGCCCACCCAGCCATCAAAATACCGCCGACAACTATACTTGATATTGCAAGAATGTAGAATAATCCAATTTCAACTTCGCTTCCAATTAATTTACTTGAGAAGGGGATAGCAGCATATGCTGCAAAACTACCGGTGAAAACTAAAACGGGTGCAATGTTGTAAAGTCTGCTATCTATTTCATTTGAAACTGCATCTTCCTTTTGCATCATCTTTATAAAATCTGCAACTGTTTGGAAGAGTCCAAACGGTCCAACTCTGTTTGGTCCAATTCTATCTTGAATTCTTGCAGAAACTTTTCGCTCAAGATAAACACCTAACAATGCAACTAAAAGTACATTCACCAATGGAAAAACCGCTACAAAAATTGTAGATAAAATTGTACTGTTAGTTAGTTCATAGAAATACTGATACATTACCTATCCACTTCTCCTAAAACAATGTCGATGCTTCCAAGAATTACAATTATATCTGCAACTAAATATCCTTTGCAGAGTTCACCCAAAACTTCTAAATTTACAAATGATGGAGCTCTTACTTTTACTCTAAATGGATTTACACTTCCATCACTTATAATGAAATATCCTAGTTCACCTCTCGGATTTTCTACTCTTGCATATACTGTTCCTTTTGGCGGTTTGATTCTTTTTGGAATTGCTGATTGCACATCTCCTTCAGGAATATGATCAATTGCTTGTTCAATAATTCTCAAACTCTGTTCCATTTCTCGAACTCGTACATAATATCGGTCCCAGCAATCTCCAATAGTTCCTTGCAAACCTTTCCCAACTGGAATTTCAAAATCGAATCTATCATAAATTGAATAAGGATCTTCTCTTCTTAAGTCAAACTTTATTCCGCTGCCACGAAGGGTTGGACCGCTTGCACCAAAATTAATTGCAGTATCAACCGGCAATATTCCAATGTTAGCTGTTCGTTCAATAAAAATTTTATTATAACTAAGCAGATTATCTAATTCTACTATTGTTGGTTTGAAATAATTTACAAATTCTTTTGTCTTTCGAACAAAATCCGGATGTATATCATGTGATAAGCCGCCAATCCAGATATAGTTATATAACATTCTTGCGCCGCATGTATCTTCAATGATTGAAAGAATATGTTCGCGGTCTCTAAACAAATAGAGAAATGGTGTTAAAGCACCAATATCAGCACCAAATGAACCGAGTGCAACTAAGTGCGAAGCAATTCTTTGCAGCTCAGCCATAATTATTCTTATATATTCAACACGTTCCGGAACTTGAATACCCATCAATCTTTCTACGGCAATGGCATAACCAAAATTATTTCCAATCGCGGCTAAGTAATCTAATCTATCCGTGTAAGGAACGACTTGATTGTATTGCATTGCTTCGCAATGTTTTTCGAAACATCTGTGAAGATAACCTAAATGAGGTGTTACTTTACGAACGAGTTCACCTTCAATTTCTAATTCAAGTCTTAAAACCCCGTGCGTTGATGGATGTTGAGGACCCATGTTTAAAACCATATGTTCAGTTTTCATCATAGAAATAAGGGAACAGCCACAAGGTTCAAGTTTAATAAAGAATTATTTTTTGATTTTAATGATATAACAAAAGTGAAAATCATTTTTTGAATTTCTCTAATCTTTTTAAGTAAGGAAATTTCATCATCATCAGAAATAAAATTTAAGTCATGTGATAAAATAATTTGAGTCTCTAATTCAAACGCTGAAGAATATGCAATTTCCAAAAATCTAATAAATTCTTTATTCGATTCTTTCCCAGAACCTTCAGCGATGTTTGATGCAATTGAAATTGAAGAGCGTCTCATTTGTGAAATCAATCCAAATTTTTCTTCTGAGGGAAAATTGTCTGAAACATCATAAATTTCTTTAACCAAAGCTCTTGC
>VGVY01000174.1 GCA_016873835.1 Ignavibacteria bacterium
TTTTTCCCCTCTTTATTCATTACTAATTTTGGCGTCTTTCTCAATTTCTGTATTTTTGCAACGCTTCCTTAGCTCAGTTGGTAGAGCAGTAGACTCTTAATCTATTGGTCGGGGGTTCGAGTCCCCCAGGAAGCACCAAAAGCGGAGCTTAAGCTTCGCTTTTTTGCAATTAAACTCAAAATAAATTCATTTTTGTTAAACTTTCTTAAGCTTATAGCTGTCTTTAAAGAGTGTTTTTCTGCAAAAAGTTTGCTAATAATTAATAATAAAGGAGTATAAAATGTTCAGCAACATTATTAAATCTGTATTAATTCTTTTCTTATTTGTTGGTGTAGTAAGTGCTCAAATGAGAATGGATCCAAAAGAAAGAGTAAAAGAATTAACAAAAAGACTTAATCTAACCGAAAAGCAAACAAAACAAATAGAAGATTTTTTTTCAAAACAAGGTGAAGCAATGCAAGAACTTTTTGAAAGCAGTGGTGGGGATAGAGAGTTTATGAGAGATGAGATGATGAAGCTTCGCGAAGAAACAAACAAAAAAGTTGATAAAATTCTTAATGACAAACAAAAAGCAGAATACAAAAAAATATTAGAAGAACAGCAAGCTCGAAGACAGCAGCAACGTCCTATGGGCAATCGATAATTAAAAAAATCAAATATATACTTTTAAGGCAGAGTAATGAAAACAAAATATTTTATTTACGGATTAATTCTTGTAGCAGTAATTGTTAGTGCGTATATTATTTTTAGCAATGGAAGTGATCAAGAAGAGAAATATACTTTTGTAGATATTAAAAAAGGTAGCATAACAAATGCAATTACAAGCTCTGGAACTTTGGAGGCAATGTCTACAGTTGAAGTTGGAACTCAAGTTTCAGGCAGAATCTCACATTTGTATGTTGATTTTAATGATAACGTAAGAAGAGGGCAACTGCTTGCAACAATTGATACAACAATTTTAGCTGCTCAGGTTAGAGATGCTCAAGTTGCATTAGAAAGATTTAAAGCTCAGTATAATGAAGCAGTTGCAAAGCATGAGAGAAATAAAAAATTGTTTGAGAAGAATTTCCTTTCGGAACTAGACTTTATTGCTTCAAAAACTTCTTTAGAAAATTCATCAGCTTCATTAAAGTCCGGTGAGCTTGCATTAGAAAAGGCTAAAACTAATTTGCAGTATGCGTATATCACAGCTCCAATAGCTGGGAAAATAATAAATAGAAATGTTGAGCAAGGGCAGACTGTTGCAGCAAGTCTCTCCGCTCCAACTCTTTTTACAATGGTTGAAGATCTTTCTTCGATGAGAATTTTAGTTGATGTGGACGAAGGAGATATTGGTCAAATTAAAGTTGGTCAATTAGTTAAATTTACTGTTCAAGCTTTTCAAGATAAAAAGTTTGATGGCGAAGTAACTCAAATCCGGCTAAGTCCCAAGACAGTGCAAAATGTTGTTAATTACACTGTCGTTGTAAAAGCAGATAATGAAGATAAAGTTTTACTTCCGGGCATGACCGCAACTGTCGATTTTTTTATCGCTCAAAAAGAAGATGTATTATTAGTTCCTAATGTTGCTTTAAGATTCCAACCAACCGAAGAGATGATGGCAGAATTCCAGAAAAATTTAGAAGAGACGATGAAAAATCTTCCCGATAGTGTTAAGAATAGAATTGGAGGACAAGGTCAATTAGGTCAAGGACCAGGACAAATGAATCCCAGTCAATTTGGGATGGGAATGTTTGGCGGCGGCATGAACATGCAAGGCAGAAGCTCACAAGGAAGAAATAGAAATTTTGGAAGAGCTTGGTACATTGATGATAAAGGAAAACTTGCAATGGGAATGATGTCTCTCGGAATTACAGATGGAAAAAACACTGAAATTGTAAGAAGCAGAAATGTTAAAGAAGGAATGAAACTAATTACTGGAATTATTGAACCCGACACTAAAAACAATACTTCAAATAATCCACTTGCACCAACTCAGCAGAATAGAGGACCGGGCGGATTTGGCAGAGGATTTTAAGGAGGACGTTTTGGAAAAAAATATTATCAAGACGTCTGCCCTGACAAAAATATATAAAGTTGGAGAAGTTGAAGTACCAGCTTTA
>VGVY01000175.1 GCA_016873835.1 Ignavibacteria bacterium
TTAATGAAGGTTTAATTGTCCAGGTTATCGGACCGGTAGTTGATATAGATTTTGAAGGCGGTAAGTTGCCAAGCATATACAATTCGATTAAAATACCAAGAAAAGATATTGAAGGGAAAGATCAAGATCTCGTGGTCGAAGTTCAACAGCATCTTGGCGAAAATAGAGTTAGAGCCGTTGCAATGGATTCTACAGACGGATTAGTGCGTGGAATGAAAGCTATTGATACTGGGGAGCCAATTTCAGTTCCAGTTGGTCCAGAAACTCTGGGCAGATTAATTAATGTTATTGGTGAAGGGATTGATGGACTAGGCACAGTAATCAAAACTAAGCAGAAATATGCAATTCACCGCCATTCACCCAAATTCGATAATCTTACTACGAAACAAGAAATGTTTGAAACTGGAATAAAGGTTATCGATTTATTAGAACCCTATACAAAAGGTGGTAAGACTGGTTTATTTGGAGGGGCTGGAGTAGGAAAAACAGTTATAATCCAAGAATTGATACATAATATTGCTAAACAACACGGCGGTTATTCAGTTTTTGCTGGTGTTGGTGAAAGAACCCGTGAAGGCAACGACCTTTGGTTAGAAATGAAAGAGTCTGGTGTGTTACCCAAAACAGCTTTGGTTTTTGGTCAAATGAATGAGCCGCCTGGTGCTCGTCTTCGAGTTGGATTAACTGGATTAACCATTGCAGAATATTTCCGTGATGAAGAAGGAAGAGATATTCTTCTCTTTATAGATAATATATTCCGTTTTACACAAGCTGGCTCTGAAGTATCTGCGTTATTGGGAAGAATGCCGTCTGCTGTAGGTTATCAGCCTAATTTAGCAACTGAAATGGGGGAACTACAAGAAAGAATTACCTCTACGGCAAAAGGATCAATCACCTCTGTTCAAGCTATTTACGTTCCGGCTGACGATTTAACTGATCCAGCTCCAGCTACTGCGTTTTCGCACCTTGACGCAACCACTGTATTGAGCCGTCAAATATCTGAACTGGGTATTTATCCAGCTGTAGATCCGCTTGATTCAACTTCTCGTATATTACAACCTGACATTGTTGGCAATGAGCATTATTCTGTTGCAAAGCAAGTGAAAGAAATATTACAAGCATATAAAGACTTGCAAGACATCATCAATATACTTGGTATGGAAGAGTTATCAGAAGAAGATAAAGTAATCGTTCGTAGAGCAAGAAGAATACAAAGATTTTTGAGTCAGCCTTTCCATGTAGCTGAACAGTTTACTGGCTTTCAGGGAAAGTACGTAAAATTAGAAGATACTATCCGAAGCTTCAAAGAAATATTGAATGGTAAGCACGATTCACTTCCTGAGCAAGCATTTATGTATGTTGGTACTATTGAAGAAGCGGTTGAAAAAGCAAAGACACTACAGTAATGAAAGAATTAAATGTTGAAATAATAACGCCATCCAAAGTCGCTTTTCAAGGGCAAGTCAAATCAATTTCTATTCCTGGAACAGTTGGGAATTTTCAAGTCCTTTATAATCATGCTCCACTCTTAAGTTCATTCGAAATTGGCAGAATTAAGATTGTTGATATCAATGAACTTGAGACTGAATTTAGCACAAGTGGTGGCACAGTTGAAGTTATGACTAATAAAATTCTTGTTTTAGCAAATAGTTTTGAAAGAAGAGAAGAAATAGATGTTGAAAGAGCAAAGGTATCCTATGAAAGAGCTAAGGAAAGATTAGCAAACAAGAACAAAGAAAAAATTGATGAAGTTAGAGCAGAAGCATCATTAACCAGAGCATTAAATAGACTAAAATTTGTGGGACGAAATAACTTGAATTGAATTTTAATAAATTGTTTTATTTTACATAGTTATAGATTTGATATTAGAATAACCCCCGGCTTGAACCGGGGTTTGTTTTTGTTGTCCCGTCCTGAAAAAAGTTGACTACTGAAGAAGAAAAAACAGGAGTCAAAAAATGAAAGAAGAAATAGCGATCCCCCAAGCAAGAAATTATAGCCAATCATTTAAGGTGCAAGTGGTACGGGAATATGAACGAGGGTTCTTAACGAAAGATGCCTTGATGAATAAGTATAAAATAGGAG
>VGVY01000176.1 GCA_016873835.1 Ignavibacteria bacterium
TGCAATGCAAATCAAAACAAAATCAATTTCAGTTGAAACAAAAGGGTTTAATGACATTATTGATATAACCGGATTAATTCAGAAAAATCTAAATGAGACTGGATTTGTAGAAGGCCATGTTTTAGTATTTGTACCGGGTTCAACTGCCGGTATTACTTCTATTGAGTTTGAACCGGGATTGCTAAAAGATTATCCAGAATTTTTTGAAAAAATTATTCCGTCAAACCGGAATTATAATCACAACGATACTTGGAATGATAACAATGGTTATTCTCATGTAAGAGCATCATTGCAAGGTGCTTCTTATACTATTCCATTTTCTGAGGGAAGACTTTTACTTGGAACATGGCAGCAAATTATTTTAATTGACTTTGATAACCGAACTCGAAACAGAACTGTTATTGCACAATTTATTGGAGTTTAATCTGAACAAGCAAACAGTAACTGTATTTGGAAGCTCAGTTCCACTTCCAAGCGATCTAGAATATAAATTAGCTGAACGACTTGGTAATCGGCTTGCAGAGGCTAACCTAAATATTTGCACCGGCGGTTATCAAGGAATAATGGATGCAGTTTCTAAAGGAGCAGTAGAAAAAGGAAGTAAAGCAATTGGTGTTACTCTTGATATCTACAACGCAACTCCGAGCAAATATTTGACTGAAGAGATACGCTGTGATAATTTATTTGATCGATTAAAAACATTAATTGAAATAGGCGATGCATACATTGTGTTACAAGGCGGAACGGGTACTTTGGTTGAATTAGCAATTGTTTGGGAATTTTTGAATAAAAATATGATTGCTTCTAAACCCTTTGCATGTCACAGTTCATTGTGGAAAGAGATTACGATGCTAATGGAAAAACAAATTTTAAGAGAAAAAAGAAAAACTGGATTGATTAAACATTTTGATGAAATTGAAGAATGTGCAGATTTTATAATTAGTTCATTAAAATCTAACCGATAAACTCCAAAACTTTAGAATAGACTAGATCAACAGTCAATTCTTGGATGCATTTAAATTGAACATCTTTTCTAGAACAAGTTAATGGCTTCGGCGAATAGTAAAAGCAAGGTGAGCAATCTAATTCCAGTGTGGCAATTTTATAATTGGTTTGCCATGGATAAATATAATTTTTATTTGTCGGACCAATAAGGGCAACAACATTTAGTTTTAATGCAGCCGCAACATGCATCAAACTGGAATCATTGGTAACAAAAGTGCTGCATCGTTTCATTATAGCCGCAGTCTCTATTAATGAATTTGTAGTTACAGAAAATGTATTTTTTAAATAGCTGCGTAATATTTCTTCTTTAAGATAATTTTCTTCTGGTCCTCCAAAAAGTAATATGAATGCATTTTTTTCTTCAACAAGTTTTTTAGCTAATTCAGCAAATTTTGAAGTTTCCCATCTTCGCTTATCATGATTTTTAAGAATAGAGCAGCCCGGATGAAAACCAATGATAAGTTTATCAGAAGAAATATTTTTTTGTTTTAGAAAATCATCTGCGAATAATTCGCTTGCGTTGGATAAATTTATTTCTAAAGAAGTTGGAATAGTTTTTTTACCGCTGATTTTTTCGCATAACAACAAATTCTCTTCAACATTATGAAGTGAATCATTTTCAGTGATTCTACAATTATTAAAAAATCCAAAGTTTATAAAATCCTTGCGTAAATATTTTATTGATGCTCTTTTTTTTGCCCCAATCAATAGGTTTATTAAGTTATATTCTTTACGGTTAGATGGATAAACATTTATTGATATTTCATATTTATTTCTCAGTGACAAAATAAAAGCAAGTGATTCAAGTTTGGATTTATTGAGGAAATCCCAATAAAGTACATTTGAAATAACTTTGTTGGTTGTGAAAACATCCGTGAGACTTTTATACATTATTAGAATATCAATTTTAGCAGAAGGGAATTCATCACTAAGTTTTTTTAGTGAAGGTGTGAACATTAAAGCATCGCCAATGCCTGATAATGCTATTAC
>VGVY01000177.1 GCA_016873835.1 Ignavibacteria bacterium
CCACAACTTCAAATTGTCAGAAATGTTTGGCCTCCACAATTAATTTCCCCAGCAAATGGTCAAATAGTTGAAGTTGAATACCCATTATTCTCAGTCATACTTCAGAATGATCTTTGGCTGTTTGATAGACCGTCAAGACCCGAATCAAAAAATGAAAATAAAATAGTAGAAATAATCGGCACTCAGTCACCTCTCGATGCAATAAAATCAAATCCAGCGTTTTTTACATTTACAACTGATCAACTATCATTCGTGTATCCAACATGGGCAAGAAAATTTGAGCAAGGAAAACACTATGCGTGGCAAGTAAAAATCCTTGATAAGTACAATAACAAAATTAGCGAAAGTGAAATTAGTGTATTTACATTTATGGGAACTGATGCTTTAAAGTCTAGTGATGGACCAAATACTTCCAATCCAGAAGGAGACTTAATCGATATTACAAATCAAATTGATAATTCAAATAATTATCTAGCTTTCAATAAGTGGGGCTTTGATTATGTACCAATGAACAAAACTAATCTTATATCTAATAATATTAACGAAAATCAAATACCAATAAAATTTTCTGGAAATTCAAAGTTCTATGCACAGACTTCGGATAGACAAGGAACAAACTCACAGATCCCAAAGAATTTCTGGAGGTGGGATATTAATAGTACACTTTCATTCTATGATATCCCAATTGGTTTTAGTGCATATGTTTCATCTGAACAAAAGGATATTAGACAAAACATAAATATGTTTCAATTACAATTCAGCCCTCAACAGTTACTCAATAAAGGTATTACAGCTAGCGAAGGTACATTTGTAGGTGATTTCCTATCATTATTTTCCAATATTGGTATCGGTACTTGTTATCCCCGTTATTCCTCGTTAGCAATGAATGGAATTGCAGTTTCTGGTGTCGACATAGAATTCACTCCCGGAATTTTCTATTTAGCCTTTACTTACGGTAGATCTCAAAAAGCTATTGAGGGTACGAATATTTTACCCACATATCAAAGGAATATAATATTTACAAAGATTGGTTTAGGTAATAAACAGACTACTCATTTTTACCTAACAGCGAGTAAGTCGTGGGATGAAGCCAATTCTGTAAAAAAAGATACAGCTTTAATTAAACCACAAGAAAATCATTTGGTAGGTGCTGAAGCAAAGCTAACTTTATTCGATCAAGCGTTCAGTATCGAAGGTGAAATTATAGCTTCTGTTCTTACAAGAGATACTAAAGCTGCAGATATAGAAACTGATTTCGTACCAGAATGGATTAGGAATATTATTAAACCTAAAATCAGTACATCTGTAGATTATGCATATTCAGTAAATGCAAATATAATTTTACCTACCAAAACAAAATTTGGTGCTGTTTATAAATATCTTGGTCCAGGATTCTCAACACATGGCGTTCCATTTCTTAAAAATGATTTGATTTCATATGAATTTAAAGCAGAACAAGATTTATTAAATAGAAACATCACGGCAAAATTTTATTATAAAAATAATTACGATAATCTAATTCCGTGGAAAAGATACAGAACAACAATTACATCTTATGGTATAAATTTAGGATTAAGATTTAGAGACATTCCTTATCTGCAAATAAATTATTCACCTTTTTTTCATGAAAACGACAGTAAAATTACCAGCAATAAATTTGACAATAACACAAAACTAATTTCTGTTATGACCGGATATAATTATCCAATCGGGAAAATAAATTTTTCTTCTAATATTTATATGTCTTATCAACAGAATAAATCATTAAATGAATTTTATAATTATATAGTGCGGAATTATTCATTCAATCAAACTGTAGGGTTTACTATTCCACTTTTCATTTCTGCAACAGCAAGTATTATGCAATCGGATTATTATTTCAGTAAAAGTAAAATTTATTCATACGATTTTTCAGGTTCTTATACTGCATTTGAAAGTTGG
>VGVY01000178.1 GCA_016873835.1 Ignavibacteria bacterium
AAATTCATCTCATTTTCATTCCAACAGAAACCAATTTTATCACGGATAGGACGAACTTCTTGCGCAAACGCAAAGTTGAATAATGAGCTGAGAAATAAAAAAAGTGCAATCGTTTTATTCTTCATGTCTTTACCAAATTCTTTATAAATGAAATCTATATAGTATATTGCATATCATCAACTGAAAATTGTTAGGATCATCAGATGGAATTTACATTATCAAGAATTGCTTTAGGGCTTTGGCGATTGAAAGAATGGAACTATTCTAATAAAGAATTAGAAATGCTGGTTAATCAAACACTCGAGCTTGGAATTACAACATACGATCATGCTGATATTTATGGCAATTATGAATGTGAGAAGCTATTTGGCAATATATTAAAACTGAATTCAGCTCTTCGTTCAAAAATTCAATTAGTAACAAAATGTGGAATTAAGCCGGTTTCATCAAAATATCCCGAAAGAAAAATTGGTCATTATGATACAAGCAGAGAACACATATTGAATTCTGTTAATAACTCTTTGATGAATTTATCAACTGATTATATTGATTTGTTATTAATTCATCGACCCAGCCCTATCATTAATGCAGATGAAGTTGCGTGTGTTTTTGAAGAATTGAAAAAATCTGGTAAAGTTTTGAATTTTGGAGTCTCAAATTTTCTTCCTCAGCAATTTACTCTGCTTCAATCCCGTTTAAATTTTCAATTGGTTACAAATCAAATAGAAGTTTCAATACTGCATCACGAGCATTTTGATAACGGGAGCATAGATTTTCTTCAAGAAAAAAAAGTGACGCCATTGGTTTGGTCGCCATTTGCAAGAGGAAAAATATTTACAGATAATGACGAAAAGACTTCGCGTGTTCGAAATCTTCTTTATGAATTAACAAGCAAATACACTGGGTCAAGTCTTGAGTCAATTTGCACAGCTTGGCTTCTCATTCATCCGGTAAAATTTTGTGTTATTCTTGGAAGCGGAAAAATTGATAGAATAAAAGCTGCGTTAAAAGGATTAGAAATAAATCTAACAAATGAGGATTGGTTTAGAATTTGGGTGACATCACGCGGCCAGAATGTTCCTTAAGGAATAAGTAAAATAGAAATGCCGGAGTTGTTCCAGCATTAATTATTTTAATAATCTAATAAAATATTATTGTGATGTATTAAGTTTTCCAAGAACGTTCAGCATTTCAAATTGCTTAGTGAAGTAACTGTACTGCGCTTGAACGTCGTTATATTGTGCTTGCAAATAGTCTCTGTAAGATTGCTGCAGTTCAATAAATGTTGCAGCTCCTAATTCATAATTCTCGCTCTTCAAATTCCAATTTCTTTTGGATGACAACAATGCCTTACCAGTTACCTCTGTTTGAGCTTTGGAGGATTGAAGATCCAGCAATGTGTTTTTAACTTGTACTTTTATTTCTTTTTCTAAAACAATCATATCTTCTGTAGAATTTTTTAATTGCACTTCTGCCGATTGCATTACATACTCAGTATTCCAATTAGAAAAAATTGGAAAGCTTAATGAAAGCCCCATACTATAAACATTTCGATTGAAAAGTTTTCCAGGTTCAACAGCGCTTGTTGAAAATCTGTAATTTCCATTTAATGAAGGATACAATCCGGCATTAGCAATTGTTATCTGATGCTGTGCATTCTCCAATTTCAATTTTTGACTTTGGAAATCTTGTCTATTTTGTAAAGCGACGTCATAAAGTCTAATAGGGTTTGTACTAATATTTTCAAATAAGAATTGATTCTCGGATGGAGCTTCCAGTATATATTCTTCCGCGATGTCAAGTGTTAAATATTTAAGCAAATTAATTTTAGCTTTTTCAAAATTGTTTTTTGCTTGTATTAATGAAAGCTCTGCATTTGCTGTTTGTACATCTTGCGCATA
>VGVY01000179.1 GCA_016873835.1 Ignavibacteria bacterium
CAGCAGAATAGAGGACCGGGCGGATTTGGCAGAGGATTTTAAGGAGGACGTTTTGGAAAAAAATATTATCAAGACGTCTGCCCTGACAAAAATATATAAAGTTGGAGAAGTTGAAGTACCAGCTTTACGCGAAGTTGATTTGAATATTAATGAAGGTGAATTCGTTGCAATAATGGGTGCTTCTGGTTCTGGCAAATCAACTTTGATGAATTTGCTGGGCTGTTTAGATAAACCAACTTCCGGCGATTATTTCTTAGATGAATATAATACAAGCAAATTAACACCTAACGAATATGCTGCAATTAGAAATCAAAAAATTGGCTTTGTGTTTCAAGGATTTAATTTATTACCACGCACAACCGCACTAGAAAATGTTGAGCTTCCTTTAATGTATGATAGAACACACAGAATTAAAAATCCAATAGAGAAAGCAATTCAGTCTTTAGAGAGGGTTGGGCTTGGGGATAGAATGCATCATGTTCCTAATCAGTTATCCGGCGGACAAATGCAAAGAGTTGCAATTGCAAGAGCGCTTGTAAATGAACCTTCGATCATCCTTGCTGATGAACCAACCGGAAATTTAGACAGCCGCACATCTGTTGAAGTATTTTCTGTATTTCAAGAATTGAATGAAGAGGGAATTACAATTATTCTTGTAACTCATGAACGTGATTTTGCAATGTTCGCAAAAAGGATTGTTGAGTTAAAAGATGGAAGAATAATAAAAGATGCGATGATTAAAAACCGCCTTAATGCGAAAGAGGAGTTGAAAAAAATTAAAGAAGAAATTGAAACACAAGAGCATGGAGTTAACTAATTATGCATGTAAAAAATATTTTAAAAGTAGCTTTTAAAAGTATTCTAAAATCTCGAATGAGGAGTTTACTAACAGCTCTTGGAATAATCATTGGTGTTGCCGCAGTTGTAGTAATGGTGGCTATTGGCGATGGCGCACAACAGCAAGTTGAAAATCAAATTGCATCGCTTGGATCCAACTTGATTGTTATAACCCCAGGTATTTCTATGAGCGGCGGTGTCAGCAGAGGAATGGGCTCCTTCAACCGATTTACATTTGACGATGTTCAGAAGATCAAAGATGAAGCAATCTATATTAATGGAGTTTCACCATTGGTTAGATCGGGCGGTCAAATTATTGGCGGAGTTGGAAATTGGTTTACTCAAGTTCAAGGTGTTTCGGCAGATTACTTAAATATCCGTTCTTGGAAATTAGCTTCGGGAGAATTTTTTACTGAAAGAGATGTGATGGCTCGACAGAAAGTCTGTTTGCTCGGTTCTGAAGTTGCAAAGAATTTATTTCCAAATGACGATCCGATTGGACAACAAGTAAGAATTAGAAACGTACCCTTTAAAATAATTGGTGTGCTCAAAGAAAAAGGACAAACATCCGTTGGAACTAGTAATGATGATATTATTTTAGCTCCATCAAGAACAGTTCACGAAAGATTATCTGGCGGAAGATTTATTAGTTCAATTCAAGTGAGCGCTTTAACGCCGGCACAAATTCCACGAGCAAAAGAAGAATTGAGAAGAATTATGAGAGAGGCGCATAAACTTGGGCAAGGCGAAGAAGATGATTTTACTATTCAAGATCAAGCTGATTTAGCTGAAGCTGCAACTGAAACATCAAAGATACTTACCATTCTGCTTGGCTCTGTTGCTGGAGTTTCACTGATTGTTGGTGGAATTGGAATTATGAATAT
>VGVY01000180.1 GCA_016873835.1 Ignavibacteria bacterium
AAAATCAGTGTTTTAAGTGTAGACAAACCAGAAACCTTTATTGTAAATTTGTAAGTAAAAATGGCAAAAGTATGATTAAGAGCTTCCTTAGATTTATTGTTATCTCTGTTTTAATAATTACAAATTCTTGCAACTCACCAACAGAACCTGAACCTTTGCCCGGAAGAAGAGATTATTTGTGGAAGGTGGATACAATAAATCCAGGAAATGAATCTTTATATTTATTAAGATTATGGGGGAGTTCTCCAAATGATGTTTGGGCTGTTGGCTCTAGTAGTTCTTCCACAACAAGCATCTGGCATTATAACGGCAAACAATGGCAATGTGACTTAATACCTAGAAGAGTTGCTCCGTATGGATTATTCGGTTTTTCACAAAATTATGTTTGGTTAGGAAATTCATCTGGTTTCAATACAATTTGGCATTATAATGGAAATAATTGGTATCAGTTTGCAGAACTTATTCCTGAAGAAGGATACCATTCAATCGATATTAGCAATTTTGATGGATTGAAATACAATGATGTTTTTGGAGTTGGGATAATGAGAAAGTATCCTACTGAAAAATATGAAGATGAAGAATATAAAGGACTAATAATGAATTTTAATGGATTTGAATGGAAGTTTTTAAAAATTCCTGAAGTTAAAACTCAATTTACGGAAGTTGCAGTCGATCCTAAAAGCAAGGATTTAGTTTTAGCTGCTTTGGGTATGACACCTGAAAGATATTTTTTAAGTCAAGTTTATAGTTGGGATGGGAAAGAATTGAAAGAATTATTGTCAGATATAGGGGGTTCGACATCTGTAACAAAATTAGGCAACGAAATATTTGCTTCATATTCATCAAAGATTTACAAATATGAAAATAAAAGTTTAATTCTATGGAAGAATAATCATGGAACCCCAATGAATGGAAATATTATATGTGGAAGAAGTAGAAATGACTTTTTTCTAAGTGCAAATGGCGGTATTGCTCATTATAATGGAAGTGACTTCAATATTATTTATAAAACCGACCCCACACATCAAGTACAAATATTAATTGGGCTATTATTTAAGAATGATGTTTTTTTTATTGAACATAATTTTACACTTGGAAGAAACTTAATAATTCATGGAACATTAAATTAGGAGACTTGAGAAAAAATAAAATAGCGAGAGAGTGCTGCGAACACCCTCTCTATCGCAAATAATTTTAGGCTGCTCACCTAATTTGAGATAAAGTTTTCTCTTTTTATTTGCAATTCAAATTACCCAAACCCTTTTGGCAAAACCATCCCTTCAAGAAATCCAACAACTACAATAAATTATCAATTACCAGAAGATGGTCATGTAACAATAAAAGTTTATGATCTGCTTGGAAGAGAAGTAGCAACACTAGTAAATGAAAACAAACAAGCTGGTTATCACAAAATTGATTTTGATGCAAGTAGATTGACAAGTGGAATTTATATTTATACAATAAATGCAAACAATTTCGCACAATCGAAGAAGATGATACTAACTATAAATAATATTGTGCCTAAATTATTTGTCAAGGAACGGTCCTTGACAGCAATTTAACCTTCGGGGTTTAATCACCTCGATGGTTTTTATCAACCTACTTAGAAAATTGGAAATAATTATATCAATAATTCAGCCAATGCCAAAAAATGTCCTCAATACTATTCACACTTAAAAAAAATCA
>VGVY01000181.1 GCA_016873835.1 Ignavibacteria bacterium
GCTTTTGGTATTTATTCTGTTTCCCATTTCAAGTGCGACAATAAAAGTGATAAAATAAATTTAACTTGTATAACTCCTTATCAAATACAATGTGCTGCCGGTGATTACTACATATCCATTATTAACATAAATGGCTCTGAAGAAGAACAGAAATTATCTTTAATTATTTTTGAGAAAGTTTTTGCTAAACTAGTTTACAAGGAAATAGAATTGCCGGAATTATTCAAACAGAAGGAT
Source organism: Ignavibacteria bacterium (assembly GCA_016873835.1). Classification (GTDB taxonomy): domain Bacteria; phylum Bacteroidota; class Ignavibacteria; order Ignavibacteriales; family Melioribacteraceae; genus DSXH01. Next base: position 238 of record VGVY01000181.1, read on the forward strand.
TTAGTTTCAGAAATAGAAAAAATAAAATACATCAAAGGTTCTCTAGGACTCCAAAATGGAATGATAGAGTGGCTTGATCAATTTGAAGGTTTAAATGGTTTTGAGATTTTTTTGTTACCTCTGGAAATGAATCGAGCTGTGATTAATATTGCGCAAATCAATTTTTTCTCAGAAAAAGAAATGAAGATATACATGCAGAGAATGAAAATTAATATAAATAATAATGAGCCCTATATAAAAGTTGAGATGAATGGTTTATCTAGAATCGTAAATATTATTTCAGCTACGAGAGCAATAGTTTTCGAAGCCTCCACTAGTATTACAGATTTAGAAAATTCTGTTAAAGGATTTTTGTAATAATTCAATTTTTAAGAAAGTGCCCAACTAAAAATTTTTTTCCTTGTTGTAAATCCACTTTGTAAAATTTTGATTCTTTCAATTCGTTTTTTTTAGCAGTTTTTACAAGTTTATCAACTTCAACCAATTTTAAAATTGAGTTTAACTTTTGTAAAGCTGAATAAGTTGTTCCCGATACCGGCTCTGATATTTCGCTGGGTAATTGAATTACGCAGACTAAAACTCCATTTGGTTTTAACCATTCTGAGATTATTCTGATCAACTTTTCTAATGAAACATATTCAAAAATTAATGCTCCATAAATAAGATCGAATGATGAGCTTGATAAATCTAATTTTAGAACATCCGCACAAATCAATTCCATTTTAGGAAGTGTATTCTCATATCTTTCTTTGCAGACAGATATGTATTCTGGATTTAAATCAATGCCTATAAGCTTTTGTATTTTTTTCCAGCTAGATGTTCAAATCCATTTCCGGTTGCAGAGCCAAGAACACAAATTGATTTGGGATTGTATTCATAGATTGTGTCTTTAAATATTTTATTCAATGCTTGAAGCTGCATAACAGTTTGAGAGGACATGTGCGCTTCATAGTCGGAAGGAGAAATATATAACCAAGGATTCATATAAATCTATGTTCCATAATTTGTTTCATCACTTCAAATACATTCCCATCGTAAACCATCCACACCAATGCTCATAAGAAAATACTGCCGTTAAACCCATGCTTGTGTTTTTTATTGGCAATACTTTTTCTGTAAATGTGTCTGAATATTTAAAAAGACTCCCTTCAATTAACTTTCCTGAAAAATATTTAGCAATTTTTTCGATAGTCATTAATCCAAACACAACTGGATACCTACCGCACCAAATTGGGATTGGCTTTTTGCTTTCTGTATCTGGCCATATTTCGGTTGTAAGTTGTTTCAATTTTTCTGCATTAATATCACCATTCAGGTTTTCATAAATTATCCTTAAATCATTTGAAGTGGCGATTGAATGCGCTTCCTTATTCGTTCCATAAGGTGAATTATTAAAATCATTTCCATAATGATTTGCATCATTGGATATTAAAAAGAAAATGTCT
>VGVY01000182.1 GCA_016873835.1 Ignavibacteria bacterium
GAGAGCCTTTACGAGCAACAACAATTTTTTCTGGTTCATTTTTATATATCACAGCAATTCCATATGTACCTTCTACTTCATTTAAAGCATACCTTACTGCTTGAAATAAATTATTTTTGGTTTTTAAGTAATGGTCTATCAAATGAACCAAAACTTCTGTATCAGTTTCACTTTTGAATTTATATCCTTCTTCTTGCAAACCTTTTTTTAAGGTTGCATAGTTTTCAATAATTCCATTATGTATTAAAAAAATTGTATGGGCTTCATTTATATGCGGATGTGCATTCACCATACTTGGTTCACCATGGGTTGCCCAACGTGTGTGTCCAATGCCAAGATTAGAGTGAATTGATCCCTTATTAATTAATTTTTCTAATTCTGCAACTTTTCCTTTTGTTTTAACTACTTTACATTCAGTAGTATTAATTATACCTATGCCGGCAGAATCATATCCCCTGTATTCTAGTCTTTTTAATCCTTCAAGAATTATTGGTATACTGTTCTTTTCGCCTATGTAGCCAACAATACCACACATATTGTTTCCTAATTAATTTTATTACTTAAAATAATGAAGAAGATGGATTAAAAAAATTAGTGATCTGGACAAGGGCGTAAGAAAAGTTGATTAAACTTACGGTGGTTAGTGTTTTCGAACGATTTTAAGTATTGAATTTTCATTCAAAATATGAATTGATGATTTTTGTATCGTTAAATTGGGAAAAATTAACAGCATTTTCAACTTTGCTTTCTTTTTAAGCTGAAAATTAATAATTGAATCTTATCCATTCGCATGGTAAGTTTGTGCTAAACTTAGGTAATTAAATTCAAATCCAGCATGATAACATCTTTATTCATTCCTAGAAAAAAAAAGGAAAAGAAATCAATATTACAGTGTTCAACAATTTGGAGAATTCATGGTTGATTCCATTTGTTTATTCGAAGATTCTGACTATTCAAATTTACTACCCCTTGTTTATTTTAGACCAGCATATGATTTACGGTGTGGAATTTTAACTTTACGTGAAAAAGTAGAATTTTACTTGCCTAATATTCCAATAACACTTCAATGCAGAAACTATCTCGCTGATCTTGTAAAACAAAAAAATCCAACTTTATTAGTAAATGATATTAAAGGTTCTTCTTGCTTGTTTATTAACGGAAGAGTTTTGATGACCACCGAAGTTGCTCGAGAACTTGAAAATAACAATAGCGACACGATCTACACAAAAGGTAATACAGTGGTTGCAGCTAAATTGAGCAATGCAAATCTTGATTTGATAAAAAGTACTTTATCGAATCCGCTCAAATTTTCGGATCTATTTGGATGTAATATCAAAGAATTAGAAGTTAAAATAATCAACTTCTCTTGGGATTTAATTTCCAAAAATGGTGATGAAATAAAAAACGATTTTAAAATTCTTACCTCAAATTATGGTACAAATAAAATAATTGGGAAAATTTATGATGGAGTTCATTTACTGGATAAAGATAATATTTTTGTTGATGAGGGGACAACAATTAAACCTGGAGTAGTTCTTGATGCTGAAAGCGGTCCGATTTATATAGGTAAGAATGCAAAAATATTCCCAAATTCAGTTATAGAAGGACCAGCTTTTATCGGAAATAAAACTTCTATAAAAATTGGTGCTAAGATTTATGAAAACAC
>VGVY01000183.1 GCA_016873835.1 Ignavibacteria bacterium
TTTTTTTTCTAGTTCCAATAATTTTATCTGCTCAAACAGATACATTGGAAACAACTCTTAAAGATGTTGTTATCATAGCAACAAAAACTGAAACACCTTATTATGCAATTGCAAGCTCAATTTCTGTAATTAGCTCAGAAGAAATAAAACAGAAACAATATTTTTCAGTAGTCGATTTATTAAAAGAAATTCCGGGCGTCGCAATAACTCAGCAAGGAAGTTACGGTAAGCTATCAAACATTTTTATGAGAGGCACTAATTCAAATCATACACTTGTATTGATTGACGGTGTTGAAATGAATGATGCTTCTTCACCTAATAATGCTTATGATTTTTCAAGCTTGACTACTTCTGATATTGAAAGAATCGAAATTGTTCGTGGTCCGCAAAGCACTTTGTATGGATCTGAAGCTATGGCTGGAGTTGTAAATATAGTATTAAAAGAAACTCTCTCTGAACAAAATTACAATATTAGCACAACCGGAGGAACAAATAATTTTTATAACTTAAATTTTAACACATCTGGAATGTTTGGACCAATTGATTACTTCATTTCGGCGATGAAAAGTGGAAGCGATGGAATTTCAACAAGCAGTGCTGAATATGGCAATAAGGAAAGAGATGGATTTATTAATCAAGGAATAACATCTAGAATTGGTTTTGAAATTCCATCAATTGGTAAATTAAAATTAACATATAAATACGTTAACCTTAATAGCGAACTTGATCAAGATGGAATTAACGGCGATGACATAAATTTTAAATTCAAAACCGAAGAACAAATGTTTAATTCAAATCTATATGCCAATTCTTTTGATGGAAAGTGGGAAAAGATTGTTAATATTTCTTATGTAAAAAAATATACGCATACAACTGATGAGATTGATGTAATACATCCATTCAATTACATGAATAGCTATAGCAATTTCTCAAGATTTAAGTTTGATTGGCAAAACAATTTTAGAATATTTAATAATAATTTGATTACTCTTGGATTTGAAACTGAGACAGAGAAAGCTTACTTAGATTTTTCATCCGAAACCGATTGGGGAAAATTCGAAAGCAATTTTCCAAAATCCTCATCAAAAAACTTTGGAGTTTACTTACAAGATCAAATAAATCTATTTAATTCAATCTTTGCCTCTATTGGTTTCCGGTTTGATAAACATGAGAAATACGGCGGTATAACAACTTTTCGTATAGCTCCAGCATATTTTTTTAGTGAAACTAACTCAAAATTAAAATTTACATATGGAACCGGATTCAAATCACCCTCACTTTTTTATTTGTTCGATCCGATGTTCGGTAATCCTGAGTTAAAACCTGAAAAAAGTACTGGCTGGGATATTGGAATTGAGCAAGTCTTTTTGAATGGTAAAATTCAAATTGATCTGACTTACTTTGATCTTAAACTTGATAATATGTTTGGTTACGATGCTTTTTTCAAAACAATTAATATTGCGAAAGCTTCTTCTAAAGGAATTGAGATGTCTACAAAATATAAAGCGGATAACAATTTGTCACTAAAACTCAATTATACTTTTAATGAAACAAAAGATGAATATGAAGGAAGTTCAGACTTTGTAAAACAATTAATTCGCAGACCAAAACATAATGCAAACATAATTGTT
>VGVY01000184.1 GCA_016873835.1 Ignavibacteria bacterium
GTCCGATTGATCGGGCGAGGAATCTTCAAGATTTCTCGTCGACATCGTCTCCTCGAAATGACGAAACACATGTGATTTTAAAAGTTTATGATCTGCTTGGAAGAGAAGTAGCAACATTAGTAAATGAAAACAATCAAGCTGGTTATCACAAAATTAATTTTGTTGCAAGTAAATTAACAAGCGGAATTTATATTTACACAATAAAAACAAATAATTTCACACAATCGAAGAAGATGATAATTGCTAAATAATTTTATGCCCTAAATCACATGTAAAGGAAGGGTCCTTGACATCAATGTAACCTTCGGGGTTTAATCACCTCGATGGTTTTTATCAACCTACTTAGAAAATTGGAAATAATTATATCAATAATTCAGCCAATGCCAAAAAATGTCCTCAATACTATTCACACTTAAAAAAAATCAGTGTTTTTAAAGAGCAAAATCAGTGTTTTAAGTGTAGACAAACCAGAAACCCTTATTGTAAATTTGTAAGTAAAAACGGCAAAAGTATGATTAAGAGCTTCCTTAGATTTATTGTTATCTCTGTTTTAATAATTACAAATTCTTGCAACTCACCAACTGAACCAGAACCTTTGCCCGGAAGAAGAGATTATGTATGGGCTGTAGATACAATAAACCCCGGCCAAGAGTCATTATACTTAGGAAGAATTTGGGGTAGTTCACAAAACAATGTATGGGCGGTAGGGCCAAGCAGTTGGACAGCGACTAGTCTTTGGCATTACAATGGAATTAAATGGCGTTGTGATTCCATTCCTAGAAAAATTAATCCGTTTGCTATTTATGGTACTTCGAGTAATGAAGTTTGGCTTGGTAATTCGAATAGTACAATATGGAAATATGACGGTTTCCAATGGCAACAATATGGAGAATATAAAGTTGAAGGTTATAGTAGGATTAACATTAATAATTTTGCAGGGCTATCAAATTCAAATGTTTTCGGAGTTGGTTTCGCAGATAGCAATTTTGACGCAAAAGCAATTATTATTCATTATAATGGTACGGTTTGGGAATTTGTTAGCATTCCTTATGTCAAAGTTGGTCTAGAAACAATCGCAATCGATTCCAAAACTGGTGTATTGGTAATGAGTGGGACTGTATATGATTCAACAGGTTTCATTGCAAAAGTATATAATTGGGATGGAAAAGAATTTAGAGAACTATTAACTGGAACAGGATGGTCATTTGTAACCAAACTTGGAGATGAGATTTTTGCTACACTCGATTCAAAAGTATACCAATATTCAGATAAACAATTAATTATTTGGAAAGACAATACTGGAACAGGAGTAAATGGCAATATTATTTGTGGTAGAAACAGAAATGATTTCTTTATTGGAGGGGTTACTGGCATTGTACATTTCAATGGTTCCGATTTTTCTACAATTTATAAAACTGATTTAACGGTTCAAAGAGGTATTACACTTGAGAACACTGTTTTCTTTATTGGAATAGATTATAGTAATGGGAAAAATTATGTAATTCAGGGTAAATTAAAATAGAGGCTATGAGTCATTAAAAAATATCGAGAGGGTGATTGCGGCACCCTCTCTAAAAAGCAAATAAAAATAGAAGGCTGCTCACCTAA
>VGVY01000185.1 GCA_016873835.1 Ignavibacteria bacterium
ATCTGCACTAATTCTATAAATATAAACACCACTTGCATTATCAGCAGCATTAAAAGTAACTTCATGCCAGCCAGCAGACATTTCCTTATCAACCAATCTTGATATTAATTCGCCAGTTACTGCAAAAACATCCAATGTAACTTTTGAATCTTTTGGTAATGCAAATGAAATATTTGTAGTTGGATTAAATGGATTAGGATAATTTTGTCCAAGAGTGTAGGCAGAAGGAATGTTGGATGCAAATTCTACACTTGTTCCAACACTGTGTATGTTTTTTGCTTTGCTGGAAGCCCAAGCAACATCTCTAGTTGTATGGCATTGCAAGCAAGCATAATCCAAAGTTATTCCTGATAAACCATTGTTGTCAGTTTTTATAAATTTATATACAACCGGCGGTGTCGAAGTACTTGAAATATCTTCTAAATTATCAAACATAGTTTTATTATCTGTTATAATTTTCCAATAATGAGTACTTTGTTCAGAAATATATGGAGTAAAGTGATCTCCATTTCTTGCAGCGAATGGCATATGGCAATCGGTACATTCTGCTTTGGTTTTAGAAACTTCGTGTCCAGCAATATTTTTATTTGGATGGCAATTTGTGCAAGTTCCACTTGCTTTCAAGCCGCCTAAATTAAAATAAACTCCTTTATGCGGATCATGACATGTTGCACAAGTAAAGTTTGCTTTTCCGTGCTTTGATGCAAGCATCATGTCTCCTTGTTCTCGATGGCGAATGAAACCAGTACTTACATTGTTCACTGTTCTTGGCTGCCATTCAACGCGGTTATTCCAAGGAAATGTTGTAGTTCCATCGTTACGATCTCTGGCATGACAATTATTACAAGAATTCAACCCTTCTTTGGGAGGTTTGTTGCTAATGTTTGTTGTGTGAGCTTTTGAAGGACCATGACAAGCTTCGCATCCAATACCAGTTTCAACCCAGCTACCTTCAATACCAGGGAATGCTTGAAATTCTTGAGTTTTAGTTTTGCTTGGACCAGTAGTATGGCATTTGTAACATGAGAAACCATAAGTTGCTTTTGATAAAGTGCCGGATGTATAAGCAACCCATTTTTTGGTAGTTAAATTAAATTGTCTATTATTTCCGTAAATGATGTAACCTTCTTTATCAAGAAATCGGGCATTGGAATGATATCCACCTAAAACAAATCCCACATCATTCCAAGTTAGCCCATCTGGTGCGTTTGGAATTCCAGAATTTAAAGTGTAATTGACCTGTGTACCTACTGCTTTTTGAGCTGATAAAGTTGGATAAGATGGACCACTTCCACTAGTTAGTTTTTGTAACTTATAAGGATGACCCGATTGTTTCCAATTATTATAAGCTGTTGAGTGACAATTTTTACAAGCTTCGCTACCAGCATAATCTTGTGCAATACTAATTGAAAAAGTGAAACACAAAATTAGCACAGAAGCAAGTAGTAACGATTTTTTCATAATTCCTCCATGAGTGCAATTATTAATTACTGAAATAAGATATAAAGAGCATGTTTCCAATTGAAAAATAGACATTACTATATTTTTATAGAAGAAAACAATAATGAAAAATTTTTCATAATTGTAAGGAAATATTC
>VGVY01000186.1 GCA_016873835.1 Ignavibacteria bacterium
TTATTCTTCTTTTATCAAGTTTTATTAATGCTCAAATCACTTCTGAACCGCCAGCAAAACCTCAAACTAATATTGAAGATGCGTTAAAATATCAGAGAACTGTTAATTCTATGCCAGGCAAATATCCCGGAAAAGTTATTCAAGTTGATAATGATAACTCTGTTTTAGAAAGTAAAATAATTTATAATGAAGTTTATGAAATGATATCAAAAGGAATGTTAGCATTGACCGGGACAACTAGCCTTAAGGAGGCATGGCGCCAATTTGTTTCGCCAAGTGAAAGAATTGGATTAAAAGTAAATCCTGTTGCCGGCGCACAATTATCAACAAGCGTTGAAGTAACACAAGCAATTGTAAAGCAGCTTGAAGAATTAGGAGTTCCAAGAAATAACATTATTATTTGGGACCGAAGAGAAGAGCAATTATTTGAGGCTGGTTTTAATTCAGAAAACTTTCCGGACATAAAAATTATTGGAACAGAGCGGCCTGAAAACGGATCTATGTATGATTCAAATGGAAAATTGTACAGCCTAAAAATGATTGATACATCATGGTACTATTGGGCAGATGTTGAAGGGAAATACGATTCTGCAACCATTCCTTACATGGTGAATGAAGGAAAATATTCTTACTTCACAAAAATTGTTACTGAAATGGTGGATAAAATTATCAACGTTCCAATTTTAAAAAACGCTGGAGCCTCCGTAACGCTTTGTTTGAAAAATTTATCTTATGGTTCTGTAACAAATACCGGCAGACTTCATCAAAAACTTTGGGCTGAAACTACTGCCGAAGTGTGTGCGTTCCCGCCATTGCGTGATAAAGTTGTTCTAAATATTGTAGATGGAATTAAAGGTTGCTTTAATGGAGGACCTGGAGCTAATCCACAATTTTTCTGTGAATATAAAACAATTTTAATCGGAAGCGATCCAGTTGCCGTTGATAGAATTGGCTACGATATTGTAATTAAAGAAAGAATAAAACGAGGTGTTCAGAAAGAAGACTCGCCCCGTGGTAGAGTTTTTATGGAACTTGCACAAAACCTGAATCTTGGTATTGCAGATATCGAAAAAATACTATTAATAAAAATAAATTAGGAAGAAAGGCTTGTTACTCATTTTGATTGCGGTTAATAATACTATCTCATTTAAACAATATTAAAAAACATTATGGAAAATGGATAATGAATAGAAAAATATTTTTATTTCTAATTATTGCCTCAAGTGTTATTAACTCCCAGGAAGCCCCCTTTCCGTTTCTAACAACCTCTGATTTCCCAGATTTTAAAATTATACGCAAAGAATCATTTGACGGTGATGCCTTGTGGGGATACATTAACGGCGGCGCAGATATTTTTCTAGAGTATGGATTTGACAATCTTTTTCTACAAGAAATTGAATTAAAAAACCATGTATTCAAAATTGAACTGTACAAAATGATTAACCCAAATTCTGCTTTTGGTATTTATTCTGTTTCCCATTTCAAGTGCGACAATAAAAGTGATAAAATAAATTTAACTTGTATAACTCCTTATCAAATACAATGTGCTGCCGGTGATTACTACATATCCATTATTAACA
>VGVY01000187.1 GCA_016873835.1 Ignavibacteria bacterium
AGCATCTGTTATTGAGATGTTTCCATTAAACCTATATAGATATTCAATATTGCTGCCATTATAATGTGCAATGCCATCTAACATTCTTAGAAAAATATCTTTTTTACTTCTTCCAAATATTTGTGTGTAAAAATTCGTGTTATCAATTTTTACAAATTCTTTGAATTCATTATTTATATATCTATAAATCGTATTGCCAATTACAAAATAAATTTTTCCGTCTATCTGTTGGACAGCGGAATAAGTCTCTCTACTAGTTGTCCCCTCATATATTTGTTTTATATCGGTGCCGTTAAATTCAAACAAGCCAAATATAGATTGGCCGGAGGACGTTTCTTTTATTCCCATCAAATAATATTTACTGGTTTCTTTGTCGATGCCTTTAATTCTAAGAAAGTTGTATTTCAAACCTGGAAATTCAAGCAACTTCCATTTTGCTTCTTTATAATGTGCTATAACAGCAGTGCGGCTTTCTTCATAGCCAGAATATCCGGTGGCAAAGATATTGGATGGTGAGTCTCCCCATATCTCTGAAAACCCTATTACCTTTTCTCTTGGTCGATAGAACTGAACAATTTGTTTCCATATATTTCCATCTAATTGCCATATTCTTCCATCACCACCCCCTAACCAAACGTCATATGCATTAAAACCAAAAACAGAAAGCGGTGAGATAGGTCGGGATATGCCATCTGTTTTCCAGTTAACTCCATCATAGTGATAAATTGTTTTACCCAAATCACCACCCGGTCCAATTGCCCATATATTATCGGGCCCACTTCCCCAAATACGAATAAGACTGGTAAAAGGAATTTGTAATGTATCCACCTTCCACACATAATCACGCCTTCCAGGTAAAGGTTCTGGCTCAGTTGGTGAGTTGCAAGAATTTGTAATTATTAAAACAGAGATAACAATAAATCTAAGGAAGCTCTTAATCATACTTTTGCCGTTTTTACTTACAAATTTACAATAAGGGTTTCTGGTTTGTCTACACTTAAAACACTGATTTTGCTCTTTAAAAACACTGATTTTTTTTAAGTGTGAATAGTATTGAGGACATTTTTTGGCATTGGCTGAATTATTGATATAATTATTTCCAATTTTCTAAGTAGGTTGATAAAAACCATCGAGGTGATTAAACCCCGAAGGTTACATTGATGTCAAGGACCGTTCCTTGACAAATAATTTAGGCACAATATTATTTATAGTTAGTATCATCTTCTTCGATTGTGCGAAATTGTTTGCTTTAATTGAATAGATATAAATTCCACTTGTTAATTTGCTTCCGTCAAAATCAATTTTGTGATAACCAGCTTGCTTGTATTCATTTACTAACGTTGCGACCTCTTTTCCAAGCAGATCATAAACTTTTAAAATCACATGTGTTTCGTCATTTCGAGGAGACGATGTCGACGAGAAATCTTGAAGATTCCTCGCCCGATCAATCGGACTCGGAATGACATATTGAATTGTTGTACTTGGATTAAATGGATTAGG